>CAJCIA010000164.1 GCA_903970275.1 Betaproteobacteria bacterium
AGATGCTCGATCTCTACGTCTGCCTGCGCCCGGTGCAATATTTCACCGGGGTGCCCAGCCGGTGAAGGCGCCGGAAAAAGTGAAGATGGTCATCTTTCGCGAGAACACCGAGGACATCTACGCCGGCATCGATTTCGAGGCGGGCAGCGAGCCGGCGCTCAAGGTGCTGGAGTTTCTCAAGCAGAGCTACCCGAAGGACTTTAAGAAAATCCGCTTCGGCGGCGAGTTCCCGGGCGAGGTCGGCGTCGGCATCAAGCCGGTGTCACGTCCCGGCACGGAGCGACTGGTGCGCGCGGCCATCCAGTACGCCATCGACCAGAAGGAAAAGTCGGTCACGTTCGTCCACAAGGGCAACATCATGAAGTACACCGAGGGCGCGTTCCGTGACTGGGGCTATGCGCTGGCGAAGAAGGAATTTGGCGCGGTGGAAGTCGACGGCGGGCCGTGGTGCAAGCTGCCCAACGGCCTCATCATCAAGGACGCCATTGCGGACATCACGCTGCAGCAGGTGCTCACGCGTCCCGAGGATTTTGATGTCATCGCCACGCTGAACCTGAACGGCGACTATCTCTCCGACGCGCTCGCGGCGCAGGTCGGCGGCATCGGCATCGCGCCGGGCGGCAATATCAATTACCTCACCGGCCACGCCATCTTCGAGGCTACGCACGGCACCGCGCCGAAGTACGCGAACAAGGACATGGTCAACCCGGGCTCCGTCGTGCTCTCGGGCGAGATGATGTTCCGCTACATGGGCTGGACCGAGGTTGCCGATTTGATCCTCAAGGGACTCAACGGTGCTATCGCCAGCAAGAAGGTGACCTATGATTTCGCCCGCCAGATGGAAGGCGCGGAGAAGATCAGCTGCTCGGCGTTCGGCGACAATATCATCGCCCACATGTAGGTTAGCCACGCCGATCTGCGGCGCACAATGAGCAAAGCCCCGGCGACTCGTCGGGGCTTTGTTATTTAAACGGGGCTTGAAGCCGGAACCGCCTTGGAGTGTGCGTGGTTACCCAGAATGCGCGGCTCGACAGTGCGCCTGAGCCAGGCGCGGATGCGAGGCTGCACGATCGATTCCATGACGTAGCCGACGAGGAGGGTCAGCGCCAGCGCCACGGCGATTCGTGTGAGGTACGTCCACCACGTGCCGGAGAAATCAGGGAAATGCCGGTAGATGAGGTATTGCACCGGCCGCGCGAAGATATAGACGGCATAGGAGATCAGGCCGGTCGGGCACAGCCACGTCAGCCACGATTCCGTCATGCGCCAGGGAGCGCACAGGAGCGCGATGAGAAAGAGAGTGGCGGGAAGGCGCTCCGCCTGGAGCGCGGCGAAGTTTCCGGTGACGACATGCGCGAGCAGGATTCCCGCTGGCTGAAGGAGGGCCAACGTCCAGACCAGTCGGGGCAGCGGAAGCTGGCGGCGCGTCGCGGCGGCCAGGATGATGAAGCCGATCGGCAGCACCTGCAGCTCGCGCAGGGAGACAAAGGGAAACTCAGGGTCGGAGGGCCAGCGAAAGCCCAAATCCGTCATGAAAATCTGCAGCGCGGCGAGATGCGGGGTGCACTCAAGCAGCAGCAGCATTGAAATCCACGGCCGGAGGTTCCGCGTTCCAGCGGCGACTGGCCGGCCATACCAAACGAGCCACAGGCCCGCATACCAAAACGCGCCGCCCACCGCGTAGCCGGTGACGATCCGCGGGAAATGCGGGAAGATCCAGCCGATGAATCCGATGGCGATGAGAATGGCGATCAAGCGTCCGAGGGCCCGCGCACTGGGCCGCAAACGCCAGGTGATGAGGAAGGTCAGGTAATAGAAGACCTCGTAGTTGAGGCTCCAAAGGTTGAAGTTCGACTTCATCACCGTCAGGCGCATGCCGAAATAGGGCTCTGTGTTCTGGAGAAAGAAGATCTGCGCGATGATGGAGTGGAAGGTATCGATGGGAAAGGCCGCGACGCTGGCTGCGATCGCCAGCCAGTAAAGCGGCACAAGGCGAAGGAACCGCTTCCAGAGAAACAGCCCTTTTTCCGAAGGCGAATGCTCCGTGCGCGAGACGAGCCCGATGACGTAGCCGGAAATGAGGAAGAAGAGCATCACCGCCTCGCGACCGATGGGCAGGTTGGTGCTCCAGAAGTTCGCCGGGGCGAAGCGCGGATCGATGCGCTCGAAGAACAGATGCGCCGCGAGCACCAGCAGGCACGCGAGTCCCCGCAGCCCCTCCAGCGGCGCATCGAAGGTGGCAGGTCGGGCGGTCCCGGCGGCAGACATGCGGCATGCTAGAATTTGCGCCTTCGATTGCAAGAACGGGCACCCTCGCCCGGACCGCGCCTCGACACATCGGCGCCGAGCGGCTAGTCTCTCCCGATGGACCCGCTGCTTGATCTTCTGGAGGAAAACGCCCTGGCTACGCCGGAGGTGTTAGCCGCCCAACTGAGCACAACGCCCGAGGACGTGCGCGCCCGCATCCAGAAGCTGGAGGATGACCGGGTCATTCTCGCCTACAAGGCCATCGTGGACGACGAGCGGGCGAAGCGCGTCGGCGTCAAGGCGGTGATTGAAGTGCGCGTCACGCCGGAGCGCGAGGGCGGCTTCGACCGGCTGGCCAACCGCATCGCGCTGTATCCCGAGGTGACCTCCTGCTTCCTCATGAGCGGCGGCTTCGACCTGCTCGTCTTCGTCGAGGGCGAGACGCTGCAAAACGTGGCCGGCTTTGTCTCGGAGAAGCTTTCGACCCTCACCGGGGTGCTTTCGACCGCGACCCACTTCAACCTGAAGACTTACAAGATTCAGGGCGTGCTTCGCGAAGCCGTCGTGTACGAGGAGCGCCTCAAAGTCAGCCCCTGACCTTGCCGCGCCGCTCCGTTCCGCCATGCACCTGCCGATATCTTCCCTAGCCTCCTCGTCACCCGTGAACCCGACTCCGAACGACTACGTTGCCGACCACGTCCGCGCCATACCGCGCTCGGGCATTCGTGATTTTTTTGAGATCGTGCAGAACATGCAGGGCGTCATTTCGCTCGGTATTGGCGAGCCCGACTTCGTCACCCCCTGGCACATCCGCGAGGCCGCCATCTATGCACTGGAACGCGGCAAGACCGGCTACACCTCTAATCTCGGCCTGATGAAGCTGCGCGAGGCCATCGCGGCCTACCTGGCCGAGGACTACACGCTGGAGTACGAGCCCTCGACCGAGATTCTCGTCACCGTGGGCGTATCTGAGGCGCTCGATCTCGCGCTCCGCGCCGTGCTGAATCCCGGCGACGAGGTGCTTTATCACGAGCCCTGTTACGTGTCATACAGCCCAAGCATCGCGCTGGCGCACGGCCACGCCGTCGCCCTGCACACGCGGGAGGCAGACGAGTTCAAGCTGCGGCCCGAAGCCTTGCGGGCCGCCATCACGCCGCGATCGAAGGTCCTGCTCCTCAACTTCCCGACCAATCCCACGGGCGGCGTCATGACGGCTGCGGAGCTGGAGGAGATCGCCAAGGTTTGTCGCGAGCACAACCTGCTGGTGATCACCGACGAGATTTACTCCGAGCTTTCCTACGCGGAACCGCACGCCTCCATCGCGTCGCTGCCCGGCATGCGCGAGCGCACGATTTTCCTGCACGGTTTCTCCAAGGCGTTTGCCATGACCGGATTTCGAATTGGTTACGCCTGCGCACCCGCGCCGCTAATCGACGCGATGATGCGCATCCATCAATACGGCATTCTCTGCGCTCCCATCGTCAGCCAGGAGGCGGCGCTGGAGGCGCTGCGCCATGGCAAGCAGGGCATGATCGCCATGCGCGAGCAATACCGGCTGCGCCGTAACTTCCTCGTACATGGACTGCGCCAGCTTGGGCTCTCGTGCTTCGAGCCGCGCGGCGCGTTCTATCTGTTTCCGAACATCTCCGCCACGGGCAAGTCCTCGCACGAGTTCGCCATGGGCCTGCTCAAGCACGAGAAAGTCGCCGTCGTGCCCGGCACCGCCTTCGGCCCGAGCGGCGAAGGATGTGTGCGCTGCAGCTACGCCACCGGCATGGAGCAGCTCGAGATTGCAGTAGAGCGCATTGGCCGGTTTGTGGGCTAGCATCTGGCCTTTCGGGAAGCAGCTTGATCGATGGATCACGGTGAGCCTAGAATTTTAAGATGAGCGTCGAGCAACTGATCGAGGAGTTCGAAAAGCTGAATGAGCACGAGCGCGAAGCTTTCCTGCTCGGAGTCGGAGTTGCGCCAATCAGCCACTACGAGGAAACTCCTGAGTTTATCGCGGCGGTGGAGGAAGGAATTCGATCTGCGGATGAAGGCCCGATGATCCCCATCGAAAAAATGATCGAGGAAGTCGAATCGTGGCGTACGAAGTCCGCCTAAGTCTACGCGCTAGCCGCGACCTCTCCATCGCCTGGACCTACGTTCAGGAGCATGATCCGGAAGCGGCGAGTAAGCTTTGCCTTGGCCTTTTGAAAAACGCCTATTCACTTCAGACGTTTCCCGCACGTCATCCTCTTCTGCAACGCTTTCGGAACACCCGCAGCTTCGCTGTTGGGAACTACGTCATTGCTTATCGCGTTCACGAGGAGCTTTTGGTCGTTGAGATCCTTCGCTTTTGGCATGGTGCCCAGAGTCCGCTGCGATTTAGCCTCCGGGAGTGCGCGGCGACTTATTCTCCAGCTGCTCCCGTGACTTCGCCTTTACTTTAACCTGCAAGAAACACCTTGCGGCACTAAAGGGCGACCGCTAGCGTCTCGGGTTCCCGTTTCCCGGGCCTCTCACTATGGAAAAGATTCGCAATATCGCCATCATCGCGCACGTCGATCATGGCAAGACCACTCTCGTCGACCAGCTCCTGCGCCAGTCGGGCACCTTCCGCTCCAACCAGGCCGTGGTTGAGCGCGTGATGGACTCGATGGACCTCGAGCGCGAAAAGGGCATCACGATCAAGGCCAAGAACGCCGCGTTCCAGTACAACGATTACCACGTCAACATCGTTGACACCCCCGGCCACGCCGACTTCGGCGGCGAGGTCGAGCGCATCCTGAAGATGATCGACGGCGTGCTGCTGGTCGTCGACGCCTTCGACGGGCCGCAAGCGCAGACCAAGTTCGTGCTGCGCAAGGCGCTTGAAGTTGGCGCACGGCCCATCATCGTCATCAACAAGATCGATCGCGAAAACGCGCGCCCCCACAAGGTGCTCGACATGATCTTTGAGCTTTTCCTCGAACTCCACGCCACGGACGAGCAGCTCGATTTTACCGCCATCTACGCCTCAGCCAAGCTCGGCTTCGCCGTCAAGGAATGGAAGGGCCATCTGGACGACGAGACGCGCAACGCCGGCATGACCGCGCTTTACGACGCCATCATCGAGAAGATCCCGCCGCCCGTGGCGAATGCCGACAAGCACTTCGAGATGCTCGTCTCCAATCTCGACTACAGCGACTACATCGGCCGAATCGCCTACGGCAAGATCACCGGCGGCAAGGTCACAGTCGGCGACAAGATCATTTGCATTCACAAGGACGGCACGCGCGAAAAGGGCGCTGTGACCAAGATTCTTTCCCACGCCGGCCTGGCCAAGATCGAGATTAACGACGCGGCTGCGGGCAACATCGTCGGCATCGCGGGCATCGAGGACGTGTTCATCGGCGAGACGCTGACGGATTCGGAGACCGCCGAGCCTCTGCCTTTTGTCGACATCGATCCGCCCACGATCAAGATGCAGTTCCTGGTCAACGACTCCCCTCTCGCGGGCCGCGAGGGCAAGTTCCTTACCGCGCGCCACATCAAGGACCGCCTTACCCGGGAGACCCGCACTAATGTCAGCATCCAGGTTGCCGACACCGACGCGGCCGGCACTTTCGAAGTCAGCGCACGGGGCGAAATGCAGATCGCCATTTTGGTCGAGCAGATGCGCCGCGAAGGATTCGAGGTCATGGTCTCCCGCCCCGAGGTGATCTTCCATAAGGACGCCGCCGGCAACATCCTCGAGCCGATCGAAACGCTCTACGTCGAAACGCCCAGCGACAAGCTTGGCGATATCCTGCAGAACCTGGCCAACCGCAAGGGCGAGATCGTCAACATGAACCACCACCAGACCACGGTCTCGGTGGAGGCCATCATCCCCACGCGCGGCCTGATCGGGTTCGAGACCGACCTCGTCAACCTCACCCGCGGTGAAGGTCTCATGAGCCACCTCTTCAAGGAATACGGCCCGAAGCGCGGCGAGATCACCACGCGTCTCAACGGCGTGCTTGTCTCCATGGAATCGGGCGATGCGACCGGGTTCGCGATCAACAACATCCAGGAACGCGGCCGCCTCTTCATCAGCCCCGGCGAGGCCATCTACGCCGGCATGGTCGTGGGCGAAAACTCCCGGCCAGACGACATGGCGGTCAATCCCTGCAAGGCGAAAGCGCTGACCAACATGCGCTCGCAAGGCGACGGCAAGGGCATCCAGCTCGACACGCCCATTAAGATGAGCCTCGAGCGAGCGCTGGAGTACATCGGACCGGACGAGTTCGTCGAAGCCACACCCACCAGCCTCCGTCTCCGCAAGCGCATTCTCGACGAGAACAAGCGGCGGCGCGCTGAAAGCAAGGGGTAGGCTCGCTAGACGATTTTATTTGAAAATCGTTTCTTATCATTATGCTTCTCTAAGACGGCATGGAGAAGCAGTACGTTCTTGACGAAATCGCGCGTACCGCGAAGGAAAATAGTGGCGTTGCTTTGGGGCATAGACGATTCGCACAACTTACCGGAATTCTCGAATACGATTGGAAGGGAAGGTTTTGGGCAAGGTGGAGTGACGCTGTTGCAGAGGCAGGCCTGAATCCGAACAAGCTGACTAGCGCCTACTCTGAACAATTTTTGTTAGAGAAACTCATACCCAAAATTGAGCAATTAGGACGATTTCCGGTAATCAGTGAATTGCGTCTTTTCGCGTACAACGAAAAAGGGTTTCCTCACCCAGCAACGTTTCAACGCCTAGGCTCTAAAAAGCAAATCGCGGAAAAAGTATTGGCTCATGTCAAAGTTGAAGATAGCTATCCCAACACATTGGCTATTTGCAGGAAGATTCGGGAAGCATTAGATGAATCCGTACCTGGAATATCGAAGGTAACCGCGAACCCTCCTATTATCGGGTTTGTCTACCTTTTAGCATCAGGTCGGAACTACAAGATCGGTAAAACGAATGCGGTAGGTCGACGTGAAAGAGAATTGGCCATCCACTTGCCCGATAAGGCCACTATCATTCATCAAATTCCCACTGACGATCCCGCTGGCGTCGAAACGTATTGGCACCGACGTTTCGCTGAGAAACGTAAAAATGGTGAATGGTTCGAGCTCAAAACAGAAGACATCGCGGCGTTCAAACGCAGAAAATACATGTAAGCGAACTGATTGTTCGTAGATGATTTATAGTTGTTTCGTGTGCGGAACACGGTCGATCAACTTCCTGTGCGGGGCGGCAAAGGCGAGCCCCTCCATTTCCTCGCGCTTGAGGTAGCGGATCTCCGGAGCGACGGGCGCCCGCTTTTTCCATTGTGCCGCCACGGCTCGCATGGTCACGGCGTATTTGGTAATGCCGTAGCGAAGGCGCCCAATCTCCTCGCCTTCGATCATGCGGGCCGGATCGAAATCGGGAAAGCGCCAGAGGCCGTGCCATGGTTTGCCTTCCGGTACCTGCTCGCAGTAGAACCGTTCACCGTGTTGGAGGATGGCAATGGTTTCCTCGCGGCGCACGATCGCGTTGCGGGTCTTCACGGGGAACTCCTCCGCCCGCGGCCGGCCCAGGCAATCGCGCTTCAGCGGGCAGAGCAGGCAAAGCGGCTTGCGCGGCACGCAGATAGTGGCGCCTAGTTCCATGATGGCTTGGTTGTGCGTGGCGGGGTCCTTGCGGTCCAGGAACTCGTCCGCGATTCGCTGCAGCTTGTCGCGCGTCTTGGGCAGCGCGATGTCGTCCGGGCAGGCCAGCAGGCGCGTGAGCACGCGCATGACGTTTCCGTCGAGCACTGCCAGCGGCAGGTCGAAGGAGATGCTGCCGATCGCGGCGGCCGTGTAAGGACCGATGCCCGGCAACGCGCGCAGCCCATCACCGTCGCGCGGGAGTTCGCCATGAACTGCAACCACCGCCCTGGCCAGCGCCTGCAGGTTCCGCGCGCGCCGGTAATAGCCGAGGCCTTCCCACGCCTTGATCACGGCCTCCTCGCTCGCCTCGGCCAGCGCCGCCCAGGCCGGAAACTGCTTCATCCAGCGCGCGTAATAAGGCAACACGGTCGCCACCTGCGTTTGCTGCAGCATGAACTCCGAGACGGCGATGGCGTAGGGATCGCGCGTCCGTCGCCACGGCAAATCACGAGCGGCCGTCTCGTACCAGACGCGCAGGAAACCGCGCATGCGGCGAACCTGTGCGGGTCTCCACGACGCGGCGTCGGCCTGGGGCGGGAGATCTCCCGGACGGGATTTCGTTTTCACGGGAGGCGGCATGGTCTAAAAACCAACGTGGCCGACACGGGCAGTTTCACCTTCAAAATCGATGCGCAGCAGGCGGAAAAACTGCGCGGGCTGCTGGAGGCGCAGAACTTCACGTTTCGCGAGGTACCCTACACGCTTTTCGGCGCGCAGAAAGAAAAGCTGACCGTCAACGCCTACACCTCCGGCAAGCTGCTCGTGCAGGGCCGCGGGGTGAAGGACTTCATCGAGTTCACGCTCGAGCCCGAGATCCTCGGCGAGGCCAAGCTTGGCTACGACGAGGTGCACAACCCGGAGATGTTCCAGCCCCACCTGGGCATCGATGAGAGCGGCAAGGGCGACTTCTTTGGGCCGCTGGTCATCGCCGGCGTCTTTGTCGATGGCGACCTGCCGCGGCGGCTGCTCGATCTGGGGGTGAAGGACAGCAAGCTCATCACCAGTGACAAGAAGGCGCACGAGATGGCCGACGCGATCAAGGATTGCGTCACGCTCGACCGGTTCAACGTCATCGTCCTCTCGCCGGAAAAGTACAATGAGCTGTACGTCAAGTTCCGCAACCTGAACGCGCTGCTGGCATGGGGTCACGCCACGGTGATTGAAAACCTGCTTACCCGCTGGCCGAACTGCCCACGGGCGCTCTCCGACAAGTTCGCGCACGAAAGCCTGATCCAGCGCGCGCTCAAGGAGCATGGCAAGAAAATCGTTCTCGAGCAGCGCACCAAGGCGGAAAGCGACATCGCCGTGGCCGCGGCGTCGATCCTGGCCCGCTCGGCGTTCCTTGACCGCCTGAAAACGCTGGGCGACAAGGCCGGCGTCACGTTGCCCAAGGGCGCCTCGCTGGCCGTGAAGAACGCGGCGGCGCAGGTCGCGAAGAAATCGGGGACCGAGGGGCTTAAGGCCGTGAGCAAATTTCATTTCAAGACGTTCCGTGAAGTGATCGAAGCGCAGGACGCCCGGTGACGCTCCAAAGCGGCCGGCGGTCGGCACACCTAGGGCGCCGCGCCTCTGAAATGACAGCGCGCTTAAATCCCGTACTTTAGAGGCATGCACGACACCCGGCCTGGGACCGATCTTCTATCGGCGCTCGAGCCCAAGGTCGCCAAATGGTTCCGTCGTAAATTCAAAGAGCCGACCGATGTCCAAGTGCAGGCCGTGCGGCATGTGCTGGCGGCGCGCTCGGTGCTGATCAGTTCGCCGACGGGAAGCGGCAAGACGCTCGCCGCCTTCCTCGGCATCTTTGACCATCTCGCAAAGTTGAAGGCCGCCGGACCGCTGCCGAACGGCGTGGTGGCCGTGTACGTTTCGCCGTTGCGGGCGTTGGCGTACGACCTGCAAAAAAACATCCGCGCCCCGCTCACGCAATTAGGCTTCGACGACGTGCGCGTCGGCATGCGCACCGGCGACACGTCGCTCAAGGAGCGCGCGGCGCAACGCCGCAAGCCGCCGCACATCCTCGTCACCACGCCGGAGTCGCTGGCCATCCTGCTTAGCCAGAACTCGTGGCTGCCGGCGCTCGGACATCGACGCTTCCTGGTCATCGACGAGGTGCATGCGCTCGCGGAGAACAAGCGCGGCACGCACCTGATGGTTAGCGCGGAGCGGCTGCTGCGGCTCAAGCCGGAGCCGCTCTGCCGCATCGGGCTTTCGGCGACGATCTTCCCTCTGGAAACGGTGGCCGAGTTCCTCGCCGGCCCGGGCCGCCCGTGCGAAATCGTCACCGCGACGAAGGCCAAGAAATCGATCGTGGAGGTCTTCTCGCCGCTGCGCAGCAATCCCTACCCGCCCGCAGGCTATACCGCCACGCGCGTGCTCAAGGAACTCGGCGAACTTCTGAAATCATTTCGCACCACGCTCATCTTCACCAACACACGCAGCGGTGCGGAGCACATCGGACTTCAGCTCAAGCGCATCCTGCCCAAGTTGGCGAAGAAGATTGAAGTCCACCACGCTTCGCTCGACCGGCAGATTCGGCTCGATGTCGAGGACCGGCTGAAGCAGGGCAAGCTCCGCGCCGTCGTTTGCTCGACCAGCCTGGAGATGGGCATCGACATCGGGTTCATCGATCTCGTCGTCATGATCTCCGCGCCCAAGGGCGTCTCGCGGGCGCTGCAGCGGCTCGGGCGTTCGGGCCATGCGGTCAACCAAGTTAGCCGCGCAGTCATGGTCGCCTCCAACATCAACGACCTGATGGAGTGCGCGGTGACTGCTAAGATGATGGACGCGAAAAGTCTCGAGCCGGTGCGCATCCCGCATGATGCCGCCGATGTCTTGGCGCAGCACATCGTTGGACTTGCGGCGAGCGGTGACTGGACGGAGGACGAGATGTTCGAGCTTTTCCGCGGCTCCTATTCGTACCGTCATCTGCCGCGCGAAAAGTTCGAGCGCGTGCTGCGCTACCTGGAAGGCGGCGGCGTTTCCCTAGAGAAGCAATATACGCCCGTCTTCGGCAAAATCACGCGCATTGACGGCCGCATCGGCCTGCCCAAGCCGGGCATCGCCCGCGATTTCTATCAGAACGTGGGCACCATTACCTCCGACCAGATGGTCACTGTGCGGGCGCGCGGACGCGCCATCGGCCAGGTGGAGCAGAGCTTCGTTCAGCGCCTGAGTATTGGCGATGTTTTCATCCTAAACGGCCGGTCCTGGCGTCTGCTCGAGACGGGCTTGCTCGAGGCGAAAGCGGAGTCGGCCTACCATCAGTTGCCAACGGTCACGCGGTGGAACGGCGGCAAGATGCCGCTCGCCTCCGGTCTGGCCGCGGAGGTTGTTCGCGCCCGCACCGTCCTGGCGCCGATGATTCCGGACGACGCGCAACGCGCCGCGGAATGGCTGGTCGAGGAGTACAACCTGACCACGACGAATGCCGAAGCGCTCGTGCGGCAGTTCACCGCACAGGCACGCATTTCTGCCATTCCGACCGCCACCGACTTTCTCATCGAGGTGTATCGGGAAGGCACGCTCGTCCACTATTTCTTCCACGCGCTGATCGGCCGCTCGGCGAACGACGCGCTCTCCCGCATCCTGGCGCGGCGCGTGCACCAGCGGCTGGGCGGCAACGCGCTCGTGACCATCGATGACTACGGCATCCTCCTGAGCCTGCGCGATTTTCAGGCCATGGAAATTGGCGATTGGCGCGGTCTCTTTTCGCCGGAAGGTGCGGAGGCTGATCTGCATGAGGCGCTCAAGCCTTCCGGTCTCGTGAAGTGGCAGTTCCGCGGGGTGGCGCAGACGGGGCTCATGGTTCCGCGCAACCAGTTTGGCCAGGAGCGCAACCGCCGCGCGATGCAGTGGAGCACCGAGGTCATCTTCGAAGTGCTGCAAAAATACGAGCCCGACCATCCCATGCTCGCTGAGGCCTATTACGAGGCCGAGCACACCTTCCTCGACCTCCCGCGTGCGGTCGACTTTCTGGAGCGCGCGAAGTCGCTGCGCTGGACGCTTCTGCCGGTTGAGAAAGTGAGTCCCTTTGCCTTCGGAATTTTTGTGACTAAAATCAAGGAGACGATGATGATGGAAGACCCGGAAGTCGCCATCGAACGGCTCTACCACGAATTCTACCGCGACCTGGATGCTCCCCTGCCCGCCTGACCTGCTGCACGTCGAAATTCAACGCGGCTGGTGGCTCTCCGGCGACCGCACTCTCTTCCTCGAAAACGAGCGCGCGCTAATCGTGGCGGACATCCACTGGGGCTACGCGCAAAGCCACCGTCGCGCCGGTAACTTGCTGCCGCTTTGGGGAAACGAGGCGACGGCCGAACGCCTGCGCCGCGTGGTGCGGCACTACGAGCCGCAGCGCATGATCTGGCTGGGCGACTCGCTTCACAAAACGAATGATGCCGAGGCGGCCGAGGCGTTCCTCGAGGAAATCGCGCATGTGGAGACCATCGTCATTGCCGGCAATCACGACCGAAAATGGAAACGCGCGGATCGCGTCGAGCATCGGTTCGGCGATTACGTTTTTCACCACGGCCACCAACGGCGAGAGCTGGAGCCACACCTCGTCGAGGTCATCGGTCATCTGCATCCTGCCGTGGCGCTGGGAGACGGCGCGGGTCTCAGCCTGAAGTTGCATGCCTTGGTCCACGGGCCCCGCCGCATTGTCTTGCCGAGTTTTTCCGATTGGTCTTCCGGCACGCCCTGGCGCGACGAATTGGCCGAGGACGAAAAGCTCTGGATCATCTCGCCGAAGAAAATCTGGCCGATCACCCGCTCCCGGTAGCGTTGCCTTCGCACAATAGGAGGAGCGGACACCCTTTCTCGCCCTCGTTGCCGGGAACTCAAGGGTCCAGACCGGGTGCTTGCCACCACTAGCAAGGCTTTCTACGTTCAACTTCGGCGCGGCACGTCTCACTCATGAAAATCCTTATCTCGGGCGCCTGCGGTTTTGTGGGAAGTTCCCTGGGCAGGTATCTCCGCTCCGCGCTGGCGGGTTGCGAGATTATCGGGATCGACAACTTTGTGCGGCCCGGAAGTGAGCTCAACCGGCGGGCGCTGCAGGAACGCGGCATCAGCATTCGCCACGCCGATCTTCGGTTGGCCAGCGACTTCGAAATGCTGCCCGCGGTCGACTGGATCATCGACGCCGCGGCGCACCCGAGCGTGCTGGGCGGCGTCGATGGCCAGACAAGCACGCGGCAACTCGTCGAGCACAACCTCATCGGTACGCTCAACCTGCTGGAGTATGCCAAGCTTCACCGCGCGGGATTCATCCTCCTGAGCACCAGCCGTGTCTACTCCATCCCACCGCTGGCTGCGCTGCCGGTGCGCGTGATGGGCGACGCGTTTCAACTGGACGCCGTTGGCGGCCTTCCTACCGGCGTGGGCGAGCACGGCGTGAGCGAGAGCTTTTCGACACAGCCCCCCATCTCCCTCTACGGCGCAACCAAGCTGGCGTCCGAAGCACTCGCGCTCGAGTATGGCGCAGCCTTCGATTTCCCCGTTTGGATCAATCGCTGTGGCGTTCTCGCGGGTGCTGGTCAATTCGGGCACGCCGAACAGGGCATCTTTTCCTATTGGCTGCACGCCTGGAAAAGCGGGCGGTCCCTCGCCTATCTCGGATTTGGCGGGCATGGCCATCAGGTGCGTGACGCGCTGCATCCGCACGATCTCGCGCGTCTTGTCGCGCAGCAGATGGCTTTCCGCGGCCAGCGCGAGCGGATCGTCAACGTCGCAGGCGGCACAGCGAACAGCATCTCGCTGCGCCAGCTCAGCGCCTGGTGTGCGGCGCGCTGGGGCGATCGTCCGGTCGAGTCCTGGCCTGAGCTGCGCCTCTTCGACGTGCCCTGGCTCGTGCTCGACACGGCTCGAGCCGAGGCCCTGTGGTCGTGGCGATCCGAGATTGGGCTGGACGCGATCCTCCATGAAATTGCCCTTCACGCAGAGGCCAACCCTGGTTGGCTCGACCGGACATCGGCATGAAAATGCGGCCGACCGCGCCGACGCTCCTGGCGCCAAGCGTTGCCCCCCTGCGGCTTCTCAGCCTGGTCATTCCGGCGCGGGATGAGGAGGGCTGTGTTGCCTCAACCGTTGAACGTCTGGCGCATGAGCTGACGGCGCGCGCCATTCCCCACGAAATTATTGTGGTCGATGACGGCAGTACGGATCGAACCTGGCCCATTCTCCAAGACCTGCAGGCTCGCTTTCCCGCGGTACGCCCCCTGCAAAATACGGGCCAGCATGGCTTCGGCCGCGCCGTGGTGCACGGGCTCGACGCGATGAACGGCGACGCCGTGATTGTCACCATGGCCGACGATTCCGACGACATCCATGACGTGGTGCTGTATTGGGAGACACTCAATGAAGGATACGACTGCGTCTTTGGCAGCCGGTTCATGCGCGGGGGCAGCACGATCGATTATCCCGCGCTGAAACTGGTGTTGAATCGCCTGGCAAATTTGTTCATCGCGAGCCTGTTTCGCCTGCAGTTCAACGACACCACCAATGCGTTCAAGGCGTATCGCCGCACCGTCATCGAAGGCTGCCGACCCTTCATCGCACCGCATTTTAACCTAACCATCGAGCTGCCGCTGAAGGCCATCGTCCGCGGCTATAGCTGGACCGTGGTGCCCATCACATGGCGCAACCGGCGCACCGGCGTGGCCAAGCTGAAAATCCGCGAGATGGGCAGCCGCTACTTTTTCATCTGCATGTACGTCTGGCTGGAAAAATACTTCAGCCGCGGCGATTACCGAAAGAACGGCGGTTAGGCCGCCTCCATTTTCAGGTGGGAGCCGGCGCGGCGTGTGTTATACGGGGACAATGACGAACCTCCTGGTCACCGGCGGCGCGGGCTTTATCGGCTCCGCGCTCGTGCGCCTGCTTTTGTCCGAGGAGGCGCGTCAGGACCGCGAGGAACTGGCGCTCGGCTCCGTCGTTGTGCTCGATGCGCTAACCTATGCCGGCAATCTGGCGAACCTCGCGCCGGTCCAGAGCCATCCGCTTTTCCGCTTCGTGCAGGGTGATATCACGGATGCGGCCGCGGTGACGCAGGTCTTTCGCGAATATGCGATCAACGGCATCATTCATCTCGCCGCCGAGTCGCATGTAGATCGATCCATCGACGATCCCTCCGCCTTCATCCGCACCAACGTCGATGGCACCTACCGTCTGCTTGAGACCGCGCGCCGCGTTTGGCCGCGCGACTCGGGCTATCGCTTCCTTCACGTTTCGACGGACGAAGTTTTTGGGTCGCTTCGTCCCGCGGACCCGGCGTTCTGTGAAACAACGCCCTATGCGCCGAACAGCCCCTATGCTGCGTCCAAGGCGGCAAGCGATCACCTCGCCCGCGCTTATCACCACACCTACGGCATGAATGTCGTCACTTCGAACTGCTCGAACAACTACGGTCCGTATCAGTTTCCCGAAAAGCTGATTCCGCTCATGATCCTCAACGCGCTGGAAGGACGTCCCCTGCCCGTCTATGGCGATGGCGGGCAGATTCGCGACTGGCTCTTCGTCGACGACCACGCGCGCGCCTTGATTGCCGCTTTCCTGCACGGCAAGGCAGGCGAGGTCTACACCATTGGCGGCGACAATGAGATGACGAATCTGGAGCTGGTGTGCACCCTCTGCGCCGGCCTCAATGAACGCCGCCCGCGGGCTGCCGGGACCTACGCGGATCTGGTGACCTTCGTGCAAGACCGGCCGGGGCACGACCGCCGCTATGCCATCGATGCCACCAAGGCGCGGAGCGAGCTCGACTGGTCGCCCCGCGAAACGCTGACCACAGGTCTGGCCCGGACGATCGACTGGTATCTTGCCAACCGTGCGTGGTGCGACGCGATCACGCAGGGAACGTATCGGCGTGAACGGCTCGGCTTGAACTGATCCGAAGGCGACGCTACTGAAGAAAAGCGGCCGAATCGGAGTGACAGGATTTGAACCTGCGACCTCCTGGTCCCAAACCAGGCGCTCTACCAAGCTAAGCTACACTCCGTTCCGATTTACCACGAACGACTTACATCCGATTTCAAGACGACTAAAAATGTCATTGTAACCCGATTTTGTAACCCGCTAGCATGGAGGCATGAAGAAGGCCTCCAGGAGAGAGGAAAGGACGTGGTCCAAGGTTGGACCCTGCCTGTATCGGTACGTGCCATCTGGCATCTACTATGCACTGATCAAGAGTGCCGGGAAGCAAATCCGCAGCAGCCTTGAAACCAACGACCTGCCGACTGCCCGCCGCAAGCTGGTGGACAAGCGCCGGGACCTGGAGCTGATCGACCCGGAACTTTCCCGCCTCACGCTCGATACCCATGCCGAGCGGTTCCTGGAGACCGTCACCGGAAGCGAAAGCACAATCTACAACGTGAAGCATGCCGTCAAGCGGCTCCTCGCTGACTGGCCTGCAAAGGCCTCGCGCATCCTGACCAAGATTCACAAGGGCGACTGCGAGCAGTGGCTGGCCACTTACGGCGACCTGGCGGCCAGCACAATCAACACCTACATCGCGACCGCTTCCAAGTTCTTTAATCTCGCCGTGGGCGATAACGTCATTCCCCGCTCGCCCATGGAGGACATCACTTACCGCCGCCGCAAGAAGCTCACCCGGCTCACCCCGACCCGCGAGCAGTTCGACTCCATGGTGGCCGACCTGCGCGAGCAAGCGGCTAACGGCCACGGCGCGACCGACACCGCCGACTACATCGCGCTAGCCGGGCTGCTGGGACTTGGTCAGGCGGAGTTGAGCGGCATCCAGCGTCAGCACATCGACCTCAAAAAAGGAACGATTCAGATTTTCCGCAACAAGACCTCGCAGGCGTTCACCATTCCCCTCTATCCGCAGGCGCGCGTCATCGTGGAGCTACGGATCAAAGCTATGCCTAATGATCCGCAGGCCCGGCTTCTGCCCTTCGACAACTGCAAGAAGGCCCTGGAGGGCGTGTGCAAGCGGCTCAAGCTTCCCCACTTTGAGCATCGGGCGCTCCGCCGTTTCTTCATCACGCAGGCGTTGCGCCGTGGCGTGGACGTCCCGACGGTCGCGTTGTGGCAGGGCCATCAGGATGGCGGCGCGCTCATCCTGCGGACCTACGCCGACGAGGTTCGCCTCGACCACAGCCTGCGCATGGCGCTTTTGATGAGCACTGACGTTCCGGCCAACGTAATCGCCATGGGGGCGGCCTAACCTGCTCCGGCTGGAACTCGGTTTCCTTTACTCGCGTTTTACCTCTGAAGAGATTTTTACCAGCCACGCTCTAGCCAAATTCCACGGCCATTCGTGCGAAAACGAAGCCCGCGCTCCCAGACAGAGTCTCGACGCTCGATTTTGCCTTAACCTTAGAAATAATCGGGGAGTGAATTCATCCCCCAAAAGGCGTGCACGATTCAAGAAGGGTGTCATCCCACCACCGTTGAAAGAGGAAAAGAAGAGCTCTGCATTAGACTGGTGGGAGCAACAAAAACAGCGAAGAAAGGAACAGGAAGAACGTCGCGAAGAGCGCCTACGCAGGCGA
>CAJCIA010000165.1 GCA_903970275.1 Betaproteobacteria bacterium
GATTACCTTCTCGTCAACGATCTCGCCAGCCTCACCTGGGTGGCGAACTTGGCGGACCTCGAGCTGCATCCTTTCCTGGCCAAGAAGCAGGACGTGCGTTGTCCGACGCAAATCATGTTCGACCTCGACCCGGGGGAGCCGGCGGACGTGACCGATTGCGCGCAGGTAGCCCTCTGGATTCGCGAGTTGCTGCACGGCCTGGGCCTGAAATGCTGGATCAAGTGCAGCGGCTCCAAGGGCCTGCAACTGCACATCCCGCTCAATACACCGACGAGCTACGATGTGACGAAGCCGTTCGCCAAGGCGCTGGCCATGGCCATGACGGCGGCGCATCCCGACCGCGTGGTCTACGACATGAAGAAGGCGATTCGCGGAGGCAAGGTGCTGATCGATTGGAGCCAGAACGACGAGAGCAAGACTACGATCTGCGTCTACTCGCTGCGCGCGAAATCGAAGCCTTTCGTGGCCGCACCGCTGCAATGGAGCGAGGTGGAAGCGTGCCTCAAGAAAGACGATCCGACGCTGTTGTTCTTCGGTCCGGACGAGGTACTGGCGCGCGTGAAGAAGCACGGCGATCTCTTCGCCGAGGTGCTGACGCTCAAGCAAAAGCTGCCGAAGGGCGCGGCAGAAGCGCTGAATGTCTTGGCACAGGAACCGGCGCCGGGCGGTGCGCCAGCTCCATCCAGAGAGCCGGCCCCAAAAGCCGCGGTCAAGTCGAAGAAGCCAGCGACGCCTTCATCGGCGCGGAGGAAAAAAGCCTCGCCGGCAAGCCAGGAAGAACAAGCCGATCTCAAGGACGGCGACCCCGGCAGCCTCGCGCGCTACAACGCAAAGCGGAATTTCAAGATCACGGCCGAGCCGGCCGGCGAGGTGGAGAAATCACCGACAAGCAAGGCGGCGCTCTTTGTCATCCAGAAGCACGATGCGTCGCGGCTGCACTATGATTTCCGCCTGGCCATGGCGGGCGTGCTCAAATCGTGGGCGGTGCCGAAGGGCATCCCAACCGCGCATGGTGAGAAGCATCTCGCCGTGGAGGTGGAGGATCACCCGATGAATTACGCGCGGTTTGAGGGCATCATTCCGGCTGGGCAGTACGGCGGCGGCACGGTGATGGTCTGGGACATCGGCGAATACCAGATGCTGGGCGGCCAGCCGCTGGAGGCGTGGAAGCAGGGCATGATGCACATGCGCTTTTCCGGCAAGAAAATGAAGGGAGAATGGACGCTCATCCGCACGCGCATGCAGGGTGGCAAGAACCAGTGGCTGCTGCTCAAGTCGGGCAAGGAGGATGTGACGATCACGGCCAAGCAGGACGACACCTCCGCGCTGAGCGGGCGCTCGCTGGCCCAAATCGCGCGCGACAAGGACAAGGAATGGCAGAGCAACCGCACGCAGCAATCCGAGCCGATCGAGCCGGAGGCGCACGAGGTCGAGACCGAACCAGCGGATTCTCCGGAAGAAGAGGCCAAGCCCGCCACCACGCCTCTTTCCTCGCGCGCGCAAAAGGCGCTCGCAAACCAGTTTGTCGAACCGATGAAATGCCTGCCGGTGAAAAGTATCCCGCAGGGCGACGAGTGGCTCTATGAGCTCAAGTTCGACGGCTACCGCTCGCTCGCCATCGTGCGCGGCGGCGAGGCGCTGCTGCTCTCGCGCAACAAGAAGTCGTTCAACGAGCGCTTCCCCGAATTGGTTGAGGCAGTGACCAGACTAAAGGTGAAGGACGCCATTCTTGACGGCGAGATTGTCGCGCTTGATGAAAATAACCGGCCAACATTCCAGCTGCTGCAGAACTACGAGGAAGGTCCGCTCGCCTACTATTTCTTCGACCTGCTGTCGGTCGATGGCGAAAATTGGAAGGATCGCCCGCTGATCGAGCGCAAGGCGCGACTGGAGAAGCTGCTCAAGGGCGTCAAGCCACCGCTTTTCTTTAGCGCCGATTTGCCCGGTTCGACCGCCGCGATCTGGCAGCAGATCCAGAAACAGAAACTGGAGGGCATCATCGCCAAGCGTCGCGACTCGAAGTACGAGGTTGGTCGCCGCTCCGGCGCGTGGGCCAAGATCAAGGCGATCAACGTGCAGGAGTTTGTCATCGGCGGCTACTCTGAGCCGCAGGGTGCGCGCAGCCATTTTGGCGCGCTGCTCGTCGGGATCTACGACGACAAGAAGCTTCACTTCTGCGCGAAGGTCGGCACCGGTTTTCCGAACAAGCTGCTCGCCTCGCTGCACGCGCAGATGGAAAAGCTGCGCGTGCCGAAGTGCCCCTTCGACAATCTGCCCACACCGCGCACGAGCAAGTGGGGCGGCGGCGTCACGGCCGGCGAGATGAAGAAGTGCACGTGGATCGAGCCCAAGCTTGTCTGCGAAGTGGAGTTCACGGAATGGACGGGCGACTCGTCGCTGCGCCATCCGGCCTTCATCGGCCTGCGGGAGGATGTGAAGGCGAAGGACGTGCACCGCGAGGTGCCGGTGGAGGTTCCTGCATCGTAAGGCGCGAGCCGCGGTGGGATCTGCACCAATTGAAAGCGTGACCTTTCACGGGCGCGCGTGGCGCTGCAGCCGATAGCCGCGGATCTCACTATGCCTGTTGCCTCTTCCCGCGGTTGGCAGGAAGAGGCATCGGCGGGAAGTCAGACTTGCTTCTCAAGATTGTCGAGGGAGCCGTTCCAGCCGCGGCCGTGCTTCTCCGCCAGTTCGGCGTTGGGCAGGCCTTCGTGCGTAAGAGTCAGCCGTGTGCCGCCTTTTTCCTCCGCCAGATCAACGGTAACCTGCGACTGATGCCCCGCGTACTCGGGCAGGCAATCCCCAATGACCCAGGTGAAAACGATCTGCGCCGGCTTCTGAATCTTACGGTAAATCCCGCCGAAGGTCACCGGACCGTCGTCCGTCTCCAGGTGAATGGCATAGGCGCCACCCACCCGCAAATCGACCTGAGACGAGACGACGCGGCGTTCGCCCGGACAGATCCACTGGGCAAGCTCGGGCGTGGTCCAAACTTCGAAGACGCGTTCGCGCGGCGCCTTGATCAGTCGTGAGATTACGAGGGGTTGGGTGGTTTCGATCGTGTTCATGCTTTCTTTCCTTTTTTTGGTTTCTGGTTTGAGGTGGGCGAAACGGGATTGGATTCGAGATAGCGGGCCAATTCGTCGAGGGACCCTTCCCAGAATTTCCGGTAGTGCTCGATCCAGGTCGCGGCCTGGCGCATGGGCGCGGCCTCCAGCTTCAGGTAATGCTCCCGGCCCAAGCGGCTGCGTTTCAGCAGTCCCGCCTTTTCGAGCACGCTCACATGCTTGGAGACGGCCGGAAGCGACATCGCAAACGGCTCGGCCAGGTCGGTCACGCGCCATTCCCCGTGAGAAAGCGACTTGAGGATGCTGCGCCGGGTGGGATCGGCCAGGGCGGAGAAAGTAAGATCGAGGGCAGCCTCCGAACGTTTAACCATATGGTTAACTATTATCCGGAATGGAGCGGAGAGGCAAGAGTTATTTTTGGATCGTGCGTGCAGCCTCTAAAGCGTGGGTTAGGCTGAGGGAGGCGTTTTTGATAGGATTAATATGATTTATAGGATTGGGGAACAGGGCCGTTAAAGCGTGGCTTCCGGCATTCCCCATCCTCTTAATCTTATTAATCCTATCAATCCGATCCGCCCGCTTTCCTCGAATCTTTTCACCCTTACTCCGTTGCGCTAGGAGGAGCTGGAAGAACTGCTCGGCGAGCGCCGCACGCGGCAGGTAGGACTGCGTTACGCCGGCATGTGCCTAAGCCCGGTGATCGCCTTCGAGAAGGACTCGAAGGTGATGGGCTTGGGCACGAACGCGGCGACCTTGAGTTCCTGGCAGGCCTCAAAGTCGCGCGGGTCGAGCGAGGAAGTCATGATGATGACGGGCACGCCGGCCACACGCGGCAGGCGCCGGATCTCGCGCAGCACCTCCACGCCGCTCATGCCCGGCAGCTTGAGGTCGAGGAAGATGGCGATGAGGTCCGTGAATGGCTGCGGCGGCGGAAGATTGAGGAGGAATGTGAGCGCCTCGCGGCCATCGGCGAAGAATTTGACGTGGCTGTCGATGCCGCTCTTGCGCAGCTGGCGGACGAGCAGGTCGCGGTCGTCTTCGTTATCCTCGACGACCACGACGCGTACCGGCGGCGGCCCAAACGACGGGGTGCGGGAGAGCATTGAGACTTCCCTACTCTTCCCACACGTCGCGCCACTTCGCCACTCCCTCCGTGCCGACGGCGCGGCGGCGAACAGGGCGGTTTTCCCGGCCGGGCGGCATGTTCTCGCCGGCGTGTAGCACGGCAAACTTGTAGGCCACCGATTCGCCCACGCTTTCGTTGAAGGCGAGTTCGGCGAACCAGGTGTTGAGATTGATGTACTCGAGCGGCACGCCCTTGGAGATGTCCCAGTTGCCCAGTTCCGGACAGTCGCCGATGCAGACCACCGAATCGCCGGGCTGGGTGAAGAGACCGTTGAGCTGCACCCGCGCCAGGGTTTTCGCTTTCACCCGTTCTCCGATAAAACTGAACACCTTGGCCTCCTGCCCGCCGAGCTTCACGGTGGCGCGGCCGTCCTTGCACTCGATCTTGTCGCCGGTGAGGATGCATTGGTGGATGCCGTTGGGCAGCTCGGTGTCGACGTTCTCGACCGTGCGTTCCGGCCCCTTGTTGAGAAAGACGGCGCAGCGCGATTGCTTGTACTTGCGCACGAAGACGTAGAGGTCCTTCTCCACGATCTTGGGCCAGTGACCGCCCCACTGGATGGCAGGATTCTTGCCGCGCTCCTCGGAGAGCCGGCGGGTGTAGTGAAAGGCGCGCGTGTCCGTGTCCCACCGCTCCATCATCGGACGGTTGTAGGGATCGTTGCCGCCGTCGGTGTCGTTGTGCAGGTACTGCTCGTAACCGTAGTAGAGGCACGGGATGCCCCGCATGGTCATGATCAGCGCGGTCGCGATATCGACGATCTCGTTCGGTGCGCCGAGCGACTGGAAGCGCGGCATGTCGTGATTCTCGTAGAAGGTCACGAGCTCGCTCGCGTTGCGATAGACGCCGTCCTGGTCGAGAATGTCCTGCACCAGCTTGAAGCCGGCATCGGCGTTCTTGCCCAGCCCCTCGCGGATGGCCACGCACATGCCGAAGTCGAACACGCTCATCCCGGCATGGTTGACGAAGTCGACCGAGACAGGATCCTTGGGATGGTTGTAGATCCACTCGCCGAAGATGAAGATGCCCGGCTTGCGCGTATGCATCTCGCTGGTGAACTCCTGCCAGAACCAGTTGGGCATGTGCTTGACGGTGTCGATGCGTAGCGCGTCGACGCCCTTGTCCAGCCACATCTTGATCGAGCTGCAGATGTAGCGCCGGTAGTCGTAGTTGTTCTCGTTGAAGGTGGCGAGCCCGGCCAGCTCGTGATTCTGGATCTGCCACTGGCTCGTCCAGTCCTGCACGTCGCCGTAGTGGTGATACCAGTGGTCCTTGTCGTTATCGAAATCGGCCAGCAACTTACCGTCGTCGTAGATCTTGCCCTTGCCCTCGGTCGTCGCGGGCGAGCTGTGGTTGCAGACGATATCGAGGATGAACTTCATGTTTCGCTTGTGCAGCTCGTCGATCAGCGTGTCGAACACGGTCGGATTGGCGAAGAGCCGCACTTCCTCCGGGCTGTTGACCCAGCGTTCGTTGATGCGCTTGAAGTCGCGCGTCCAGTAGCCGTGCATGGCCGTTGTCCCGCCGCCCGCGACCCCTTCGACCTGTTCAAAAAGCGGCGTGACCCAGAGCGCCGTGACGCCGAGCTCCTTCAGGTAATCGATCTTGTCGACGATGCCCTGCAGATCGCCGCCCCAGTACTTTTTCCAGTCGGTATGGGTGGGATCGTCGAGCTCGGTCTCCTTGCCACCGCGGTTCTTCTTGCCGACGTTGAAGCGGTCGACGACGGCGAAGTAGATGGTCTCCCCCCGGCACTCCACATCCGACATGTGGAGATGGGTGGTGTTGTCGATGGGCTGATGAGCGACGTTGGCCGGAATGCGCTGGGTGGCCATACGCGGCTATTTCTTCGCCTTGTCGCCCTTGCTGGGCATGAGCGCCTTGATATTCAGCGTTTTGGCGGCGGCTGTCAGCTTCTTGTCCGTGTCGGACTCTTCCTTGAGCGTCTTGCCAAGCGTGGCGGCGATTTCGCGCTCGCCCATCAGCGTGGCGAACGTCTTCACCGTGCCGTAGCCGGCGATCTCGTAGTGCTCCACCCGCTGCGCTGCGGCGATGAGCCCGGCGTCCTTGACCTCCGGCAGCGCGTCCTCGCCGATCATCTCGTTGCCTTCCTTGATGAGCCCTTGCATGGCACGACAAGTCTTGCCACCGACCTCGGCCTTGAGGCCCTTGAGAATTCGCTCCAGCCGCTTGGCGTGCTCTTTCGTCTGGGCGAGGTGCATCTTGAAACCATCCTTGAGCGGCTTGGCGTAGGCGGCCTTGGCCATGAGCGGCAAGGCATCAATGAGCTGGGTCTCGGCGCTGTACAGATCCTGCAGCTGCTCGACGAATAGCTCCGTCAAATTGGTGATTTTGGCCGGCATAAACGTGTGCTTGATGGATTCGAAGACGGTAGGCATGCGGTTTCCTTTTGTTAACGGGCGGTTTTGCAGGTGCTGTGCCACCAAACTTAACTTTTATAAACCATACTTTGACAACATTTAAGCGATAACAGGTCTCGCATTGAATAGGCTTTTTGCAAGACGCAATACGCCGGCAATGAGAAATGCAATGCTCAGTGTTGAGGCAAGTATTTTCTAAGCCAGCCCGCAAGCGGCCATAATCTTTTCGAGAGAGCAAGGCGAGGAGTACTTACCGTGCCCGGGCAAGTTCAGCAGCCACGGTCGACTCTAGCGCGCGCGGACCCGCCCCGCCCAGTTGCTGATCGATTACCTCCAGCTCGCGGATGAGATCGAGCACCTCGGTGCGCCCAACCGGACCGCCGGCGGCGGAGCAAAAATGCGTCCGGCACCCAAAGGGCCGGTCGTTATAAATCAAACAGCGACCGTCCGTGCGCAAAAGCGGGCAGGCGCCATCGCTCCGCTCCGGCAGCGCCTTGCGCCCTGCGGCGCGCACCGCTTGGGCCGCAACCAGTGCCTCGCCTTGCGTAAGCTGCGGCACGCGACCGGTGACGTGAAACTGGCAGCAGCCGGTTGAGCTCGTGCAGGCGCGCTGGAACGGCCGCTGGCCGAGCTTCGCGTAGATGCCGCGCACTTGTGCAAGCGCCTCCCGCTTCGCCTCGCGGGCCGGGTCGGGACGGCGCAGGGCAGTACCAGCAAGGCGCGGGGTCATCGCTTTGATCAGGAAGGCGGCAACGCGCCTTCAATCTTGAAGACCACCTCGTCCGCCGTGGGCCATGATTTGGCCGGCTGGATGACCAGGGCGTCGTCGCCCTGCTGCCAGTTGATCTTTTCCGGGCTGCCCAGCAGCGAGATGCCGGTGATGCCTTTCACGCCGTAGGGATTGTTCTTCGCCAGCGCCTTGATGCTAATGGGGCCCGTGGGTACGCCCAGGCACAACGCGTAGAGCACGCCGCGCTTGGTCGTAAAACGGAAATCCTGCGCGGTGAAAGGAAAACTCTCCTTGAACGCGCCACCCTGCACTGCTGTGGGGCCCTCGCCATAAATGGTCCACGGCCGGGTGCCAAAGATCGCCTCGGAATTCACCGCCATCCACGCCGCCAGCCCGTCAAGCAATTGCCTCGATTCCGGCGGCAGCGAACCGTCTGGCTTGAGGACGATGTTAAGCAGCAGATTGCCGTTCTTGCTCACGATATCGGTCAGCAGGTGCAGGACGGTCGCGGTATTTTTGTACCTGTCGCCTTGCCGGTAGAACCAGTCGCCGTTGGAGGTGTCGGTCTGCCACGGATACGGCTGGATGTCAGGCATGATGCCGCGCTCGACATCCTGCACGCAGGAACCGGGCGTAAATTCGCCGGACTGAGGCCTGCTTTTGCAATTGTAGACTGCCTCAAGTTTCCCGTCGTGGGCTGCGATGCTGGTATTGTAGAGGTGCGCTACTGTGGCCTCGCCCAGTGTTCCGAAAGGCAGGCCGCCGTCGCTGTAGAGCAGATCGGGATGATATTGGTCAATCAAGTCGTGAATACGACGCTGCCAGTCCTCCTGGTTTACTGGATTGGATGTGTACCAATGTTTACCCGGCCCAAGGTCGGCAGCAATGGCGGGAGGATGATAGAGTTCCTGGTAGGCCGGGTCGGCCCCGTCGTAGGGCACGCCGGCCAGCGGACCTGTCTTGTCCGAACCATGGGCCGACTGAAACCAGCTGTAGCTGGCACCGAGATGCTCCGAAACCCCGAAGGGCAGCCCGGCGGCCTTGGCAGCCTTTTGCCAGTCGCCCACAATGTCGCGGTGCGGACCCATCTTCACTGCGTTCCAGGAGTGGTAGGTGGAATTCCACAAGTCGAAGTCGTCGTGATGGCAGCCCATGCTGACGAAGTAATGGGCGCCCGCCTTCTGGTAGAGCGCCATGAGCGCCGCGGGGTCCCACTTCTCCGCCTTCCAGAGCGGAATGATGTCCTTATAGCCGAACTTGCTGGGGTGCCCGTACTCCGTGAGATGCGACTTATAGTCGGGTGACCCCTGGATATACATGAAGCGCGCATACCAATCGCCGTGACCGGGAACTGCCTGCGGACCCCAGTGCGCCCAGATGCCAAACTTTGCATCGCGAAACCAGTCGGGGCACTTGTACTGCTTGAGCGAATCGACATTGCCTTGGAAGGGTCCGGCGGCGATCGGCATGATTTTCGCCCCGTCGGCGTTCGTCACGGGCGCGGCAGAATCGGAAGCGGAGGCGGCCAGAGTTGGCAGGATGGCGAGCGCGAGCCACGCGGCGGTTGATGTCATCGTCACATCATCATTCCGACCATTTGCGTTTCTGGCAACACCGGCATGTCGAGCGGAAGCGGCTCGGCCAGGTGCCGGTCGCAAATGGCGAAGAGCTCGCGCAGGGTCAGGGCGGGGCGCAGCTCGCGCCAGAAGGTATCCTCGCCGCCGAGGCCGGGCGCGATGTGGCCGAGGTACTTCTTCATCTTGCCCACCTGCCCCTCCTCGCGCATCGCGCTGGCGCAGGTCTCGCGATGGAGCACTTCGATGTAGGCGCGCAGATCGACGCGCGTGGGGGCAAACGGCTCGCGCCCTTCCGCAGCATCGCGGATTTGCTGGAAGATCCACGGATTGCGAATGGCGCCGCGTCCGATCATCAGCCCCGCCGCGCCGGTGATTTCCGTGATGCGCCGCGCGGAATCGACATCCCGCACGTTGCCGTTGGCGAAGACGGGGCAGGGCATCGTCGCGGCTGCCTTGGCGATCGCGTCGTAATGCACCACCGGGCCGTACATCTCGCGCACCGTGCGGCCGTGGACGGTCAGCGCGTCGATGGCGTGCGCGCAAAAGACGTCGAGCAACGCCGGGAACTCCTCCGGCCGGTCGTAGCCGAGCCGCGTCTTGACTGTGAACTGAAGATGCACCGCACCGCGGAGTTCGCGCAGGATGGCGTCAATCTTCGGTAGGTTGCGCAGCAGGCCGCCGCCCGCTTCCTTGCGGCAGACGATTGGTGCCGGGCAGCCGAGGTTCAGGTCGATGCCGGCGATGGCGCGTTTTTGCAGCCACTCCGCCGTGCGCACCAGCGAGGGGATGTCCTGCCCGATCATCTGCGCAATGACGGGTCGGCGCGCTGGGTTCTCCTCGATCGCGGCGAGGATGTGGCGCTCCGGCCGCGAGTCCTGATGCACGCGGAAGTACTCGGTATAATAGACGTCCGGGCCGCCGTAACGCGTCATCACCCGCCAAAACGGCGCGTCGGTAATATCCTGCATGGGCGCGAGGATCAGCAGCAGGCGATGAGCGGGGACGAGCGAACGCACCGGGTTAGCATACTCATTCCCCCCCGCTGAGTCGCGCCGGCATTCGCACCGGTGCGGAGGTTTGTGAGAACCCGATGAAAGCCTGATGAAAAATTGATGAAGGCGATTGAGAGAACCACGTAACAGGCGCATCGTTCTCCCATGAAAATCTCCACCTTCACCCTCGTGCTTACTTTGGCCGTTCTGGGATTGTGCGCTTTCGGCCCGGCTGTCCGCGCGCAGAATTACGCGCTTCCCAAGTTTGCTTACGCCTGGAGCCCGGATCACCCGAAGACATGGGTTGATGGAGCCATGCGGACTCACCAGTCGCTCCGCTGGAGCGACGACCGCCACATGCTCGTGGCCAACGTGACCTACAGCACCGCCGACTATGCGGACAATATCCATCCGCCTGAAGAGGACGAATACACGCTGGCGTTTCCTACCGTCCACTTCGATGCGGCCTCCGGCACGTTTACCGCCGGCGGCGTGACGGTGGCCCGGCTGGAGCATGGATTCTTTGGCTCGCATGTAGTGCTCGCTTCAAACGTGCAGTTGAGCATCCACCGGCATCACGGCGTGATCGTGGGCGGCCTGATTCCAGCCAGCGCGGACGATTGATATCTAAGGGGCAGCCGGGCGACCGACGGGACTCGAACCCGCAACAGCCAGTACCACAAACTGGAGCTCTACCATTGAGCTACGGCCGCCGTGCATGCGGTGAAATGGACTCTCACCGAGCCCGACATGCTACGGTCCGGCCAGCGGCGCGTCAATGGGGTTGTCTTGCGCCGCCGGCCCCGGCATGGTGATGGATTCGCGCATGCGCTCCCCTCCCCGGCCCACTCTGCGTGTGGTTACCTCGCCCGCCGCCATGCAGCGGCAGGCCCTGGCCTGGCGAGGACAAATCGGTTTCGTGCCCACGATGGGCGCGCTGCACGAGGGCCATCTGGAATTGATCCGTCGGGCGCGGCGGGACTGCGTTCGGGTGGTGGTGAGCATCTACGTGAACCCGACCCAGTTTGGACCGAAGGAGGATCTCGCGCGCTACCCGCGCCCCCGTCGCGCCGATCTGGCGGCGTGCCGCCGGGCGGGGGTGGATCTTGTTTTTGCGCCGCACAATCTTTACGCGCCGGGCCATTCCACCTACGTGGAGGAAGGCGAAGTCTCGCACGGGCGTGACGGCGCGTCGCGGCCAGGCCATTTTCGCGGCGTGGCCACGGTGGTGCTGAAGCTCTTTAACCTCGTGCAGCCGCGGCGCGCCTACTTTGGGCAGAAGGACGCGCAGCAGGTCGATGTCATTCGCCGCATGGTGCGGGACCTCGATGTGCCGGTGCAGATCGTGGTCGTTCCCACGGTGCGCGCCGCCGACGGCGTGGCGCTGAGTTCGCGGAACGTGTATCTCACACCAGCAGAGCGCGCGCTCGCGGTGAAATTTGCGCAAGCCATGCAGGACGCCGCGCGAGAAGGGCCGCGGGCTGCGGTGACATTGACGCGCGAACTGCGAAAGCTCCGCGGCGTGAAGCTGGATTATGTGGAAGTCGCAGGCGGCAGGCTGTGCGCGGCGGTGGTGATCGGGAAGACGCGCCTGATCGACAATGAGCGGGTTCGCCTTGGGTTGTCGCGGCGGTCTATGACCAGCCGCTGAAGTCAGTGTGCTTCCGTCGGCGGTCATGGACC
>CAJCIA010000166.1 GCA_903970275.1 Betaproteobacteria bacterium
AGATGCTCCTGCCAGAGCCGGTCGATCGAGCCGAGCAGCGTGTAGCGCTCCAGCGACTCGAGCGCGTTCGGGTCCTCGAATTTGATCTTGATCTCGTAGGCGTCGCGCACCTTCTGCAGCGTCGCCGCCGTCACCGCCTCCGGGCCCGCCGCGAGGTCAAAATCCTGCGCCGTCAACCCGAGCGGGAAGGTTGCGTTCACCCAGGTGACGTAGCTTTCCGGATCGGCCTCGGCGCTGGTCAGCCGGTTCTCCGCCTCGGTCTCGATCACCTCCTGCACCGTGGCGAAGATCTCCTCGCGCGGCGTCTCAGTGGTGAGGATGTCGTTGCGCTTGGTGTAGATCACCGTGCGCTGCTGGTTCATCACGTCGTCGTATTGCAGCGTGTATTTCCGCTGGACGTAATTGCGTTCCTCCACCCGCCGCTGCGCCGATTCCACGCTGCGGTTGAGCCACGGATGCTGCAGCTCCTCGTCGTCCTTCATGCCCAGCCGCGTCATCATGCCGCTGAGCTTGCGCGAATCACCGAAGTGCCGCATGAGGTCGTCCTCGAACGAGACGAAAAACTTGGAGATGCCCGGATCGCCCTGGCGCGCGCAACGGCCGCGCAACTGCCGGTCGATGCGGCGCGACTCGTGCCGCTCCGTGCCGATGACGTAAAGCCCGCTTGTGACGTGCTCGCCTTCCGGGATCGGCTCGCCGGGCTTGAGCGTGTCGACCACGCGGTTCTTCGCGTTCGCGATATAGAGCCCCTGGATGTCCCGCACGCCCTTGCCCAGCTTGATGTCGGTGCCGCGGCCCGCCATGTTCGTCGCGATCGTCACCGCGCCGCGCTGACCGGCGTTGGCCACGATCTCCGCCTCCTGTTGGACGAATTTTGCGTTCAGCACGTTGTGAACGATACCCTCGCGTTTGAGCATGCGGGACAGCAGCTCGCTTGATTCCACCGCCACGGTGCCGACCAGCACCGGCTGGCCCTTCGCGTGTGCGGCCTTGATCTCCTTGATGATGGCGTTGTATTTCTCGCGCCGCGTCTTGTAGATGCTGTCGTCCAGGTCCACGCGCGCGATTGGCCGGTTCGTCGGGATGACGATGACGTCCAGCTTGTAGATGTCGTGGAACTCGTTGGCCTCGGTCTCCGCCGTGCCGGTCATGCCCGCCAGCTTGGCGTAGAGCCGGAAATAATTCTGGATCGTGATCGTCGCCAGCGTCTGGTTCTCGCGGTCGATCTGCACGCCTTCCTTTGCCTCGATGGCCTGGTGCAGCCCGTCGCTCCAGCGCCGGCCCGGCATGGTGCGGCCGGTATACTCGTCGACGATCACCACCTTGTTGTCCTGCACCACGTACTGCACGTCCTTCTCGAAGACGCAGTAGGCGCGCAGCAACTGCGAGATATTGTGGATGCGCTCGCTCGACTGGTCGTAGCTCTGCTGCTGCTCCACCTTGCGCTTTTGCTTCTCTTCCTTCGACAGCGATTCGTCCGCATCGATGTCGTGGTTGATCGTGATCAGGTCCGGCAGCATGAAAGCCTCCGGATCGGTCGGGTTGAGGAAGGAGCGACCGCGCTCGGTCAGGTCGGCCTCGTTCGTCTTCTCGTCGATGGCAAAGAGCGCCTCCTCGCGCAGCTTGTATAGTTCCGTCTTGCGCGGGTCGGAATAGAGCACCAGCTCTGCATCGTCCATCGCGCGGCGAAAGGCCGGGTCCTCAATCAATTTGAGCAGCTGCTTGTTGCGCGGCATTGAGGTCTTGATCTTGAACATCAGCCGGCCGCCCTCCTCCAGGTTGCCCTCGTCCAGCTGCTTCTTCGCCTCCGCGGCCCAGCGATTGGCCTCCAGATTTTGCGCCTGCACCAGCCGCTCGATCGCGCCCTTGAACTTGTCGTACTGGTGCGAGCTCACCGTGGCCGGCCCAGCGATGATCAACGGCGTACGTGCCTCGTCGATCAATATGCTGTCCACCTCGTCCACAATCGCGTAGGCGTGGCCGCGCTGCACCTGCTCCGCCTTGCTCGTGGCCATGCCGTTGTCCCGCAGATAATCGAACCCCATCTCCGAGTTCGTCCCGTAGGTGATGTCGCATTGATATTGTTGCCGGCGCAGCTCGGAATTCTGCCCGTGCTGCACGCAGCCGACGGTCAGGTTGAGAAAGCGGTAGACCTCGCCCATCCACTCGCTGTCGCGCGCCGCCAGGTAGTCGTTCACCGTCACCACGTGCACGCCCTTGCCCGCGAGCGCGTTCAGGTAGGCGGGAAACGTCGCCACCAGCGTCTTGCCTTCGCCCGTCGCCATCTCCGCGATCCGGCCGGAGTGCAGCACCATGCCGCCGATCAACTGCACGTCGAAGGGGATCATCTCCCACACCACCGGCTGCCCGCGCACGATCGCCGTATGCTTGCGCTCCGTCAGGCGCCGGCAGGCGTTCTTCACCACCGCAAAGGCCTCCGGCAAAAGGGAATCGACCGATTCGCCCTTGCCTACCCGGTCCTTGAACTGCGTCGTCTTGGCGATCAGCTGCTCGTCCAGCAGGCCTTGGTACTCGAGCTCCAGCTCGTTGATGCGCGCCACCAGGGGCAGCAGCTTCTTCACCTCGCGCTGGTTTTTTGTGCCGAGGACTTTTTTGACAAACCAATTGATCATGAGCGTACCGGGAAAAAAGAGGAGCGGTGAGCATACCGCCCGCATCCCAAAAAGGGATGATTATTTATAGGGGGCCGGCGCGCCTTGGCAAGGGAGGCCCTGCGGCATACCCTTCATCCGAAGGTGGATCAATGAAGGCCCTTGCCAACTATCTAGGCCGGGCAGGCTTGATTCAACTAGTATGCGCGTGCGTTGGAGCCTTCGCTTTTGAATCTTTGCCCGCCCCTTGGGGAATAAACTCGATGGGGGGAATGAACGAAACCGATGCACAAATAAACCGGATGGCTCATTGGTTCGGGCTCGTAACTTCCACACTATTGGCACTCACCATTCTAGGCATTTTGGAAGTGGTTTGGTCTGCAGTACGCCTGACATTATGGCTTCGAGCAAAACTCCAGGATCGGCAGCCGGTAGCCGGCGACCTCCGGGCGCCGGACGCTTAGGAAACCGCTTTCTCTTGGCGTCCAGCGCCCCGGAACTCACCGCCCTCCGGCTTTTCTTTAATTCCACGGCAGGGCCCCACTCTTCCTTGTCTCCCTTGGCCCGATTTGCCATGGTGGCCGCTCTCGATTTCTTCGCTGCTCATGCTTTCCGACTATAACCAGCAGGCGCTTGCCACCGCCTACTCCTCCGGGTGGCTCACCGACGAACAATACCACGCCGCCGTGGCCGGACTGGAGGCCATGCCCCACCTGCAGGCTCCCGCGTTTTTGCAGGAACAGGGCATCATCAGCGAAGGCCACGCCGAAGGGTTGCGACAGGCGCTGGCCGAATACGCTGCCGCCCAAGCGGCTGCCACCGTGCCCATTCCGGAGCTTCAAACTCCGGCCCCGGCCGCCGATGGCCTCGCCGCCTCCAGCGCGCCCATTCCCGGCGAACCGCCGCAACCGCCCGGCGCTGCCGCCGCCACTCCGCCGGCGCTCTCCCACATTATCTCCGCCAGCGTGGTCACCGACCGCCAGAACCTGCCCGGCGGCCACACCATCGACGACCTGCTGCGCTTCGGTTTCAACGCCGGCGCGTCCGACGTTCACCTTGGAGTGGGCGCGCCCTCGCTCATGCGCAGGCACGGCACGCTCCAGCCGCTCTACCCGAATCCCGAGGTGCTTACCGCGGTCCAGACCGAGACCCTGGTCAAGAGCTTCCTCAACCCGATGCAGATGGAGACCCTGCTCAAGCACCAGGCGCTCGACTTCAGCCACGAGATCGAGGGCGTCTCCCGCTTCCGCGCCAGCGTGGTCAAGCAGCGCAAGGGTTACGACGCCGTCTTCCGCATCATCAACGCCAAGCTGCGCACCATGGACGAGCTCGGCCTGCCGCAGCATCTCAAGGTCCTCACCCAGTACCAGAACGGCCTCGTCCTCATTACCGGCGCGGTCGGTTCGGGCAAATCGACCACCCTCGCCGCCATGGTGCAGGAGGTGAACATGAACCGGCACGATCACATCATCACGCTGGAGGACCCGATCGAGTACGTCTTCAAGCCTGCCGGCTGCCAGATCACGCAGCGCGAGGTGCACCTGCACACCCAGTCCTTCGGCACCGCACTGCGCGCCAGCCTGCGCGAGGATCCCGATGTCATCATGGTCGGGGAAATGCGCGACCTGGAAACCATCTCGCTCGCCATTACCGCCTCGGAAACGGGTCACTTGGTACTCGCCACGCTGCACACCAGCAATGCCGCTCGCACGCTCGACCGCATTCTCGACGCCTTCCCCGTTGAGCAGCAGGGCCAGATCCGCACCATGGTCAGCGAGTCGTTGCGCGGCATCGTCAGCCAGCAACTCGTGCCCAAGATCGACGGCACCGGCCGCGTCATCGCCATGGAAATCATGGTCAACACGCCCGCCGTGGCCAACCTCATCCGCGACGCCAAGACGTTCATGCTGCCCGGCATCATCCAGACCGGCAAAAAGCTCGGCATGAAAATGATGGACGACGCGTTGATGGAACTGGTCGAGCAAGGCCTCATCTCCCCCTACGAGGCGCACGACCGCGCGGAGCAGAAGGCGCAGTTCAAGGCGCTGCTGTAGGAAGTCGAAAGTGAAAAGGCAAAAGTAAAAAGCAGGCATCGTCTGCCTTCCACTTTTTCCTTTTATCTTTCCACTTCTTACTTCGAGAAAACCTGCCGTCCCACAATCCAAGCTACGCTCACGCAAATCAGACTGTCTGCCACGTTGAACGACGGCCAGTGATGCGGCCCGGTGTAAAAATCGAGAAAGTCCACCACGTAACCGATCCTCGCCCGGTCGAGCAGGTTACCCACCGCACCTCCGATCAAACATCCGCCCACGATGTTTGGCTCCAGTCGCGCCCAGTTCACCCCGCGTGAGAAGATCAACGCCAGGATCACCAGCGCCACCATGAACGCCGCGACGATCAGGCCGTGCCCGGCGAACATCCCAAAAGCCACGCCCGTGTTGCGCACGTAGGTTAGGTTGAAGAATCCGGGAACTACCGCGACAAATCCGCGGGGCTCCAGCCAGCTTGTCGCCCACGCCTTCGTCGCCTGGTCCAGCGCCAGCGCCAGCAGGAATACGATGAAGAAAATCGGCCGAGGCCAGCGCGCGGTCATGAGCCGGCCACGTTAGAGGCAGTAAGCGCCCGCTGTCATCCCCGCATTACATCACCGCGTTGCGAATGCTGTCGATGAATGCGTGCACCAGTGCCGGCACCAGCAGATTGCCGCACCGCCGCCAGTAGCTTGAAAACCAGAGCCCGAAGGGTAGATGAAAAAGCGGAAAGAAGATCGCCAGCACGAGCAGGCCGGCCCACGACTTCATGCCGCTGATCGGCAGGTGCCACCAGCCCCAGAGCACCGAAACCAGCACGGCGCTCCACCAGTAGTGCCGGTCGCCCGAGATCGGA
>CAJCIA010000167.1 GCA_903970275.1 Betaproteobacteria bacterium
GAACGAGCCACACGTTGACCCTGTTTCCGGCGGTCATAGACCGCCGCTACAATACTGCAATTTCGAAGACAAAGGGCCACCGTTTCGGGTCGAGCTCAGGCCGACGGTGCCTCTCCGACCCGTTAAACGTTCAACCCGCCATCCTCCGCGCCGCCGCTGGCTTCCTCTTCCGATTTCTCGGAGATGACGCGCGCGATGGCGGTGAGTTTGTCGTTGTTGGAGAGATTCACCAGCTTGACGCCCTGGGTATTGCGGCCCGCTTCGCGAATGTCCTTCACCGGCGTGCGGACCATCTGGCCCTGCTGGGTGAGGAGCATGATCTCGTCCGCATCCGTGACGGTGAGGGCGCCAACGACACAGCCCGTCTTGTCGTTGGTCTTCATCGTGATGATGCCCTTGCCGCCGCGCGATTGCGTGCGGTACTCATCGAAGTTGGTGCGCTTGCCGATGCCGTTCTCGCCGGCGACGAGCAGCGTGGAACCCTGGTCCACCACCGCCAGCGCCACGACGCGGTCCTCCTTGTCGAGCGAGATCCCGCGCACGCCCGTGGCGGGCCGGCCCATGCTGCGCACGTCGGATTCCTCGAAGCGGATGCTCATGCCCTCGCGGGTGATCAGCACGGCCTCGCTCGTGCCGCTGGTCAGGCGCACCTCGATCAGGTTGTCGCCCTGCTCGATGCCGATGGCGATGATGCCGCCCTTGCGCACGTTGGCGAAATCCTCCAGCGCAGTCTTCTTCACCGTGCCCTGCTGCGTGGCGAAAAGGAGGAAGTTATTTTCCTTCCAGGTGATGTCCTCGCCCTTGTCGTTCTTGCGCGACTCGATGCGGATGAGCGCGGCGACCTTCTCGCCCGGTCGCATCTCCAGCAGGTTGGCGATGGAGCGGCCCTTCGAGGCGCGGCTGCCGTCCGGAATCTCGTGCACGCGCTCCACGTACACGCGGCCCGTGTTGGTGAAGAACATCAGGTAATCGTGCGTGGAGGCGGTGAAGAGATGCTCGACGAAATCCTTGTCCTCGGGCGTATCGCCCTCGCGCGTCGTCATGCCGATGACGCCGCGGCCACCGCGCCGCTGCGCGCGATAGCTGCTGATGTTGGTGCGCTTGATCAACGCCGCGTGCGTCAGGGTGATGATCACGCCCTCGTTGGCGATCAGGTCCTCGATCGCCATCTCGCCCTCGTCGGCCACGATCTGCGTGCGGCGGTCGTTGCCGTGCTTGTCGCGGACGACCTGCAGCTCCTTCTTGATGATGGTGAGCACGCGCTGCTCCTTGGCCAGGATGTCGATCAGGTCGGTGATCCGCTTCAGCAGGTCCTTGTACTCGTCGATGATCTTGTCGCGCTCCAGCCCGGTCAGCTGGTAGAGGCGCAACTCGAGAATGGCGGTGACCTGCTCCGCGCTGATGAGATAACGGCCGTTGTTCAGGCGCGACTCGCTGTGGATGGCGATGCCGAAGCTCTCCGCCTCGCGCCGGGTGAAATTGTAGGCGGCGATCTTCGCGCGGGCTTCCTCGCGGTCGGCGGAACGGCGGATGATCTTGATCACCTCGTCCAGGTTCGCGAGCGCGATGAGGTAGCCTTCCAACATCTCCGCGCGGCGCTGGGCCTCGCGCAGCTCGAAGCGCGTGCGGCGCAGCACCACCTCGCGGCGATGCTCGATGTAGCAATTGATCAGCTCCTTGAGATTGAGCGTCTTCGGCCGGCCGGCGTCGATCGCGAGCTGGCTGACGGCAAACGACGTCTCCAGCGCCGTCATCTTGTAGAGCTTGTTGATCGCGACCTTGGAAATGGCGTCGCGCTTCAGCTCGATCACCACGCGCGTGTTGTGGTCGGACTCGTCGCGCACGTCGCTGACCTCGCTCAGTTCCTTGTTGTTGACCAGTTCGGCGATGCGCGAGACCAGGTCGGCGCGGTTGACGTTGTAGGGGATCTCCGTGACGACGATGATTTCCTTGCCGCCCTTGAGCGTCTCGGTGTTGAGCGTCGCGCGGATGCGGATGCTGCCGCGGCCCGTCTCGAAGTAGGAGCGGATGCCCTCCATGCCGATGATGTTCGCACCGGTCGGGAAATCGGGTCCCTTGATGTGCTTCTTCATCAACTCCGCCACCGTGATCTCCGGCTTGTCGATCTGCGCGCAGATGGCGTCGATGACCTCGTTGAGATTGTGCGGAATGAGGTTGGTCGCCATGCCGACCGCGATGCCGGTGCCGCCATTGACCAGCAGGTTGGGGAACGCAGCGGGGAGGACGACCGGTTCCTCTTTCGTGTTGTCGTAGTTGGGGACGAAGTCGACCGTCTCCTTCTCCAGGTCGTCCATCAGCATGGCGCCGAGATGGGTCAGCCGCGCCTCGGTGTAACGCATGGCGGCGGGCGGATCGTTCTCGATCGAGCCGAAGTTGCCCTTGCCGTCGATCAGCCGCTCGCGCATCGCCCAGGGCTGCGCCATGTGCACCAGCGTCGGGTAAATCACGGCCTCGCCGTGCGGATGGAAATCGCCCGAGGTATCGCCGCAAATCTTGGCGCATTTACGATGCTGCCGGCCGGGGTAGAGGCTCAGCCGCTGCATGGCGAAGAGGATGCGGCGCTGGGAAGGCTTCAACCCATCGCGCACATCCGGCAGCGCGCGCGAGATGATGACCGACATCGAGTAATCGAGGAACGAATTGCGGATTTCCTCCGCCACGTTGATGCGTTCGATGCGTTCGCCGGGGGCAAAAAGATTGTCGGGCATGATGGAAAAATTCGGACTGCCGGGCCGGAAATCGGCCGCCAGCGGGAAACGACCAGACTAGAAAACGGCCGGAAACCCGACAAGGGAAAACGGTCGCAGAACGGATTCCGCCGCTCCTGCGGCTCCGGCGATGGGGACATCGCCGGCTACCACGGAGGTCTTGCGCTTGGGCATTGGCGCCGTGTGATGGACTCCGGGAGACATCGCCGAAGCCGCAGTAGCGGCGGAATGCCCTGCCCGATCTCCAGATAGAGAGAGTTTCACAGTTCCGACAAAGCACGCCGAAACGCCAAAGCTCAGTGGTAGCCGGCGATGTCCCCATCGCCGGAGCGAGCGCAGCGAGCGGAATGTCTTCCGCTTTATTCTTCGTCGGGATACCAAAGCCAGGGCCATTCCTCCGGGCGTTCAACCAATCCGGCCCGCACCGGATTGCCCTCAATATAACGCCACGTGCCTTCAGCGCTCTCGTTATGACGCAGACGATGATCGAAAAAATTCTTCTCCCACCTGACCCCGAATTTTTTGGTCGTCCACCTTTTCCACGAGCCGACTGTTTTCGCCAGATCTCCGCCCAAGGCCACGTTCACGATCAAGTGAACATGATCGGGCATGAGCACCACGATTGAACAAAACCATTTGCGAATCACGTGATAGTGGCGGACCGAGTTCAGCAAATTTTCGCCAACGCCCGCTTTGCAAAAATGATTCGTTTGGCGGTTCTGCGCGCAAAGTGTCACGAAGAACGTCTCTTCGGGGTCGACCCACGGCGGGAGCGCGTGATCGAGTCGGCCACGCATTCCCTGGAACGTAGTCGCGATCTTTCGCTGACAAAGACATTCCGCCGCTACTGCGGCTCCGGCGATGGGGACATCACCGGCTACCACGGAGGTCTTGCGCTTGGGCATTGGCGCCGTGTGATGGACTCCGGGAGACATCGCCGGAGCAGTAGCGGCGAAATGCCCTGCCCGATCTCCAGATAGAGAAAGTTTCACAGTTCCGACAGAGAACGCCGAAACGCCAAAGCTCAGTGGTAGCCGGTGATGTCCCCATCGCCGGAGCCAGCGGAATGCCTTCCGCGACCAGGGACGCAACAATCGCCGAGGCGCTCCTGCCGCGCCCGGCGATCATTCAGTCTCTGGCCAGCCTTACCTGTTCCCGCCGGAGACGTAGTAGGTCTCCGCGCTGATCCAGCCCGCATCATCCGAGGCCAGGAAAGCCACCAGCCCCGAAATATCCTTCGGCTGGCCGGTACGGCCCACCGGCGTCTGCGAGATGATCTCCTTGTGGAAATCGCTCTCCATAAAACCGGCCGTTCCTTCCGTCTCCACCAGGCCCGGCCCGACCCCCACCACGCGAATCTTCTTCGGCCCAAGCTCGCGCGCCAGTGTCTTGGTGATCGTGTTCACCGCGCCCTTCGTCGCGTTGTAAACCACCGACCCGGGGATGCCGAGCGTGGCAACGATCGAGCTGATGTTGACCACCACGCCGCCCTTTTCGCCAAAGTGCTTCACGGCTTCCTGCGTGCTTAAGAGCAGCCCGAGGACATTCAGGTTGAAATGCTTGTTGAAGCTCTCCGCGGTGACTTCCTCGAGCGGGGCGAAGGCGTAAACGCCGGCGTTGTTGACCAGGATGTCGAGCGGGCCAAAGGTCTTCTGCGTTTCGGCAAAGAGCTTGGTGATGTCCTCTTGCTTGCTGACGTCGCCCTGCACGGCCACGGCCTTGCCGCCCGCCTTGGCGATTTCCGCCACGGTCTTGTCCGCGCCTTCGCGGCTGGAGGCGTAGTTGACCACGACCGCCGCGCCCTGGGCGGCGAGTTCCTTCGCGATGCCGGCCCCGATGCCCTTGGAGGCTCCAGTGACGACGGCGACTTTTCCAGTGAGTTTGCTCATATGATGATTCGGTTTGGGGTTGGGAGGCGGCGTTCCGGAAGGAACCTGCCGCCGAGTTTTGTATCTGTCGGTACAAATATGGGCATTCGACAACGAGCCGTCAAGACGTTATTGTATCGCACGGTATGAAAAGCTCGGTCACTTCCCATCGCGGCCGGCCCCGCTCCTTCGACGAGCGCGAGGCGCTGGAGGCGGCGCTCTCCGTCTTTTGGAAGCACGGCTACGAGGGCGCGTCCCTGGCCCACCTGACGCGCGCCATGGGCATCAACCGGCCGAGCCTGTATGCGGCCTTCGGCAACAAGGAGGAACTCTTCCGCCGCGCGCTTGATCACTACACCGCGGCGACGGCCAGCCTGCACGAGTCGGCGTTGCGCCAACCCACCGCCCGGGCGGCCGTGGCGAAGTTCCTGCTGACGGCGGCCGACAGCAGCGGCGGCGGGAAAAATCCGCGCGGCTGCCTCCTGGTGCAAAGCGCGCTGGTCTGCGGCTCGGCCGGCGAGGCGGTCAAGCAGGAGCTGATTGGCCGCCGCGCCGCTGCCCGTGCGGCCTGGCGCAAGCGTTTCCAAAAGGCGAAGGTCGATGGCGACCTGCCGGCCGACGCCGATCCCAGCGCATTGGCGCGCTATCTATCGGCCATCATGGCCGGGATGGCGGTCGAGGCCGTCAATGGGGCAGACCGTACAGAACTGCGACAGTTGGCGGAGCTGGCCTTGCTGGCTTTCCCGGGCTGATGTCGCTTCGGCTTCGACGCTTCGCTCAGGCGCCTCGCCTAGTCCAAGCGATCCCGGCACAAGACGCCTTCTGTAGCGGCGGTCTATGACCG
>CAJCIA010000168.1 GCA_903970275.1 Betaproteobacteria bacterium
CTGCTGCTCTTTTTCATGGTCGCGGCGGGTTCGGTGAAGCACGAGGCGTCCATTGCCACGCAATTGCCCGGCAAGCAGCCCGGCAAGTTCGTGCCCGTGCAGGTCACGATTGATCCCGACGGGCAGGTGAGCGTGAACAGCGTGCCGACCGACACGACGCAGGGCGACGAGCTGCCGCAGACCATTGGCCGCCTCAAGGCGCTGACGACCAGCAACCCCGCTCAACCGGTCATTGTCACGCCTTCGCCCAGCACGCGCGAGCAGCGGGTGGTGGACGTCCTCAATGCCTGCACCGCGGCCGGCGTGAAGAGCCTCGCGTTTGGCAGCAGCGGGTAAGGCTTCGGATCAACGCGCATCGTGACGCCTCGGTGGTCGCCGGCACTTTCCGAGCGCCGGAGGCCGCAGCGGCGGCCGGAATGCAATCGCAAGAAGAGAGAGGCTCGTGGTCGAAAGAGCGCTTCGGCGTCGCGGTCATTCATGACCGCTTCCGAAAGCCTCGCAGAAGTGATGAGAATTCGTGTGTCCCGACTTGCCCACCCGCGCGGCAAAGTGGCCGGCGACCTCCGGACGCCGGACTTGAAGAGAAGGCGCTTTCTCGTCACGTCCGTCGCACGGAGGTCGACGGCCACCCGAAACTCGGCGTCAGTCTGGTAACTACGGCCCCGCGGGGGTAGGTGGCGCGGTTTCCGTGCTCGCAGGTGCCGGCGCAGGCGGAGCGGCCGGCGGTTCGGTGAGCGCGATGTCGTATTTCACGTTGCTCTCCTTCATCACTTTCTCCGCATACGCCTCTTTCTGCTGCTCGACCTTCATCTTCTGGAGGTTTTCGGCAATGGGCTGGCGCGCCTCGTCGATGGAAAGCAGGCCGGCTGGCTTGATCTCGGTGATCTTGATGAATTGATAGCCCATCGGCGTCTCGAAGACGGGGCTGAGCGCGCCGAGCTTGCTGGCAAAGGCCACGTCGTCGAACTGAACCTCGTTCTCGCCGCGCTGGAAGTAGCCGATGTCGCCACCGCGCGGGGCAGAATAGCGGTCGTCGGAAACCTCCGTGGCGACCTTGGAGAAATCTTCGCCCTTGGCCACGCGGGCATGGGCGGCGTCGATGGCCTTCTTCTTGGCCGTCTTCTGCGCCGGCGTGGCCTTCTCATCCACGATGACGAGCACGCGGCTGGCGCGCAGCTTGAGCGGCGCCTGGAAAAGATTCGGATGGCCAAGGTAAAAGTCGTTCACTTCCTTCTCGGTCGGCTCGGTATCCTTCACCGCCTCGGCCTTGAAGAGTTGGTCGATGAGCACCTGGTCGTGGATGCTCTTCTTCAGGTCATCCTCCGTCATGCCGTTCTGTTTCAGCTTGTCCTGGAAGGCCTGGTCGGTCGGGAAGCCGCCCTTGATCCGCGCCAAGGCGTCGGTGGCCAGCTTGTCGGTATCGGGATAGTTCTCCTTGGTGGCGCGTTCCAGCAGCAGCTTTTCCAGCACCATGCGGCGCAGGATCTCGGTCTCGATCACCGGCATGTTGGCCGGGCCGATCTGCGCGGGCGAGATGTTGCGGGCCTTGAACAGATTGGCCATCTCGTGGTCGAGCTGGGCGCGCGTGATGGTCCACTCGTTCGGCACCTCGGCCACGATGAAGTTCGGGTCGTGCGGATCGGAGATGCGCGGATGGCAGCCCGAGACGGCCAGCACCGCCGCGACGAGAAGAGGCCAGAACGCGCGGCGGGAAAGGGAGAAGGCCATCCACGCTTCTAGCGAGCGACCCGCCGCGTGCAATCCGATTATCTTGATCGAGGTGTGGTGCGAACGCGGTCTTATTCGATGAATAAGGAACCCGCGCGGCGCCGGGCAAAACGGCCGCGGCTGAGATTGATCCTGGCGGGCGAGGTATGGGTGAGGAGACCGCGAACCGCTTCCACATCCGCAAATCCGACATCGGCGATGCCTCGGCCTTGCAGCCAGCGCAAAAGGGTGCGGCGCTGCTGGCCGAGCGGAGCGGCGCGCAACGCGGCCACAGGCAGGGTGGCGCGGCCCGCGGCTTCATGGCACAGCGAATCGAGCCACTCGTTTTCCGCCCGGGCGATTTCCGCCGCCCGCCACAGGTGCCGCGGCGTTTCCGGCCCGGTCAGCTTGGCCAGCGCGGGGAGGAGCTGGTGACGGATGAGATTGCGGCGATGGCGCGGATCGAGGTTGGTTGGGTCGTCGCTCCACGTCAGCGCGCGCGCGCGGGCATAAGCGACGATTTCCGTTTTCCACAGCGCAAGCCAGGGTCGGTGCAGGTAGAGCGCCCCACGCGTGCTCATCGCCTCCATCCCGCGCGCACCCGACCCGGCGCCGCGCAGCAGCTGGAGGAGGAATGTTTCCACCTGGTCGTCGGCGTGATGCCCGAGCACGAGATCACGGCAGCCGAACCTCGTCGCTGCGCGAGCAAAGAAGGCGTAACGCGCAGTCCGGGCGGCAGACTCGCTTTTTTTAGCCAGGCGCAGACGGGTGGTCAAGAAGGTCAGGCCATGCCGTTGCGCGAGCGCCGCGACCGCCTTCGCTTCCACCTGGCTTTCAGAGCGCCAGCCATGATCGACGTGCAGCACGATCGGCCGGCGACCGCTGCGGACTAACGCCTCCAACAACGCGACCGAATCGACCCCGCCGGAGACCGCGACGAGCAAGTCGTGCGGCAGCGAGCTCAGCGCGGCTTCGCACGGATGCGGACAGGCCTTCATGGGCGCTGACGGCCAGGCCGGCCCTTGCGGCCCAGCGTGTTCTTCGAGCGATGCAGGCGCGGCTTGCCGGCTCCGGGCTTGTCGTCGCGCACGAAGCTGATCTGGCCGTTGATTTCGAGCGTGGCCATGCGCACCTCCTTGATCTCGGCGCAGCCCGCTTCGCGCATCGCGCCCTCCAGCTCGGCCCGGCTGATGGCCTCCTGGTCGAGCGTTTCCTGCACGATCTGCCCGTCGTAGATGATGATTTCCGGCTCACCCACAAGCCACTTTTCCATGCGCGCATCGCGGGCAGTGAGAAAGCTGACCAGCGCGTTGAAGGCGATGAGCGTGGTGGCAAGGATGAGGCCGCCGCCCACCGTGTTGTCGCCGCCGTTCATCGCGTTCTGCACCGCGTTGCTGAGCACGAGCAGCAGCACCAGGTCGAAGGGCGACATCTGCCCGATTTGCCGCTTGCCCGTCAGCCGCAGGATGACGATGAGAAAGCCGTAGACGATGACGGCGCGCAGGACGAACTCCCACCAGGGCAGCGAGAGGTTCCACATGGGATTGGTTTAACGCGAAAAAGCAGGCGACCAAATTTCTAAATTACCGAATTCTAAATGAATCCGGAAGCTCGCTGAACGTGCCGCCTATCCCTCCATTTGGAAATTTGGTAATCTGGTCGTCAATAACTTTTCCCAAACACCACCCGCTGCGCGCTGGGTTCGCCGGTGAAAATACAGGTGCCGGGCTCGGGTTTGTCCTCGAAGGGAATGCAGCGGATCGTGACCTTAAGGTCTTCCTTGATCTTCGCTTCGACCTCGGGAGAGCCGTTCCAATGGGCGAGTGCAAAGCCGCCGTGGATCTCCGGCTTGGCTTCGTTCTTGGGCGTGAACCAGGCGTAGAACTCGTCCTTCGATTCGATCACGCGGGTGTTGGCATCGCGGAAGGCCAAGGCTCGCGCGTAAATGGTGTCGTGGATCGACTGGAGCAGCGCGGGCACCTCGGCGGCGAAGGTGGCCTGCGGATAAGACTGCTTTTCCTTCGGACCCTTGTCGCGGCGGCCGACGAAAACGGTGCCGGCGTCGAGATCGCGCGGGCCGATTTCCACGCGCAGCGGTGCGCCCTTCTTGATCCACTCCCAGGTCTTGTTGCCGCCGGTGACGTCGCGCGCATCGATCTCGACCCGCACCGGCTCGCCATGGAATTGCGCGCTCTTGATCTGTTCCGCCAACGCGCGACAGGCACCCAGCACCTTGTCGCGCATTTCCTCTTTGGGGATGACCGGGATGATGACCACCTGGCTCGGCGCGACGCGCGGCGGCAGGACGAGGCCGTCGTCGTCGGCGTGCGCCATGATGAGCGTGCCGATCAGGCGCGTGCTCACGCCCCAGCTCGTGGTCCAGGCAAACTCCTGCTGGCCGGCGCGGGAAAGATAGCGGATGCCCGACGCCTTGGCGAAATTCTGCCCGAGGAAATGCGATGTGCCGGCCTGCACGGCCTTGCAGTCCTGCACCATCGCCTCGATGCAGAGCGTGTCGACCGCGCCGGGAAAGCGCTCGCTCGCGCTTTTGCGCCCGCGCAAAACGGGCAGCGCCAGGTGCTCGCGCGCGAAGGTCTCGTAAACATCGAGCATGGTGCGCGTTTCCGCCTGCGCCTCCGGCTCGGTCTCATGCGCGGTGTGGCCCTCCTGCCAAAGGAACTCGGTGGTGCGCAGGAAAATGCGCGGGCGCATCTCCCAGCGCACGACGTTGGCCCACTGGTTGAGCAGCAGCGGCAGGTCGCGGTACGACTGCACCCATTTCGCGTAGGCCGCACCGATGATCGTTTCCGATGTGGGTCGCACGACCAGCGGCTCGGCCAGCTTGCCGGTGGGGATGAGCTTGCCGTCCGGACCCGCCTCGAGCCGATGATGCGTGACCACGGCGCATTCCTTGGCGAAGCCGGCGACGTGCTCGGCCTCCTTCTCGAGATAGCTGAGCGGGATGAAGAGCGGGAAGTAGGCGTTCTTGTGGCCGGTGGCCTTGAACATGCGGTCGAGCTGCGCCTGGATGTTTTCCCAGATGCCGTAGCCCCACGGCTTGATGACCATGCAGCCGCGCACCTCGGAATGTTCCGCGAGGTCGGCCGCGGCCAGCACCGCCTGGTACCATTCGGGAAAGTCGTCCGCGCGACGGGGCGAGATGGCGGATTTCGGGGGCTGCTGCGGTTGCGGCTTGGCGGTGGAGTCGGCCATAAATCAGGACTGGGCGCGGCGTGCGGTGATGAGTTCCTTGGTCACGCCGATGATGACCGGCAGCATGGAAATGACCGCGATGGCGGGTACGATGTAGCTCAGGTTTTTCTGCGCTGTGGTGCCGAGCAGGTAGCCGGTCCAGACCACGATCACGATCCAGAGAAAGCCGCCGATCGAATCGATGGCCAGGAAACGCAGGTACGGCATCTCGCCTACGCCCGCCATGAACGGGACGAAGGTGCGCAGCACGGGCGCGAAGCGGGCGGCGATCACGGCCCAGGCCCCGTACTTCATATAGAAGGCATGCGCTTTTTCCGCGTGCTTGCGCTTGAAAAAGAACCCTTCCTGCCGCGTGAAAACGGCATGCCCCGTCTTCAGCCCGAGGAAGTAGCCGCACTGGTCGCCGATGATCGCCGCTGCCACGAGGGCGGCAGTGAGCGCGTAGATATTCAGGTAGGTGTTGCCGTGCGGGTCGGTCGTCGCCGCCGCCACGCCCGCGACAAAGAGCATGGTGTCGCCCGGCAGGAAGAAGCCGACGAGCAGGCCGGTTTCCGCAAAGACAATGAGTGCGATCAGCGGGATGCCGCCCTGGTGGACCATCTGCTGCAGATGGCCGCTGTCATGCAGATTCTTGATGAAGGTGAAGATGGAATGCATGAGGCGCCGCGTCGCGGCGAAGCGGTGAACGTGACAAAATCAGATGGGAGCGGCAAGCGGCAAATGGGTGGCGGCAAATCGTGTTGGGCCGCTCATCAACTGCCCCGGCGGTCTATGACCGCCGGGGCAGATGCGAAAAGTTCTCGCCAATCGTCGGCGGTCATAGACCGCCGCTACAGAAGGCAGTCTAGCCCTGCGCCTCGGCCGTCTCCGTCGGCGCGGGCACATAATAGGTGGCCATGTGCGTCTCGAGATCAAAGCCGATGGAGCGATGGCCCTCGAACTTGGTGAGCAGGAACTTGGGGTCCATCTGCTTGAGCGGTTTCTCGAGCTCGGCCGCCAGTGTCTTGGCGAACTCGAGGTCGCCTTCCGCGAACATGACGGCGATGGGAAAGGGGAGGATGGAGGGATCGACCTCGCGCCAGGCGGCGTCGGCGTGCAGCGCGCCGTCGAGCGCGTAGTCGCGGATGGTGGACAGCAGGTTGACCCGCGGATGCGAGTAAAACCAGCGCTCCGTGGCGAGCAGCGGCGGGAGCTTGCCGCGCTCCTCCTCCAGCCGCGCGATCTTCTTTTCCTTGGAGCCGAAGAGAAAAGCGAGGCCGCCCGTTTTCACCTCGTCGATCTGCTTGCCGATCTCCACGAATTGCTTCTGCGCCTTCACATCATTGGGTAGTCGCTTGAAGGACGGGGTCACGACGGCCTGGCGCACCAAGTCCACATCGCGCTCGAGCCCCAGGCGCTCGGCCAGGGTCTCCGGCGTGTCGGCCAGCGCGAGCATGTCGCGGATGCGGCCCAGCGCCAGCTCCTCGTCGAACGTGGCGGTGATGACGAACATGCGTGGGCCGAATCTAAGCCGCGCTGAGCCGCCTTACCAGCGGAAGGTGAAACGGCCCAGCCGCCGCGCGATCTCGGCGACCACGCGCTTCTCGTCCTCCGCGTCCTTCGCCGCGAAGGTGACGCTGAAGCGGACGTAGGCACCCGCGTCGTCCCACGGCACGGTGGAGATCAGGTTCGCCGTGATCATCCACTGACTGAACGCCTCGCCGCTGGCAAACGCGATGGTGCCCTGGCCATCCTTCGCCTCGGCCGTCTTCGGCGCGGCCACGTAGAGGAAGAACGAGCCGCGCGGCTTGCGCGCCTGGAAGCCGGCGGCCTTCAGCACGTCCACCAGCAAGTCCATGCGGCGCGAGTATTTCTTCGCGATCTCCGCCGTGATTTCGGGATGGTCGAAGGCGTAAGCGCTGGCGTGCTGGATGGCGAGGAACTGGCCGGAATCGGTGTTGTCCTTGACGTCGCTGTAGGCCTTCACCAGCAATTCGTTGCCCGCGACGAAGCCGCAGCGCCACCCGGTCATGTTGAAATTCTTGCTCGTGGAATGGAGCTCGATGCCCACGTCCAGCGCGCCCGGCGTGGCCAGGAAACTAAGCGGCTTGCCCTCGAAAACGAGCGCGGCATAGGCGAAGTCGTGAATGACCACGAGGCTGTTCGCCTTCGCGAACGCGACCACCTCGGCGAAGAACTCCGGCGTGGCGCTGGCGCCGGTCGGGTTGTTCGGATAATTAAGGACCAGCACCTTGGCCTTCGCGAGCACCTCCGCCGGGATCGACTTCAAATCGGGCAGGAAGTTGTTCTGCTCCAGCAGCGGCAGGTTGTGCACTGCGCCGCCGTAGTACTTCGCATGCGTGCCAAAGACCGGGTAGCCCGGCACCGTCATGAGCACGACATCACCCGGATTGATCAGCGCCGCGGGCAGGATGGACAGCGCCGCCTTGCTGCCGATGGAGTGGACGATTTGCGTCTCCGCATCGAGCGTCACGCCGCAAACATCCTGCAGATACTTCGCTGCCGCCTTCTTCAACACCGCGTCGCCGTTGTCCGCATAGCCGCGGTTCTCCGGGCGCTTCGCCTCCGTGTAGAGCGTCTCGATAATGCCCGCATCCGCCATCGCGTCCGGCTCGCCCACGCCGAGGTCGAAGAGCTCCGTGCCCGGGTTCTCCTGCATCGCCGCGCGCTTGGCGCGCTTGATCTTCTCAAACTTGTAGATGGCCGTGTCCTTGCCATAGCGCGCGCCGCCGATGCGCTCGGCGAAGAGGTTCTGGATGTAGCTTTCCTGCATAGGACCTTTAGTTTAGCCAGGGCGCGTGCGGTCGCAATGCCGAATGGCAGCGGCAGCGCGCTAACCTTCCGGCCCATTCGGGCCGCGAGGCGATCTTGCGATGAAATGATAATCTTGTCGGTGATGCCGAACGTCAGCCCTTGTTTCCGCGCTTCGGCGAAAAAATGAGTGGCGCGATCGCTATTTCCCGCCGCCTGCGCGCAGCGCGCCAGATTGAAATAGGGGAGCGGGTTTTTCGAATCCGCTTCCACAGATTCGATGAGGTTTTTTTCCGCCTCTTCGTAGCGTCCCAAACCAACTTGCGCTGCTCCCAGATTGTTCAACGCCATTGCCCTTGGGTCGCGCGAGTAGGTGCCGTAGCCCAGCCAGATCAAATGCCGCATCCACGGACGCCTCTCGAAATCACGCAAAAAAGCGCTGCTACATCGAATCGATTCTTCGTAGCGCTTCGCGCGCAGCAGGCGAAGTCCGTGTAGAAGATCGCGCCAGAAATAGGCAAGGATTCGCCCGGGAAGGAGAGCGACAACAACGACCGCGATGAGGACGATGGTCGGATTTCTAAAGTGTCCCGAGAGGGCCAAGACCAAAGCAGCGCCGCCGAGGATGATGGAGAAGTAGATTATCTTTCGCCAAGCCGTGCGGCTGATACCTCCGCCGTCTCCCGCGTCATCGTGCCTTTGTAGTTGGGCGTTTCACCCTCCACACCGAAGTTGGTCTTTTGCAGTTCCTCGACTCGCGCGAGATCCTCGGCGGTGAGGGGCGAGCAATCTGGCGCGGCGGCGAATTCCTTGAGCTGCTCGGCGTCGTAGATGTTGGGCAGGCAGCAGGCGACGCGCGGATCGGCCAGCAGCCACTGGAGCGCGGCCTGGCCGAGCGTGCGGTCGGGGCCGGTAAGAAACTGCAGCGTCTCGATTTTCTTGAGCCCATTGAGCAGCCACGAGCGCGGGCGGTGGCTGCGATGATCGGTCGGCGGGAAGGTGGTCTCGGCCGTGTACTTGCCCTCCAGCATGCCGCTGGAGTGAGTGACGCGAATGAGATAGCGCGTGCGCGCGGCGGGGCTCTCGTGCGTCACGGCGGCCTCGCCGTCGTCCATGATCTGGCGGCCGGGGTGGGGCTCCAGCGCGTTATAGATATGCTGCAGGATGTGCGGGCGGCGTTGCTGCACGCAATCGACGCCCTCGTATAGCCAGCCAATGGCCGGCCCGAGCGCGGCGCCGTAGCTGCGGATTTTGCCCTCCTGCACAAGCGATTCCAGCAGTGTCCAGAGCGCGTCATCCTCTACCTGCGGCATGCGGATGTTGTGCAGCTGCAGGATGTCGATGCGGTCGGTGTTCAGCCGCTTGAGCGCCTTCTCCACCGCGGTGCGGATGAAGGGCACGCTGAAATCCTGCGGAATCTCGCGCTGGCCCTTGCGTTCGCCGCCGTGATCGTAAAAGTTGTAGCCCACCTTGGTGGCGATCACGATCTGGTCGCGCTGCTTGGGGAAGGCCCGCGCGATCAACTCCTCGCTGTAACCGTTGCCGTAGGTGTCGGCGGCGTCGTAGAGCGTGATGCCGAGATCGAGCGCCTTGTGCATGAGCGCAATCGCCTCGCCTTCCGTGAAGTTGCCCCACCAGCCGGTGGAGATCGTCCAGAGTCCAAAGCCGATCTCAGAGACGCGCACATCGGTCTCGGGCAGGGTGCGGAATTTCATCTGACCAGTTTGCGGCGGATCGCGCCGTGCGGCAAGGTCTCGCGAGGCAGGTAGAAGCCGACTCTCTCCGCACTGGCGCCCGCTTATTGACCGTACGTCGGCCCGGGGAAAAGCATTGCCACCTTCTGACGAACCGCCTACGTTGACCGACTCCCGCCGCAAGGCGGTTTTCAGGAGCCATAGCTCAATTGGTTAGAGCGCCTCCCTGTCACGGAGGAGGTTGCGGGTTCGAGCCCCGTTGGCTCCGCTCTCACGCCGACCTTTGTTGCGGGGCCAAAACCTAAACGCCACGCCCGTGGTAGGATGTGCGCTCGACTCCGTTGACGACGAGGAGCCGGGGCGCACCATGGGACTGGACGACGCGGCGGTAGGGATCGCTGAGGGTGCTTTCCGGATAAGGCAGCGCCACAAGGTCGGCCAGCGCGCCGGGGGAGAGTTCGCCAATCCGCCCTTTCTGGCTGAGCGCACGGGCGCCGTTGATGGTGCCCATTTCCAGCGCCTCGCGATCGCTCAGGCCGTGAACCTGCGCGACTTCCCGCATCTCGGACCGCATGTCGAGCGCGTTGTTGCTGGCCAGGCTGTCGGTGCCCAGGCAGATGTTGACGCCGCGGTCGCGTAGCTCCCGCAGAGGGAAACGCGCATGGCCAAAGTAGGCGTGGCACTTCGGGCAATGCACAGCGGAGACGCCCGACTGCGCGATGAGCTCGTAGTCGTAATCCTGCAGGTAATTGAGATGCGCAATGATCCAGTTGGGGCCGATCACGCCATGCTCGACGAGGTGCGACAGTGGCGAGCCCTGGCCGCAATCCGAGTTGTCACGGCCCATCTCGGCCAGGAAATCGAAGAGCGGGCCGCGCGCGTGGTTGAACATGTCGTGCTCCTCGACCGACTCCGCGATGTGGGTGGTGGCGAGCATGCCGTGGCCGTCGCCGACGGCGCGGGCCAGCCGGTAGAGATCGACGGACGCGGTGTAGGGCGCATGGGGCGAGAGGCCGAAGCCGCCCAGCCATTCCGGATGCTGGTCGAAGAAGCTGAGCGCGCCGAGCAGCGTCTCCTCGCTGTTGAGGCGCTGGCGCACGTCGATCAGCTCGAGAAACCACCAGGTGCGCAGCGGCGGCACCGGCAGCAGCGGCAGGAGCTCCGGCAGCGACTCGATGTTGGCCACCGTCGTGGTGCCGCCGGCCTGCAGCAGCTCGAAGCCCTCGGCGATCGACTCGATGAAATCCGCCGGGCCGAAGGAGCGGCGCAGTGCGTTGATGTTCTTAATCCACTCCGTAAAGCTGTGGCCGGGCGAGATGGCGCCGCGAAAATGAGTGTAATCGAGATGGCAGTGCGCGTTGATCAGACCGGGTAGGAGCGTGCAGGCACCCAGCTCCGTCACGCGCTCGCCGGGCAGCGGCGGGAGCTCCCCCGCGGGGCCAAGCGCCACGATGTGTTCGCCCTCAATGCGCACAGCACCGTCGGGAATCGGCGCCCCAACGATGGGCAGCACGGTATCGGCGCGATAGAGCATTTTTTCAGCTTAGGGTACACGGCGCGCCCGGCCAGTGAAGATTCGGGGGGCAGCGAGGGGAGCCGTGATTGTGGCGACGATCTAGGACCGCCGGGCTCAAGAGAAAATTTCGTGCGCGATCTGGCGGTCCTAGACCGCCGCTATAAAGAGCAAAGCCCGGCCTCCGCGAGGAAGCCGAGCCTTGCGCGAACGGAGCCGCTTATAGCTTCGGCAACAGCTCGTTCACCGCGGTGTAGTCAACGAAGTTCAGAAATTCGTCGATGTACGCGGCGCGCGCCGTGAAGAAGTCGGCGTAGTAGGCGTGCTCGTAGACATCCAGGCCGAGCACCGGGGTGACGCCCCAAATGGGGTAGGTGTTCTGCGCGTCGCCGATGTAGTTGAAGAGCTTGCCCGTGTCGTGATCGATGCCGGTCCAGGCCCAGCCGCGGCCGGCGATGCCGGTGGCCTTCAGGTCCTTCTTGTAGTTTTCGAAGGAGCCGAAATCGCGATCGACCAGCTCGGCGAACCCGCCGCTGATCTTGCCGTCGCCGCCCAGGATCGTGAAGTAAAGCTCGTGGTTCTTCAGGCCGCCGAGCGCGAAGGTGAGGTCCACCTTGATGTCGCGCACCTTGGAGGCGATCTGGTTGGCCACCGCGGCGTCGGCGGGATCGGGCGTGCCGAGCTTCTCCCACGCCTCGAGCAGCGCGTTGCTCTTGTTCACGTAGCCCGTGTAGAGCTTCATGTGCTCCTCGTGGGTCTTGTCGCTGATCTTGCCGGTTTTGCCCTTCACCTTGGCGAGGAGGGCCGCTTGCTTGTTTTCGTATTTATGAGCCATGTT
>CAJCIA010000169.1 GCA_903970275.1 Betaproteobacteria bacterium
TGTCCGGCACCTTTTATCTCTGCGGCCCGGCTGGTTTTATGCAGCACCTGAAAGATGCCGCCGAAAAACAGGGTTGGAAAAAGAACCAGCTTTACAGTGAACAATTTCAAAATAACGACCCTGTTGAAACCGGTAAGGGCATCGCGCAATATGAAATTGGATCAGGCGATTACAACTTCACCTGCAATGTCCCCTAAAGGTATGCAGTCGAGCGGCCCCGCTTATCCTGGAGAAGCAAGCGCTCGCGCGATAGCGTCTCGCCAGTGAGACAAGAGTGAGTTCACGCGAGGATGTTCGACCTCGTTAACTAAGTTTTGAGCGCATCCAGAAAGTGGCTTGCGTAGCACCGTGGTGACATGATCTCGCCCTGCTCAGAAAAGGAACTGCTTTCGGTCTAGTGTGATTGCTATCTTTACTCTCTAGAGGACAACCCGACCTCCTCTTCGAGTCCACTACGTATTCCTACGTATTGCTAGTGCTTTTTGGAGCATGGCTAAATGGTACGGGTAATGCGCTGGGAAAACATACCCGAAGATTCGAGATCGGACATGGAAGCAAAACGGTTTTTCTCGCTGCTGGAACGGAGTCAGCCCGCCGGTCGGGCCATCCTGTGTTTTGACGAGGAGTACCAGATCACGTTTATCAGCCCGCGAGCAGGAGCGATGTGCCTGGAGATTCTCGCCTCGGAAATCAAGGAAGGCGACAACCTTCCCCAACTGCTGAAGGAAGCTGCAACCTCGCTTGGTTCGTTGAAGGGTTCCCCCACCGGTACTGACACGCAATCTCTAACCCTTGGTGACCGGGCCGCTTTGGTAAAGGTCAGCTTGGTGGATGATCCCGACGGACAGCATCATTGCCTGATCTTCGAGCGCGAGACTTATATCTCAAGCCCAGAGCAATTGAATTTTCCACAGCTAAGTTTGCGGGAAACAGAAATTGCTTTCTGGATCTATCAGGAGAAAACGAATTGGGCGATCGGGAAGATCCTCAGTATCTCGATTCGAACCGTTGAGAAGCACGTCGAAAACATCTTTCGGAAGTTGCGCGTAAATGACCGGCAGAGCCTGGTGAAAAGCGTGACGGAAAATAGCTGCTCTCGAGCCCAATAATCTCCTCGCCTCAAGCTTGTTTGGGATTTGTGGCAATTTCATGAAAGCCTAGAAAATAGAAAACCATTCCAAAATACGTAGACCTACGTATTGCCGCAAACCGCACTTTTCGCTTTCATCCCCGCAACAAATCTACCAGGAAAATGAATTTGAAACTAAATCTCATCCTCGCGGCGCTGAGCCTCACGGCCTCCGGCGTGGCGCAAGCGGAGACATTCGACATCACGCTGACTGATGGGAACACCACCATCGGATCCGGCAGCGTCGTAGCCACCGACGACAGCGGTGGAACCTTCACCGCCACTTCGGGAACCCTGACGCTGGCCAACTTGGTGGGCGGTACCGCTTTCGAGCTGGATCCCCTCAGCGGTCAATCGAACGTCACGATTCACCCCGTCGCGAACACCGGCGGAACCGACCTGTCGGGAGATGACCTGATCATCAACAATAACAACCTGGACGGAGACGGTCTTATCTTTACCAGTCCCCAAACCACAGTGAATGGAAGCAGCTTCTCGGGTGATGTCTATAATCTGTGGGGTAACGGCGGAAATAGCTTCACCCTCGCCTACGGCGGCCCTGATTTTAGTTCAGGCCTGCACCTGGAAAATGTGACGGGCTCGATCTCCGAAGCGCCGGAACCTTCCACTTGGAGCTTGATGTTCCTCTCCCTCGGAGTGCTCTTCTATTTTCGTCGGCAGCGTTGCTGCGTCTAAATGGAGTGTCGGAAAGCACCGTCCGGCAGAATGGACGGAGCTTTCTATAGCGCGCGCGACGGATGGGCGAGCTCAGTGTGTAATCGCATACACATAGATATTGATCATCATCTTCATGCATTCGGTGCAGTGCTCCTCGCTCGGGATGATGCCGGCCCAGCCGCATTGCAGGCCGCTGACGCTCAGAATACCGACCAGCCGGTTCTTCGAATAGATCGCGGTCATGCCTTCCACCGGCCATTCGTCCTGGTCGTCCACGCGCGTGTTGGGCAGTCCGTGGATCATATCGAAGCAGTTGTGGAAGACCTCGTGATCCTCGGGGATGGGCGTCATCCGCAGGTCGGGCACGACCGCGCTGAGCGCCTGCATCTGGATGGTGATGAACTGGTCCTCGCGCGGATTCACCTGAGGTGCGATGCATGAATCGATGAAGAGGAAGCCTCCACGCTGGATATATTCGCGCAAATTGGCGAGTTGCTGCTGGTCGCAGAATCCGAGGCCCTCCGAGAAGAGAAACGGATAGACGCACATCTGGTTCAGATCGTTCACGTCGGCGGCGCGCCACGTCGGGTCGATGTTCAACGTGGTCGAGTCGCGGATGTACTGCAGGAGAAAATGATCGCTGGAAGCGTGGCGATTCCAGCTGGGGCTGGGCGTCTTGAGCCGCGCCCATTCCACCTTGCCGCCGGCGAGTTGCGAGGCGGGATCAGCCGCCGCTGGAAGAATGAGAAGGGCGAGCAGAAATGCGAGACCCTTCCACATGCGTTTATCTATCCAGCTTGCGGCCGCAAATCGATCACGAAATCGCATTTCCGATTTTCAGGCCGCATGCTAGCAAAGCCATGTGCGCCTGAGCATTTCGATCCTCGCTCTGGCGCTGCTGGCCGTGGTTCCAGGATTGCACGGCGCGGAACCGGCGACGCACGTCCTGATCGTTTCCGGTTTGGCCGGCGACCAAAAGGAAACCGATCGCTTCCAGGCCCTGCAGGATCGATACGTCGCCGCCTTCACCGCGCGCGGCATTCCCGCGGACCAGATCGAGACCGCGCCCAACGTCACGGCAGATTCCTTTAAGGCGCGGATGGCGAAGCTTGCGCCCAAATTGAAAGCAGCCGATGCGTTCTGGCTCATTCTCCTCGGCCATTGCGACGCGCGGATGGAAGGGCCGGTCTTTCAGGTCAGCGGCCCACGGCTGAAGGCGGCCGATTTCAGGACCGCACTGGACGGCATCGCCGCGCGGCAATATCTCATCCTCACCCCCGAAGGCAGCGGCGGTTACGTGGCCGTACTGGCTGCGCCGAACCGGATCATCCTCACCGCCACGGAGCCGTCTGGAGAAGTGAACGAGACCTATTTCCCGGATGCCTTTGCCGCGGCGCTGGAAGACGCGCACAACGGATCGCTGCTCCAGTTGGCGCGCGGGACCGCCCGCGTGGTGCGCGATTACTACGACCGCGGCGGCCTCATGCAGACGGAGCACGCCATGCTGAGCGATCCCTCGCAGCCGCAACCGATGCTCGAGCCCTTCGACAAGATTGCCGGGACGCTCCTCGCCGATCAGCCGGCGTTGCCGACGGAAACGCCCGCCTTGACCGCGGACCAGAACGCGCTTCCCACCCCGCCGCCGCCCGCCTCGCCCAAGCCTGATGCCCCGGCCTCCACCCTCCACCAGCCGGCGGACGCGCAAACGCTGGCGCTGGTCAAGCAGGCGCAGGCCGCGCCGGCGGATGGCTCGCCCGCGATCATCCTGCGGAAGGATCTCGACTGCCTGGTTAATGCGGACGAGAGCCAGGTCATCACCGTGCACCAGATCGTCGCCATCCGGCAGGCCTCGGGCGCGAACTGGGGTGATCTCGAGTTCAACTCGCTGCCGCCGCGCAACGAGATCACGGTGGAAAACGCGCGCACCATTTTCCCCGACGGCACCTGGATCAAGGCGGGAGAGGACTCGCGCAGCGACTTCCAATCCGGCGATTATCTTGCGGAAAAGAAGACGGTGCTGCGCCTTCCCGCCGTCACCGCCGGGTGCATCCTCGATTACACCGTGCGCAACGAGCAGGCGCCGGACGAGCAGGTCTCCGGCGTCTACCAGGAAATCCCCCTCACTGAATCGCTGCCCATCCTCGCCGGCGGGCTCACCCTGCGCCTGCCCAACGATCAGTCGATTCACTACCTCCTGCGCAACCTGCCGGGCGCGCCCACGGTGCAGAGCGGCACCTACTCGCAGACCCTGCACTGGAGCTGGACGAACCTTCCCGCCAGCGAGCATCTGCCCTACGACCCGCCGCTGCGCGACGTGCAAGGCATGGTGCTTCTCTCCTCCTATAAATCGTGGAGCGACTTCGCCGATTGGTACCATCGCATCGCCGCGGGCAGCGACACCGCGGGTGCGGCCGTGCAGGCGCGGGCCGCCGCCGACACGGCGGGGCTGAAGACCGACCGCGACAAGCTCCGCGCGCTCTTCGACGACGTGTCGCGCATCCATTATGCCGCGATCGAAATTGGCGTCGGCGCCTTTCGCCCTCACACGCCCGACGAGGTGCTCGCCACCAACTACGGCGATTGCAAGGACAAGGCCAACCTCCTCATTGCGCTGGCGAAGCAGGCCGGCATCGAGGGCGAGTTCGTCCTGCTCAACCGCACCAGCTCCACCGACCGCTCCTTTCCGGGCTTCCAGTTCAATCACGCGCTGGCCTACTTCCCGAACATCGACGGCGGGCTCTGGCTCGACCCCACCGATGAGATCACCGCCTTTGGCCAGCTCCCGCCCGGCGATGTCGGCCGCGACGGCCTGGTGCTGGACGGCCCGCAGAGCCCCCGCTTTGCCGTCGTGCCGGTGCCGCCGGCGCAGGCCACGCAACTCCGCGAGCACCTCCAGCTCGATCCCTCCGGCGCAACGCCCGGCCGGCTCACCATCAACACGCAAGGCCTGAGCGATTACACCCTGCGCAGCGCGCTCCGCAGCCTCACCGCGCGGCAGGCCGACCTCTTCTTCCGCCAGCGGCTGGGCGAGCTCATCCCGGGTGCGACTCTGCGCACCTACACAGTCAGCGATCTCGACCGGCTCGACCAGCCCGTCAAGGTCACGTGCACCTTCGACCTGCTGCCCGGCGCGGGCGCGGAGATCGTCCGCCACACCCCGCTGCCGCTCGATCTACTCGAAGCCGTAGCGTCCCCCGCCCGCACGCTCCCGCTTGTCCTTAACGACGGGCAGCCCTTCTTCCTCGAGCAAACGGTCGACTTCGCCGGCGGTTCGACCGCGTCCCCCGCGAAGAGCGACCTCACCGCCCCCGGCGCCACGGCGTCACTTTCCCTGGCCAGCCATGACAAAGCACTGACGCGCGTCCTGCAGATCAACGTCACGCAGCCCACCGTCGCAGCTTCCGATTACCCCGCCTTCCGCGCCTTCATCCAGCAACTCGAGCTCCGCATCCTTCACACCCCCACCCCCTAGCCGCACCCCATGCCCAACGAAATCCCGCCCGATATCGCCGCGATCGAACGCCTTCGCCGCGCCACGCAAAACCTCCGCACGCAGATCACCCGCCGGATCGTTGGCCAGACCGCCGTGGTCGACGACATCCTCATCGCGCTGCTCGCCCGCGGCAACTGCCTCATCGTCGGCGTGCCCGGCCTGGCCAAGACCCTCCTCATCCGCACGCTCGCGGAAATCCTCGACCTCCGCTTCAACCGCATCCAGTTCACGCCCGACTTGATGCCCAGCGACATCACCGGCACCGAGATCATCGAGGAAAACCCCGCCACCCACGAACGCAGCTTCGTCTTCGTGCCCGGCCCGCTCTTTGCGCAGATCATTCTCGCCGACGAGATCAACCGCACGCCGCCCAAGACCCAGGCCGCGCTCCTCGAAGCCATGCAGGAGCAACGCGTCACCGTCGCGGGCAAGACCTACCTGCTCGAGCAGCCCTTCTTCGTCCTCGCCACGCAAAACCCGATCGAGCAGGAGGGCACCTATCCCCTGCCCGAGGCCCAGCTCGACCGCTTCATGTTCAGCCTCCAGCTCGGCTACCCCACGTTCGCCGAGGAGGTCGAAATCCTCCGCACCACCACCGTCGACGACGAGCCCGAGCTTCAGCAGGTCATGGGCGCGCAGGAGCTCATCGATTACCAAAAAGTTGTCCGCAAAATCCCCGTCCCGCCCAGCGTCGCGGAGTACGCCGTGCGGCTCGTCCAGGCCACGCGGCCCGATCCGCTCGCCATCCCGCCGCTCGCCGCCGTGCATCGCTACATCCGCTGGGGCGCCGGACCGCGCGCCAGCCAGTATCTTGCGCTGGCCGGCAAGGTCCTCGCCGTGCTCGACGGCCGCTACAACGTCGCCGTCGAGGACATCCAGCGCGCCGCGTATCCGGTGTTGCGCCACCGTATCATCGCCAACTACCACGCCGAGGCGGACAAGCTTTCCACCGACGACCTGATCAAGCGGCTCATGGCCGCGATCTGATCTGATATGCGCATACGAAAAAATCGGACGCAGCCGCCTTCTGTAGCGGCGGTCTATGACCGCCGGGGCACAGCGTGTCTCCTCCCCGTCATCGTCCGAGAACACCAACAGACTCGCGGCCTCGATTATTTCAAACCAAGTAGTTCATTCTCGAACCACTTCAAGTTTCAATTCCCCATTCAAACCTTCCCACGCGCCCGCAACAAATTTTTCATCCTCGTCCTCATCCTGGCTGCCGTGGTCCTTCCGCAGGCCGCCTCGGCTACGTCCGCTCTGGAACCGCTCGATCAACTGCCGGACAGCATGGGCCAGGCTCTGCAGGCGCAAATGATCTGGGCGCCGGCCGATGCCCAACTGCAGTCGCCCTATGTCGCTTTCCGCAAGCGATTCTCTCTGACCCGTCTCCCCGATCAAGCCACGCTCTATCTTTTCGCCGACGTGCGCTACCTGCTCTGGATGAATGGCGAGTATGTGCTCCGCGGCCCTGCCCGCTTCGATCCCAAAGGCCCCGAATACGACGTGGCCGACGTGAAGAACCATCTTCATGCGGGTGATAACGAGATCGTGGTCCTCGTCCTGGCCGGCCAGAGCAACAGTAAAATGATGCGTCACGCGCCTGGGCTGACCCTGCGCATCGATGCCACTAATTCCGGCGCGACCACCACTTTACTCAACACCGACGAAACCTGGAAATGGAGCGACCAGACCCGTTACCGCACGCCCCATGTCACCTGGGGCAACCTCGCCGATGTCATTGACTCTACGGTGGAGGATGGCGATTGGACGCAGCCCAGCTACAAGGACGATGGTTGGAAAACCGCGGTCAAAATCGACGGCAGCCAGTGGGGGCCGCTCTCTGTCCGGCGCATTCCCCTGCTGCGCGCCACGCCCATCGACATCAAGCTGCCGAACGGCCAGCAATTTCCTCTCACGCTTTCGGCGGGACAACAGGTGAAGTTCAATTTGGATCGCCTCGTCCAGGCCTACACCGTCCTCGATTTCGAGGCCGAGGCCGGCACCACTTTTGAACTGCCCTACACCGGAATTTCGTACAAGGCAAAAGCCGGACGCCAGCTCTACCTCACCAGCGACACTCACGGTTTTGCCAATGGATCGCTCAAGGTTGACTCCGGAAAATTGACTCTTTATTCCCTCCAGCCGGTCGAACTGATTTATCCTTTCGATTGCGTTGGCAGCTTCCACTCCAGCGATCCGCTGCTGAACAAACTCTGGGCCGTCTGCGCTCGGTCGCTCCAGGTCATGAGCGAGGACGCGTATGTCGATTGCGCGGATCGCGAGCGCGCCGAATGGATGGATTGCGATCCACCCGACTTCGACGTCACCCGCACGGCCATGGCCGGCCCCGGCCCCAACGGCGCCCCGCTTGACGCCGATCCGCGCTTGCTTCAGGAAATGCTCCGGCGCACGGCGCTGACCCTGCAACCCGACGGCTGGGTCAAGGCTCACACCTGCTCCGACCGCTTCGACCTTCACGCGAAGATGGAAGACCGGGCCTGCAACTGGGTCGAAGGCGCGCGCCGCTATTACGACAGCAGTGGCAACCCTGCGCCCATCCGGGAAATCTGGCCCGCCATCGTCGCGCAGATGCAGTACTTCCTCGACCGGCGCACCTCCCGCGGCCTCGTCCTCGCCCGCGAATGGGTCATCTGGGGAGATCCGGTCGGCTATCAGACCTGCGAAGGCACCGGGCTGAACGCCTTTGTTTATAAGGCCCTCGTCGACGCCGCCTACCTCGGCAAAATCATCGGCCAGACCGACGACGCCGCCCGCTTCGATCAAGCCGCCCGCGACCTGTCCGTGGCGTTCAACAAAGTCCTCTGGGATGACCAGGCCGGAACCTATTATTCCGGCTATTATGATCCGAGCGAACTCCCTCCGGGCGTTGTCAACCGCAAGCTCAGCCTGCCCGTCACGAACAACCTCATCGCTCCCAACGTCCAGGCCGCTGTCTTCGCGCTGGATCAGGACATCGTCCCGGTCGACCGTCTGCCCAAGGTGACTTCCTATGTTCTCTCCGCGCCCGATCCCAACGCCCGCATCATGTTCTATTACTATTATTTCAAGCAACTCTACGACGCGAACCAACCCGCGTTGGACCAAGAAGTCCTCACCATCCTGCGCAGCAAGTGGAAAGCCACGGCCAATTCGCCCTGGCAGACCACCTTCGAGGACTTTAGGCCAGGCTCGTCGAAGGCGCACTGCTACGGCATGTTCCCCGCCTATTTCCTGAGTTCCTATGTG
>CAJCIA010000170.1 GCA_903970275.1 Betaproteobacteria bacterium
GAGGTGCGGAAGATGGTGGAGGGAATGCCGCGGCGGTGAGCAGCCGTCGGCCGGTAGCCGTCGACCTCCGGGCGACGGAGTTGGGAGACAGACCAAATGACCAAATTAACGAAATGACCAAGGGAAGAGGGCTTAGGCTCATCCCCGTCATCAAGGAATTTCGTCATTTGTTCCTTAGTCGACTCCGTCGCCCGGAGGTCGACGGCTACCGACGAACGGCGTAGACTGGCCGGGTGAGCACGACCGTCCTTCCCGTGACAACCGCGGCTTCCGCGGGCGGCGCCGACACGCTCGCGATCAACGAGATCTTTTACAGCATCCAGGGCGAGAGCACGTTTGCGGGGCAGCCCTGCATTTTTGTGCGGCTGACGGGGTGCGATCTGCGCTGCACCTATTGCGACACGGAATATGCATTCTATGAGGGCACGCGGCGCAGCTTCGACGAGATCATCGCGGAGGTGGCGCGGCATCCGTGCCGGCTGGTGGAAATCACGGGCGGCGAGCCGCTGTTGCAGAAACGGGTGCACCCGCTCATGGCGCGGCTGTGCGATCTTGGCTACACCGTGCTGATCGAGACGAGCGGCGCGCATGACATCGGCCCAGTCGATTCGCGCGTGCATCGCATCATGGATTTGAAAACGCCGGGCAGCGGCGAATGCGCGCGCAACCGGCTCGCCAACCTGGACCTGCTCGGCCCGCGCGACGAGGTGAAGTTCGTCATCGGCTCGGCGGAGGATTACGACTGGGCGGCCGACCAGGTGCGCGCGGGCATTCCTGGCTGGGCAGACCGCGTCAACGCGATCCTGTTCTCTCCCGTCTTCGGAAAAATGACGCCGCTGGAGCTCGCCACGCGCGTGCTGGCCGACGGCCTGCCTCACGTGCGCATGCAGCTGCAGATGCACAAGCTCATCTGGGAACCGAATCAGCGCGGGGTTTAAAGGGGGAGGTTGGAGGTTGCCGGCGATGTCCCCCGTCGCCGGAGGGAGCGAGCGACCGGAATGTCTTCCCTGCCTTTCCCCGGTGACTGCGTTCCGCGCGCTGCTGCGCGCTCCGATACCGGGCCGGTATCGGCCTACCGGAAAAGATCGCTCTGCGATGACTCCGTCGCCCCGGAGGTCGGCGGCTACCACCGATATTTTGGCAGTTGGGAGAGCGTCAAGGGTAGCTCAGGCCTGGGGATGAAGCGTCTCGATCGCAGCGGTGGCGTTTTCGATTTCCGGCAGGCCGAAGAACGCGTCCTCCAGTCGCGGATAAAGATGCGGCCATTGCTCCTGAGCGCGGTGCGTCAGGATGAGATTGTGCAGGCCGTCCATGCGCTTGACCGCCAGGGGCGGCGCGAGTTCGTGAGCGGAAAAGACGCGCACTTTCGGCGCAGCGTGCGCGGGCACTTCGGCGATGAAGACGCGGCGGTTGGTCACGACGTACCAGGTGCGCCGCGCCTGCGCGCCGAGCCGGATGGGCGCGAGGAAAAAGCTGAACCCGGCCAGGATGAACGGCACGCTGAGCAGCGGTACGAGCCGCCACCAGCCCTCGAAGGCGGAAAGATTTCCGATGCCGCCCGAGCCCCGGTACCAAAAGGCGCCCAGCACGGACCACGTGGTGCCATACGCGACCGCCGGCAGCCCGCGCACGAGGTAAACGTACGGTCGCGGCTGCGCCTGCCAGGCGACAGTTTCGCCGGGCTCGAGCAGAGCGGCGAGCGCGGAGGGCAGCGGGGAAACGGGCTCGGAAGCCATGTCGAACGATGGCGGCAGCGGCCGATGGTGTCGAGGGCGAGCGGTCATGTCGCCGTTAGGAACAGCATTTCCCAGAGGCCTTCCATCAGCCCGAAATTGCCGAGGATAAGCAGCGCCAAAAAGCGGCGCGGTGCGCGCACGTCGAGCAGCAGCAGATTAAAGGCGATGGCCAGCGGCAGCACCGTTCGCGTGTAACCCTCCGCGTCGATGATCGTTTTTTCCGGCAGGCAAAAGAGGAGGACGGCGAACGCGACGCCGACGATCCAGACCGGGTTGCGCAGGCGCGGGCGCAGGGCGAGAAAGGCGGCTTGCACGGTGGAGGAGATGAGCGCGGCGAACTGGAAGAAGGCGTCCGCGCGCATCAGCCAGGTGGAGCCCGGCGCGGCGTGCAGCAGCGCCTGCCAATTGCCCACCGCCAGCCGGGCCCAGGCGACGAAGGGCAGCGTGAACTGCGTCGTATCCACCACCTGGCCGGTGCCGAAGTGCAGCAGGTAATCCTCCCACAAGATCACTGGCGCGAGTGCAAGCAGGACCAGCAGTACGCGGCGCCGCCAGCCGGACCATCCCGCGGGCAGTGGCAGGATGCGGCCGAAAAGAAAGAGCCCGTAGGTCGGCTTGGTCAGCATCGCGAGGGCGAGGAGAATGCCGGCGGAAACCTCGCCCAGGCCCAGGCTGATGACGGCGAAGGTCGCCGCCGGCAGGTCGGTCATGGCGTACTCGACGGAGACGAGCGATCCGGTGGTGAACAGGATGGCGTAGAGCACCAGCATGCCGCGCGGCGTCGCCACCGGCAGCCGGCGCGTGAGCACGCCGAGCAGGAGGTAAAAGAACGCAAGGTTGAGCAGCGCGTAAACGACCACGATGGCGGCCGGCTTCCCCGCGCCGAGCAGCCACGCGAGCGCGGGCAGCAGGATGCGCTGGCCGCGGTAGCTGAGGCTGTCGACCGCGTCGGCGAGATCGGGCCGGCGCAGGGTGGGATCGAGCGCGATCTGCACGTAAAATTGGCCGTCGAAGCCGAGGAACGAACCGATGGCCGGATGCATGGCGCGGATTTCCGGCAGTTGGCGCGGCGCGAAGAACTGCCCGTAGCAGATGATGGGCGAAAGATCGTGCCGGCGTTCGTACTGCCGCGCGACGTAGAGCGTGGGGATGAGCGCGCAGAGCAGCAGCAGGGCCACGCGCGTCCACCGCGGCAGCGGACGGTCGAGCAGGCCGCGATCGGTCATGCGCGGAGATTGCCGCGCCGCGCGCGACTTGTGAAGTCGACGCGCAACGGTCGTTGCGGCAGCTTGACGTCGATGCGCGACGCACCTGCTTTTCCACCCGGCTTTGGCGTCATCTTCGACATGGACGGACTGATGCTCGACACCGAGTCGATCGCAAAGGCCTGCTGGGAACGTGCGTTCGCGGAAGGCGGGCACGAACTCACGCCCGATCTTTTTCTCGCCATGATCGGCCGCAACAAGCGCGACTGCTTCGGTCTCCTGCGCGGGGCGTTCGGCCCGGACTTCGATGCGGAGGCCACCTACGCGCGCTGCGGCGTGCTTTATGAAGAGCACGTGGCCGCGCACGGCACGCCGCTGATGCCCGGCGTGCTGGAGTTGCTCGGCGACCTTAGCGCGCTGGGCGTGCCGCTGGCGGTGGCGACCTCGACGCGCAACCCGGTCGCGCGGCAGCGGCTCGAGAAGGCGGGGCTGCTGCCGTTTTTTCAGACCGTGGTGGCGGGCAACGAGGTGGCGCAGGGCAAGCCGGCGCCCGACATCTACCTCGAAGCGGTGCGTCGGCTCGGCGTCGAGGCCGCGCGCAGTTTTGCGCTGGAGGATTCGCATGCCGGGGTCCGCGCGGCGCACGCGGCCGGGCTGAAGGTCATCATGGTGCCCGATCTGCTGCCGGCCACGGAGGAGATCGCGAAGCTGACCCATCGCGTGGTGCCGTCGCTGCGCGACGTGCGCGCCGTGCTGGACGAGGCGGCGCGGCGCTGAACGCGGCGCCTATGGATGATCAAGCCGCGGCGGTCGCGCATGGATCTGCATCTTGTAGATCCAGACCGGAAAGCGGACCTCGTTTTTCCCGCCGTTGAAGCCGGGCGTGAGATTCTGCTGCGTGGCGGGAATCCAGAGAAAGCCGTCGCGATCGATCCACATCGCGTCGGACCAGATCAGGCGCGGGTCGGCGATCAGCGTGGTGATTTTTCCATCGGGATGGATGGCCAGGATGGTACGGCGGTTCGCATCGCCATAATAGATCGTGCCATCCGCGGCAATGGCCGTACCGCCGCTGGTGGGCGTCTCGACCCAAGCGCGCGCATGCCTGGCCGCGTCGGCTGGACGTGCAGCCGGATCGTCGAGCCACGCGGTGTCGACCCGCGCGAGCGGCCCGCTGCAGGGCTGATAATACAGCCACGCGCCATCCGGCGAGACTTCCAGTTGATCGGCATGCATGCGCAACTTCGTGCCCGACTGGTCGCGCAGAATTTTGCCATCCGCGTGCAGCGGACGCGTGTCGATCGTGGTCGGATCATGGTCGAGCACGCGGCGCACCGTCCCGGATTTCAGGTCAAGCACCAGCAGCCCCGGCGCGCCCGCATCGGTGAGGTAGGCGTGCGGACCGTTGAAGCGAATGTCGTCGATGTAGCTCTTCGGCTTCGTGCCGGCGTGCAGGTCGTAAATGCGGTCGACTTGATTGGTCGCGAGATCGATGCGGATGGCACGCGCGCCGCCCGGTACGGCGGGCTTGCCGAATCCGGTGGAACCGGCGTCGACGACCCACAGCTTGCCCTCGGGCCCGATGCGGATCGCGTTGACGTGCACGAACGCTCCCTTGGCGGACTTCCCGGGCTTCCACGCATTCCAGGATGCGTCGGGAAACGGATGGCCGTGGCCGGGCGCGTCCATCTCCTCCACTTGTGCTTCCGGATTGTTGTCGCCGGGGAAGCCGACGAAGACGCGGCCGTCCGTCGTGGTCGTCACCGCATTCCAGACGTGGTTCGCGTGGTAAACAGGGATCAACCGCGGGTCCTGCCGGCTGGGCCACGACGCGGCCGGCAGGGACGTGACCGCCGCGAGAAGAAAGAGGAGAGCAAGGGGCTTCACGACCCAAACTACCGCATCCGCTCGGTCGCGCCAGCGCTCGGCCTACCTCGGCGCGGCGAGATAATTGCCCCAGCCAATGATCACGGTCGAGCCGACGAGCACGATGAGGCTGAAGGTCAGCAGCGTCATCGCCTTGCGGCTGGCCCCGCGCCATTCCGCCAGTGCCAGGCCCCAGAGCGTGCTGAAGATGATGATGCTGGCCATGTGCAGCGCCCAGCTGGAAAACTTGTACTGGCCCATCTGGCTCTCACCCATCGTGTAGAAGAAAAACTGCAGGTACCAGCACACACCGCCCGCCGCGCAGAAGAGCCAGTTGCTGAGGAGCGGCACGCGCGAGGAGGCTGCGGCCGCGCCGAGATTGGCGTGGCGCGCCATTTCCTCCGAGGGCGCGTCGATGGCGGTCTCGACGATCGGCAGCGTCGTGGCGCGGGACGGCACTTCTCTCGCCGCGAAATACTGGCCGCCCGTTCCGTTCTTAAGATGCAAGACCACGCACCAGATGAAATTGGTGGTAAAGCCGCCAAGCAGCACCACGATGAGCACGCACAGGCCCTGGTGCACGGGTGTTGTTCCCTGCGCGGCGGCCAGTTCGCGCATCGGCGAGCCGGCGTTCAAGCCGTAAGAAAAGCAGGCGCTCATCACGCCGGAAAAGGTCGCGACGAGCACGCCCTTGCGAAAATTGAACTCCTTGATCACGGCGCGTTTTTGCGTCTCGGACATCTCCTTTTCCTTCGTCACGCCGGCTGCGCCAGAGAGCGCGATGCCGCCCAGGCACACGCCCACGCCGAGGAGAATGACGAGACCGGAACTGGTCTCGAGGACCTGCGAGACAAACGTGCCGTTGAAGATGGGCGGCATCAGCGTCCCGAACGCCGCGCAATACCCGAGCACCATGGCCATGCCGAGCGAAATGCCGAGATAGCGCATGGTCAGGCCAAATGTCAGCCCGCCCAGTCCCCACAAGACGCCATAAAAATAGGTCCAGCCCAGCACGGGCCACGGCGTCTGGTGCAGGATCGTCGCGAGCCCCGGCGTGAGCGCGAGCGCGAAGAGCCACGGCGCCACGATCCAGCTAAAGAATCCGCCCGTGAGCCAAAAGGTTTCCCACGACCACCCGCGCACGCGGCGGTAGGGAAGATAGAAGCTCGCGCTGGCGAGGCCGCCGATCCAGTGGAAGACGAGGCCGAGAAGGGGGTGGCTGACCATCCGGCAAGAAAAGCAGGCGCGCCGTTGATGTCCAGCATTCCGATGCGCGCGACGCCGACTCGGCTAGTCACGGGCCACGGCGTGCCGTTGCAGATCCTCCAGCGCAACGAACTCGAGCGCGGAGATGTGGGTGCTTTCCAGCTTCACGCGGGGCGCCCGGCCGGCGTCCAGCGCCTGCTTCCAGCGCGTGACGCACAGGCACCATTGGTCGCCCGGCTGCAGCCCGGGAAATTCATATTCCGGTCGCGGCGTGGAAAGATCGTTGCCGCGCGACTGGCTGAAGGCGAGGAACTCGGCCGTCACCTCGACGCAGACGGTGTGCAGGCCGACATCGCCCGGACCCGTGCGGCAGTAGCCATCGCGATAAAAGCCGGTGACCGGCTCGAAGCAGCAGGGACGCAGCGGATCACCCAGGACGTTGGAAGGGCCGGAAGACATGCCGCAGCTTAGACGGACCGCGGGTTCCGTGTCGAATCGTGGCGTTAGCGATCGTCATCGCCCGGCAGCACCGCGGCCTGCTTGGGCGGCGCGATCTGGGCGAGCAGGCACTGGGCAGGCGGCTTGTCTGCGCGCCAGCGGACCAGGTTGGTGCCGTGGCGGAAGCGTTGATCGGTCACGTGATCGTAGGTGACCTCCACGACTAAACGCGGCGCAAGCGGCTGCCACTCCGCGCTGCGACGCGTGCTCCAGCGGCTCGGGCCGCCCGGCGCATTGCCGGTGAAGCCGGGCGCCTCGACCAGCTTCTCCAGGCGCTTGGTCAGCGCCGGTTTCTCCTCAGCGGAAAGCGCGGAGGTGAAGCCGACGTGGTGCAGCAGGCCCGCCTGATCGTAGAGGCCGAGCAGGAGCGAGCCGACCAGCTTCGAGTTCTCGCCGTAGCGAAAGCCGCCGACCACGCAATCGACCGTGCGGATATTCTTGATCTTCACCATGCCATCGCGCGCGCCGGTGCGGTAGGGCAGGTCGAGCCGCTTGGCGATGACGCCGTCGAGATCGCCACCCGCATGGCTGAGCCAGCGTTGCGCCTGGGGGCGTGAGCGCTCGGCCGGCGAGAGCACCAACCGCGGCGCGGGCGTGAGGCGGCCCACCATCTTCTCCAGCGCTGTGCGGCGTTCCACCAGCGGCCGGCCGGTCCAGTCCCGCCGCTCACCATCCACCAGCAGATCGAAGAGGACGAGCCGCGCCGGATGTTCCGCGGCCAGCTTGCGCACGCGGCTTTCCGCCGGGTGCAGCCGCATCTGCAGCTCGTCAAAGGCCAGCGCGCCGTCCACCGGCACGACGAGTTCACCATCCAGCACAAAGGCCTCCAGCGGCCACGCGCGAAGCGCCTCGACGATTTCCGGAAAATAGCGCCCCAGCGGCCGCGCGCCCTTCGACTGGAGCACGACCTGATCGCCATCGCGAAAGGCCAGGCAGCGGAAGCCATCCCACTTCGGCTCGTACTGCCAGTCCGGGCCCGTGGGAATCGCCTCCACCTGCTCGGCTTCCATCACGGCGTAGGGCAGGCGCAGTGGCAGCCGCGGGAACTCCCGGCCCGTGAACGCGGCTTTGACGGCGGGCGGCTTCATGCTCCAAGTTCGTCGCGCTCGCGCCATTATGCAATCGCCGCTCTGGCGCGTGCGCATCCTCGAGATTTTTCGCAACCGGAAGGAGGGCAGGCTGGTCTAATGGATGATGTCGAACCACGCGCGCACGCGGATCAGGCTTGGTCGCGCCGCGGGAATCGTCGATGCTCGGTCCGCCATGCGGATCGTTCTCCTGCTCCTGGCGTGCTGGCTCGTCGCGCCGATGCTGCGCGCGGCCGAGCCGCCGATGTACGACTTCGATGACGACACGCCTTCCAGTACGGCCACGGCGCCGGGCGATCCGATCAAGCGCTTCGACGGCCGCACGACGCTTACCACCGCCGACTTTTCCGTGCCGGCTGGCTGGGAGCTGCGCTGGCATTCCGACCAGATCCTGAGCATCGGGGTGATCCGCCTCGACAACACGGTGGTGGCCGGCACGACGGGCCGCACCGTCGGCTCGCTCTACGTTCCGCAGGGCGGCTCCTATCGGCTGCGGGTGAAAACCACGGACCCGGTGCCGTGGGACGTGGTGGTGTATGCGATCGAGACCGCGCCGCCGGACCTGACTGCCTTCATGCCGACCGTCGGGCCGGCGTTCAAACCGATCAAGGATCCGACACCCCCGCCTGCGGCGCCTGCCCCCGTGGTGGTCGCGCCCAAACCCGCGCCGCCGGTGGCCGCGCCGCTGCCGAAGGAACTAACGACGGACCAAAAGATGTCGATCGTTACCATCAAGGGCGACCGCGAACAGGGCGCCGGCTTCTTCATGAAACATGGCGACAGCACCGTGCTCATCACCACGCAGCGCCTCATCGCGAACAATCCCAACTGGCACGCCCTCACCGCCACCGGCGCGCCCGTGCAGGTGATCCGCATCCAAGGCGCCACGGACCGCGATGTCGCGATGCTGAGCGTGAAGGATTTCGGCTACCCAGCCCTGCCCGAGGGCGATCCCACGAAGCTGCAACCGGGCGACCAGTTGCTGACCGCCAGCCGCGTGGGTGTGCCGTTTTCCGCCGCCGTCGCCTCGGTCGATGACCAGCGCATCATGCTCAGCGCGCTGCGCCCGTTCGAGGGCAGCCCGCTCCTCCTGGCCAACACCGGCCGGGTCGTGGGTCTGATCGGCACTGGTCCGCACGTGCTTCGCTCCGAGACTTTCTCGCCGGATAACTTTTCCGCGCGGGACGCCGCCGTTCTCGCCTCGATCGCGCCGTACGGGGAACGGTTCGACAACGTCTCATCCTGGGAGACCTGCCAGAACACGCAGTTGCAGACGGAGGCGGAATTCATCAGCACCTTCCGCCGGCACAGCCGCAACCTCGACGCCTACCTGAATGGTGCGGCCGAGACCCGCAACCACAACTTGTGGCATGGCGACGACAAGCTCACCGCGGCCAACGCGAAGTTCAAGGAGGAAACGCCGGACGGCAACGCGGGCCAGCGCACCGAGTCGCTGCATGCCCTGCTTTTCGAACTCGGCGTCATCTGCGACACCGACCTGGACGAGATGCAGCGGCCGGCAAACTTTTACGGCTACGAGCGCAGCCTGGCCCAGGAGGAGGTGGCCTACCGCCAGGCACTCAAGGCGGAGATCGACCAATTCACCAACGACACGAGCCGCTTCGATCCCATCGTGCGGCGCAACAACACGGCGGTTGATACGCCTTGATCGGATTTATCGCGGGCGCTTGCGCGGATATTTGGTCACGTCGGGCCCAGCGCGTCGCCGGCCAAGGCCAGAACCCTCCGAAGGTAGCTGGCGACCGCCGGGCGCCGGAGGGAGCGCAGCGACCGGAATGCCTTCCTAGTGTCCACGAGCGATTATTTCTACGGAGCACGCGGCGGTCGATCCGCCGGGAACGTGCGAGTGGGTGGGATATACGTCAGCGGTCATAGACTGCCGCTACAGACTGACACGCCACTCGCTCGGGACATTTCCCTTGCCTCGCACGCGGCTGGGGCGGGATGATCTCGCCCCTTATGGCGGATGTGTCGGCGGCAAAAATGGAGAAGATCGTGGCGTTGTGCAAACGCCGCGGCTTCATCTTCCAATCCTCGGAAATTTACGGCGGCCTAAACGGCGCGTGGGATTACGGCCCGCTCGGCACCGAGCTGAAGCGCAACCTGAAGGATTACTGGTGGAAGTGCATGACGCAGCTGCGCGACGACGTCGTGGGCTACGACGGCTCGATCCTGATGAACGCGGCGGTGTGGAAGGCCAGCGGGCACGTGGATACCTTTTCGGATCCGATGGTGGAGTGCTTGCTGACGAAAAAGCGATTTCGTGCGGACCAGATCGAGCCGCAGAGCGGGACGGCGTATTATTATAAGGGGATCAAAGTTCCAACTGAACGCCTTCCTCTTGGTAGAGCGGAGAAGCCGTTCGCCGTTTTGGTTCCGAAAGGAAAACCGCAAGCTTCCGCCGATAAAACTGCCAGACAATATTATCTCGGCTTAGGTTTTTTGGAGTCCGAGATTATCGAATTGGAGTTTGATCGGCAGGAGGCCGTCGAAAACTCCACCGCCTTCAACCCCGAAAACGGCGCGCAGCTCAGCGAGCCGAAGGTCTTCAACCTCATGTTCAAGACCTACGTCGGCGCGACGGAGGACGATTCATCCATCACCTACCTGCGTCCGGAAACCGCGCAAGCCATGTTCGTCGCGTTTAAGAACGTGCTGGAAGTCGCGCGCAAGAAGCTGCCCTTTGGCATTGCGCAAATCGGCAAGGCGTTTCGCAACGAGATCAATCCGCGCAACTTCACTTTCCGCTCGCGCGAGTTTGAGCAGATGGAGCTCGAGTTCTTCGTCAAGCCCGGCACCGGACCAGAGTGGCTGGAGAAATGGAAGGAAGAGCGGCTCGCCTGGTATGAGGCCATCGGCATCCCGCGCAGCAAGATTCACGTGCTCACCGTGCCGGATGCGGACCGCGCCTTCTATTCGCAGGGCACCTACGATCTTGAGTACGAGTTCCCCTTCGGCATCCAGGAATTGGAAGGCATTGCGCATCGCGGTAACTACGATCTCTCGCAGCACGCCAAGGCCAGCGGCAAGCCGCTCGACTATTTCGACGAAGAGGCGAAGCAGAAGTACCTGCCCGAGGTCGTCGAGCCCAGCGCGGGCGTGGACCGCACGGTGCTGGCGCTGCTCTGCGAAGCCTTTGCCGAGGAGACGGTGCGGGACGAGGAGAGCGGCAAGGAGGAAATGCGCACGGTGCTGCGCTTCGCGCCCCGCATGGCGCCGATCAAGGCCGGCATTTTCCCGCTGCTCAAGAACAAGCCGGAGCTCGTGGCCAAGGCCCGCGCCGTGCAGGCCACGTTGCGCCCGCTCATGAAGGTCAGCTACGATGAGGCCGGCTCCATCGGCAAGCGCTACCGTCGCCTCGACGAGGAGGGCACGCCCTTCGGCATCACCATTGATTTCGAGACGCTGGAAGGTGCCAAGGAAGGCTCCACGTCGGCGCAGGGCGGTCGCATCGAGGCCGGTCAGGTCGACACCGTGACGCTGCGCCATCGCGACAGCATGAAGCAGGAGCGGATCGCGATTGCGGACCTGCCCGGCTATCTCCTCGCCGCCGTCAGCTGAAGCCTGCGCGTGGCGCCAGGGATCGATACGATCCAAACGCCGACCTAATCCTGAATCCAGCCGTCAGGCCAGGTGCAGCGGCTGATTTCCACCGGCAGCTCGGCGCGCGGAACGACCTGCAGGCGCTCGTAGGTGGAGCCCTTGTCGGTTACGTAGAAGAAGTCGCGCATGGCGGGATCAAAGTTTTTCCAGACCCGATCGTACCACGCAGGGTCGATCCAATCGGCATGGCCGAAGTTCTTCAGCTTGGTCAGCATCCGGTTGTCATCGCCCACGGCGGAGCCGTGATGCAGGCGTTGCTCGGGCGCGAAGTAAACCGTCTTCGGCTTGCGGCCCTTGCGCAGGTATTCCTTCCACCGCGCGAGACCGTGCCACTGGATCTGCCGGTTCTCGTCGAAAAGGAATCCCCGGCGCAGGAAAACAAAGGGCCGGTACCCCTCGCCCGCCTCGATTACCCGGTAATTCCAGCTGCGAAAATAGGAGTGGGCATGAATGCGATAACCCGCCCACTGCGTGCGCTGCACTTCGGCCCAGCAGGCGCGCAGCACGTCCCCGGGCCAGATCTCGTCGGAGTCGACAATCAGGTAATAATCGGCGTGCGGATCCAGCGCCATGGCCGCGTTGCGCAGGCGCGCCTCGGCGTTGCGGCCGGGCAGGCCCTCGAGACTGCGGTTGACCACGAGCCTTAGCTTGTTCGCGGGATCGGGCAGGTCCAGCAACACGCGCAGGCTTTCGTCCGGCTCGACCGGCTGACCGGCGAAATTGCGATCGTAGCCTGTGACGCAGCAGATGGAATCGACCGCCGGGTAAATCGCGCGCACGCAGGCTTCGACGAAGGCCTGTTCCTTGAACAGAAGCAAAACCGCCGCCAGACGCATGGGGGGAGACCTTACGGAGCGTCCCGGCGCCACGCTAGCGCAAACCTGCGGAACGTCGCCGTTGCACGCCGCATCTTGCGCCTTCCCCTCGCGCTGGCTAGCGTCGCCGCATGTTCAAGGGCTGGCGGATGAAGAGGAAGGTGGAGCGGCGCCGGCGCGATTTCGCCCGCAAGGTGGACGGCCTGGAAAAAGCTTACCCCACCATCGATTGGAAGCCCTTCCGCGACATCACCGGGTTCTTCGCCGATCGCAGCCTCTCCTCCGTCGAGGAACAGGCTTTCCTCTACCGCCTGGCCGCGGCCGCGCCGGCGGATGCGCAGGTGATCGAAATTGGCAGCTGGCTGGGCCAGGGCACCTGCACGCTGGCCGCACCGCTGCGCGGAAATGCCGCGCGCTGCTACGCGGTGGACGCCTTTGCCTGCTGGAGCGACACGCCGGGAGAGAACGCGCATTACCGAAGGCTCCTCGACCAAGTTTCGCCTGGCCGTTCCCAGCTCCAGATCTTTGAGGCGCACGTCGCACGGTTCGGGCTGGAGAAGCGAATTCAGGTCGTGCAGGGCGACTCGCGGCAGGCGGCGGGGCGGCTGCCGCTCAAGCCGGCGTCGGCTGATCTCGTCTTCATCGACGGCGGCCACGACCTCGAGACGGTGCGGCTGGACGTGGCCAATTATCTTCCCTTCCTCAAGCCGGGCGGCGTGGCGGCCTTTCATGATTTCAGCTCCACCTGCGGTGTTCCCGAGGCGCTGTGGGAAGCCATCCGCGCGGGGACGTTCGCCGATCTGCTCGGCATCCACGGCTCGCTCATTGCGTTCCGCAAGGCGTAGGAAAACGACGGCCACCGCTGGCGGGCCTCCGTGCACCCTAGCGGCGGACCGACGCTTCCGGGCGCTTTTTTCGGCAGCAGTCCAAGTGTCGATGATAAAACGACCACCGTTGCGTCCGGCGGTACGTCTCCTCCTGGTCGGCGGGCAGTTCGCGCTCGCGGTACCAGGGGAGATGCCGGCAGGTGAAGCGCCCGGCCACGCGGATGTCCACCCGCTTGGAGTTCGGCACCGCGCTGAAGCGCTTGTTGTGCACCGCAAACGTGGTGTCGATGCAGGCGCGATACAGGCAATCGCCCTCCGCCGTGGTCCCCACCGGCTGCTGCCAGAAGGCCGCTTCCCACTCCCAGATATGATAGTCGCGTCCCTGGTGGCGAAAGGTCTCCTGGATCAGGTCCTCACGCGAGGCGATGTCCAGGGCAAAGCCCGCGCGGCTTGCACCGCGATTGTGGGTAATCTCCACGAGCTGCGCCAGGAAATCAAGCGGCAGCTGCGGGTTGAACTCGAGGTCGGGATCGCTCAGGCAAAAGAGTTCCGGCAACACGGCGTGGTATGCCTTGTCCTCGAGCACGAACCGCGGTCCCAGATTGCGCCGCAGGTAAATGACCTTCACCCGCGCTTCGATCTCGCGCAGGTAACGACGGGTTTCCGGGTTGGTGGATCGATTGTCCAGAACGACGGTCTGGCCCAGCAAGCCGTACCGTTCCAGTTGCGCCACCATCCTGGCCAAATAGAAATGATTGTTGAAAACCGGTAGAATAATAGGCAGGCACGGCTTGGCCGCGAGGAAGCAGCGGAGGGCGGCGAGATTCCGCCGGTAGATCGGCCCCTGCCGGTAAAGGAAGTTCGTTATCCGCTTCGAATTAAACCTAAGGATTCTCCGGACTCGCGGCTTCATTTGGGTGATTATATTAGCAAGCCCAATATCTAAGTCGATTCTCCTGGCGGGCTACTTCAGACCTTTAGAGGGAATTATTGTTCAAGGGAAACCTTGTCCGGCGCGGCCCTAATGAGCTTGTACGCACAAGCCTCCTCCCGGACGATGCGCCATGTCCGAAACGACGATGGCCCGTGCTTCCAAGGCGCACCTTTTTCGTCTCGATTGTCTGCGGGCGTTCGCCTTCCTCTGCGTCTATGCCAGCCATGTCGCGATTCACTTTCGCGCGGGTGATGTCGTCTACGGGACCGACCGGCTTGTGCTGGTGAATCCGACGCCGCTGCAATTCGTGCTGGCCTTCTTTCGCTTCGGCTGGATCGGGGTGGCGTTTTTCTTTGTCCTGAGCGGCTTCTGCATCCATTACGCCACGCTGCACCGCCGGGAACCGTTTCGTGTGGGCGATTTTTACGGGCGGCGGTTTCTCCGCATCTACCCGGCCTACATCGTGACCGTTCTGGTTTACGCGGCGCTGCATCGATGGCTTCCCTTCCCCTATTTCAACGGGTGGAACGTGCTGGCCCACGCGGTGATGCTGCACAATTTTCTCAAGGCGACGATCTTCGGCATCGACGGGCCGCTCTGGAGCCTGGCCGTCGAAATGCAGTTCTACCTGCTTTATCCGCTGCTGATGGTGCTCATGCGCCGCTGGGGCGGAGCGGAGCGGTGCCTGGTGCTAGGGCTTGCCCTCAACGTCGGCATGCAGCTTTACCTCGAGTTCGGGAAAAAGTCCGGCTTCAACCCGGTGAGCGTCGGCTGGTGCTTTCCGCTCGTGACGTGGTGCGACTGGATTCTCGGCGTCTGCCTGGCGGAAGCCTATGTGCAACGACGGCGGCTCTTCCATTGGGAAGGCGCCTGGCTGGTCTTCAGCGCCGCCCTTCTCGTCCTGGCGTTCACGTTTAAGATTCTCGACGCCCAGGCGTATCTCTTCGGCTCCGTCTTTTTCGCCGTCCTGATGCAGCGCTACCTGCGCGAGCAGGGGCCGCTGCGTCTCGTGGAACGGGCGCTGGTTCCTATCGGCATCATCAGCTACTCGCTTTATCTCTGGCATCAACCGCTGCTCCATCTGGTCAACGTTTGGGGGAAACGTTATGCCTTCACGCATGAGCCTTACGGACATCTGGCGTGGACGCTCGGGATCTCGACCGTGCTTACCGCGCTGATCGGCCTGGTGTCCTATCGGGTGCTGGAAGTTGGTGCGCCGCGGCTCATCCGGCGCTTTCTCCAGCGAAAACATTTGCAGGCGCCCTCGCTGCCCGGCCCCGCCGAGTCACCGCTGTTTCCGTAATCTTATCCGGTGGTTGCCCTGTAGAAATAGTAGCTTGGGGCGCAAGAAAGGCATCCGTACGGAGCAAGCGCGGTCTATGACCAACAGCGCCGCATGGAAAGAACCTAGAGGAAACAGGTAGCCAGCGCTCGGAGAGCGCCGTCATTTTTCGACAGAGCAAGCGCCGCTACATCACGCCACGACGGCGTTGGCGGGCTTGCTCTTGGCTTTTTGCAGGTAGGGCAGCGCCTTGGCCACGGTGGCCTGGACGCTGATGCCGTGCTTCTCGCGCAGGGCGTCGGGTTTGCCGTGATCAACGAAGACATCGGGCCAGCCGATGCAGACGACCGGCACGGTCACGCCGCGACGGGAAAGTTCCTCCATCACCGCGCTGCCGAAGCCGCCTGCGAGCACGTGATCCTCCAGCGTCACCACCACCTCCGCGCTGCGCGCGAAGAAGGAGATCGTGTCGCCGTCGAGCGGCTTGACCGAGCGCGGGTTGATCACCGCGACGGAGTAGCCCTGCCCCTCGAGTTCCTTGGCTGCTTCCACCGCCATGGGCAGCAGCGCGCCCAGGCCGAGCAGCACGGCCTGCGTGCCGTGCTTCACCACCTCGGCCTTGCCGATGGGCACCAGCGCGGGCTTGGCCTTCACCGGGACGCCGGGACCGTTGCCGCGCGGATAGCGGATGGCAATCGGGCCGTCGTGGTGCAGCGCGGTGAACATCATGTCGGAAAGCTCGTCCTCGTTCGTCGGGCACATGTGCACGAGGTTCGGGATACAGCGCAGATAGCTGATGTCGAAAAGGCCGTGATGCGTCGGGCCGTCGTCGCCGGAAAGACCGCCGCGATCCATGCAAAACACGACGTTGAGGTTCTGCAGGCAGACATCGTGGACGATCTGGTCGAACGCACGCTGCAGGAAGGTGGAATAGATCGCGCAAAACGGCTTGTAGCCCTTGGTGGCCATTCCGGCGGCGAAAAGCACGGCGTGCTCCTCCGCAATGCCGACGTCAAAATAGCGGTCCGGATGCTTCGGCTGGAAGAGATCGAGCGCCGTGCCGTTGGGCATCGCGCCGGTGATCGCCACCACCTTCGAATTCAAGTCGGCCAGCTTGATCAGCGAGTTCGCGAAGACCTGCGAGTAAGTCTGCGGGCCGGAGGCGACGGTCTCGACGTTCTTCTCGGGATCGTAGGTGCCGGGTCCGACGCCATGATATTTCTTCTGCTTCGACATCCCGATCTCAAAGCCCTTGCTCTTCTGCGTGATGACGTGCAGAAGCACCGGCCCCTCGTGATGCTTGGCAAATTCCAGCGTGTGGATGAGCGTGTCGAGATTGTGGCCGTCGATGGGGCCGTAATAGGAGAGGCCCATCTCCTCGAAGATGAGGCTGGGGCGGTGCCCGGTGGAAATGAGGCCCTTGACCGTGCCTTCCACCTTGAGCGCGATATTCTTGCCCGTCTCGCCCGTGAAGCGCTGGACGAATTTCTCCATGCTGCGATGCAGGTTCTCGTAGCGCGGGTTGGTGACGATGTTGGTGAGGTGCTTGGCGATCGCCCCGACGTTCTTGTCGATCGACCACTCGTTGTCGTTGAGGATGACAACGAGCCGCTTGGTGTGATCGGAGATGTTGTTGAGCGCCTCGTAGGTGATGCCGCAGGTGAACGCCGCGTCGCCGCACAGCGCCACGATGCTCTCGGTGCCGCCGCGCAAGTCGCGCGCCGTGGCCATGCCCAATGCCGCGGAGAGCGCCGTGCCTGCGTGCCCGGCGCCGTAGCTGTCGTGCTCGCTTTCCGTGCGCAGCATGAAGCCGTTGAGCCCGCCCGCCTGGCGGATGGTGTGAAAGCGGTCGCGCCGGCCGGTGAGCAGCTTGTGCACGTAGGCCTGGTGGCTGACGTCGAAGACAAAGGAATCAGTCGGCGTGTCGAAGACGCGATGCAGCGCGATGGTCAGCTCCACCACGCCCAGATTGGGCCCAAGATGACCGCCTGTTTTCGCCAGCACAGCGATGAGTTCATCGCGGATTTCCTGAGCCAGGACGGGGAGCTGATCCAGCGGCAGCTTTTTAACGTCGGCGGGGGAATTAATGGAGTCGAGAAGGCGGGCCATAAAAGGTGAGAGTTAGCGGGATAAGCACCGGCGAGGCAAGGAATTATTGCGTTCCGGTGACGTGCGGAAATCCTCCGTCCGGATTCGGTTCCGGCCCGGCCTAAGCTCTTCCATGATAGCCGGGTCAGTCATCCCCACGACTTACCCGGCGTTGCACAGGCCTGGACCAGTGGGACCTTTGAAGAGGTATGAAACTTCTTCCCGGTTTTCTGAAGCCCTCGCCCCCTGGCCCCGCGCGGTGTCGCCGCAAGTTCCTGCGCTATTTCCGCGGTGGATTCCAGGACGAAAAGTACATCGCGTGGGAGCGAGGCTATAAGTGGTCGGCCTACGAGCAATGGGAGGAGTCGCTGGGCCGCGAGCCGATGACCGCCCTGCTGCGCCAGGAGCGCTTTGCCGAGGTCGCCGCACACGCCGTCCGCATCGAGTCGCGCACCAATCTGCTTTTCTCCTTCGAGAAGATGGCCCTGCGCGACGCGGTGAAGTCGCCCGCCGGCGCGCGCCAGTTTGCCACCGGGCTGCACGCCTACCTGCACGGCCCCGGCTCGGATCGCGAACGGTTCGAGGCATGGTGCGCCATGATCGGCAGCCTGCCGCGCCGCCAGACGCGCGTGCTCACCTGGCCGCTCGTCACCATCTTCGGCTTCCTGGCCCAGCCAAAGAAACACTTCTTCCTCAAGCCCAACGTCACGCGTCGCGCCGCCGAAAAGTACGGCTTTACGTTCGCCTACGAATCGAAGCCCAGCTGGCCGGTCTACACGAACCTGCTCGACTTCGCCGGCACCCTGCGCCGCGACCTCGCCGACCTGAAGCCGCGCGACATGATCGACCTCCAATCCTTTGCCTGGGTGCAGGGCTCGGATGAGTATCCGTAGTTGTCGTAAGCTCGTTCGCCTTGACGAGGAGAGGCGATGCTGACCAGAAAAAGAAGTGCCAACCGTCTTCCGGAAGAATGGCTTTCGCTTCCACTTCTATTCACACGAGCCGAATGAACCTCCGCATGTTCACGTCGAAAAGGCTGGCAAAGAAGCGAAGTTCTGGCTTCGGCCAGTAACGTTAGCGAATAACGACGGCTTTTCTGTCGGCGATCTCCGCCGAATCGGCGTGATCCTCCAGGTGCATTGGCTTTACCTGGAAAGATGCTATATAGAGTTTCATGGCCTATGAACCGGTGATCGTCGCCAAGAAGGCCGCGGTGCGCAACGGGATGGTCCATCTCTGGCTGGCAGACGGCTCCACCCATGCGTTTCCCGTGGCGTATTATCCCCGTCTGGCGAAAGCGACTGCAACGGCTTTAGCGAAAGTAAAACTTCGCTTGGCCGGCAAGGCGCTGCGCTGGGATAACCTGGACGAGGACATTTGGGTGGGGCACGCCGTGACCGGGAAATATCCGAAGGCAGAGGCCGCGCGCCTGACCGCGGCTTAGTTGGAGAGCGGAAGCCGCCGCCCGTTCTTGCCCACTCTCCTTGAACCTGTAACGTGGTCGGGGCGTCCAACGTCCCGTTCCATGAAACGCTTTTTTTCTGCCGGCGTCGTCTTCCTTTCCGCCGCCGGGGCCGCCTGCGCCCAGACCAGCGCCGACGCGGTGGCACAGGTGAGCAGGACCTCCATCCTCTCCGTCATTTCCTCCGCGGGCTGGATTTTAGTCCCGCTGGCCATCGCGTCCGTGGTCGCGCTCACGCTGATCATCTATTGCTTCTTCACCCTGACGGTGAAGAGCATCACCACGCCGGAACTGCTCGAGCGCATGGAGCCGTTTTTCGAGAACGAGGACCTCGAGGGGCTGGCCAACTACGTCGCGGAGAAACCGCAGGCCACCGCGCGGGTGGTCGATCGCGTGCTGCTTTTTCTCGAGCGCCATCCCGATGCCACGCCCGAGGCCATCTCCGCCGTGGCCGAGGCGGAGGGGAGCCGCATCGCCGCGCTGCTCAACCAGCGCGTGCTCTATATCATGGATATTGGTGTGCTCGCACCGCTGCTCGGCCTCATGGGTACCGTGGTGGGCATCCTCACCTCGTTCGGGCATATCGCGGACAGCAATGCCAGCTCCATGCGCACGATGATGCTGGCCGGCGGCGTTTCGCAGGCGCTCGTCTCCACCGCCGGCGGGCTGGTCGTGGGCATCATCGCCATGGCCTTCTTCTCCTTTTTCCGCGGCCGCGTGCAGCATCTCATTTCGATTCTTGAATCGGAAGGCACGCTGCTGACGCAGGAGCTCATCCTGCTCAGCCGCCGCCATCGCGTGAATCCATAGCCGCGCCATGAACCTGCGCCGCCGGATCAACTCGGAGCCGATCCAGCTCCAGCTCGCGCCCATGATCGACGTGGTCATGTTCCTGCTCTGCTTCTTCCTGCTGACCTGGAATCTCTCGCGCTACGAGCAGGACATCGCGGTCAAGGTGCCCACCGCGCGCCACGGGGAGCCGCCCGCGCAGTTGCCGGGCGAAATCATCCTCAACCTGAAGCAGGATGGCAGCGTCGAGCTCGAGCGCAGCACCGTCTCCATCGAGCAACTCCAGGCCAAGCTCGCCTCCATCCAGCAGGTTTATCCCGACCAGCCGGTCATCCTGCGCGGCGCGGAGGAAGTGCCCTACAAATACGTCGTGAAGGTGCTCGACACCTGCCGCGCGGCGAAGCTCACCAACATCTTCTTTGCCGTAAACCCGGAAAAAAGCGC
>CAJCIA010000171.1 GCA_903970275.1 Betaproteobacteria bacterium
ATATCCACTCGGCGCGGGCGCGGCAAGTCCAGAACCCGGGGATCGCGCCGGGCGGGCGGTGCCTCCCCACGCGGAAAGCGGACAAAACGGACGAGCCGCCGCAGCGCGGCGGCCTCCCGCCAGTCATCCAGCTGCTCCACCTGGTCATGACCGATCAGCCAGAAAAGCCGCGCCTGCGGGAAGGCGTCGTGGATTTCCCGCGCCGTGTCGACGCTGTACGAGGGCGCGGGCCGGTCCAGCTCGCAGCGGGAAAGCCAGAACCGCGGCTCGGCCTTGAGCGCCGCCTCCAGCAGCGCCACCCGCTGCGCATCGGTAACCTGCGCGCGGCGCGCCTTGAACGGCGAGCGCGCGCACGGCACGAACAGGACCGCATCCAGCCGCAGTTGCTCCAGTGCATCCCGCGCCAGCAGCAGATGCCCGAGATGGACGGGATCAAACGTCCCGCCATAAATGCCGAGCCGCAGCCGTCCGGTGCGTTTCACAGCTCGACCACGTGGGTGCCTGCCGCAATGTCGTGCAGCGCGCGCCGCTGCGAGTTGAAGAAGGCGTAGATCAAAGGCAGGCCGTAGCAGAAATAGACGCTGATCACGAAAACGAGCGCGCGGACGAGTGCCTTGACCGGCGTGGGCTTGGCGCCTTGGGCATCGACCACGCGGAGGTTGAGGAGCCACTTCCCCAGCGTACGACCGCGCAGGCTGTAGCAACCCGCGAAATAGAGCGTGGGCAGGAGCAGGAAGCCGGCGTCGTTCGCCAGCGCGTACCAGAGCGGGACATCCGGCGTGGTTGTCGGCGTGACGCCGGCCAGGACTCCCTGCCAGAACTCGATCAGCTGCGCGATGAAGGCCGCCGGCAACAGCGAGTAATTCACGAGCAGCACCGGGAAGAGAAAGACCAGGCTGAAAAGAAAATCGAGCAGGAAGGCGAGGCTCCGCCGACCCAGCGGCGCCACCACGGGCGAACCCATCGCGCCCACTGCCTGCACTTCCGCCAGTAGCGCAACCAACTCGGGATAATGCTGCCAGGCGCTCCAGCGGCTGTCGGGGAAATCCGGCCGCACGCTCGTGCCCAGCCCCACCCGGTCTTCCAGCGCCCACTCGCGCAGCTCGGCCAGGGAGACCGGGCCATATTCCTCGCCATCGTCGCCTCGTACAAAATAGGCGGTGGAATCTGCCATGGAGGACTCATAACAGAGTTCGCGCGCAGCGGGATGCTTTTTTTGACGCCGCCCTGCTTGGATGTTTTCTTTGCAGGCCGCAGCTGCGCCGTTAAAACAAGTCATGATCCGAGCCCAAGTCATCGTCCGCCCGCGCGCCAGCATCTTCGACCCGCAGGGAGACGCGGTCGGCCGCGCCATCCAGTCGCTCGGCGTGCCGGTCCGGCAGGCGCACGTCGGCAAATGCATCGAGCTCGAGATCGAGGGCGACGACGCGGCCGCCGCGCGCGCCCAGTTGGAAACCATCTGCCACGAGTTGCTCTCCAACCCCGTGATCGAGGACTACGTGCTGACGATCCAGGAGCCAGCCACCGCGGGGGGCCACTAGATGCGCTGGGTCGTCGTCCGCTTCCCCGGCTCGAACTGCGACCAAGACGCATTTCATGTCCTCAAACACGTGCTCGGGCAGGAGGTGGAGTACGTCTGGCACAAGGAGAGCTCCCTCGCCGGCGCGGAGGCCGTCGTCTTGCCCGGCGGCTTTTCCTACGGCGATTACCTGCGCACCGGCGCCATCGCGCGGTTCTCCCCCATCATGGACGCGGTGAAGGCCGCCGCCGCGGAAGGCCGCACGGTCATGGGCATCTGCAATGGCTTCCAGATCCTGTGCGAGGCCGGCCTGCTCCCGGGCGTGCTCATTCGCAACAACAACCTTCATTTCCGCTGCGAGACGCTTCATCTTCGGGTCGAGCACGGCGACTCGCGCTTTACGCGTGGACTGAAGGCTGGGCAGGTCCTGCGAATCCCCATCGCGCACGGCGAAGGCAACTACGTCGCGGATCCCAAGACGCTCGATTCCCTTTTCGCTCACAAGCAGGTGCTCTTCACCTACAGCGATGCGCAAGGCGCAGCCAGCGATGCGGCCAATCCCAACGGCTCGGCGCGCCATATCGCCGGGCTCACCAATGTCGCTGGCAACGTCTTGGGCCTGATGCCGCATCCGGAACGCGCTTCCGAAGGCATCCTTGGCAGCGCCGACGGTCTTGCCATTTTTGAGTCGGTGCTGGCGGGCGAGAAGGCAAAACAAGGATGACCATGGCAAAGCAACCCGCGCTTTCCACCGAGGACATTCTTTCCTCCATTCAAACCGTCCGCGGACATCGAGTGATTTTGGCCGCGGACTTGGCGAAGCTGTACGGGACGGAAACCAAAAAACTCAACCAGCAAATCAAACGTAATCGCACCCGCTTCCCAACCGACTTCGTTTTTCAACTGACTGCGGCTGAATGGGTTGAATGTTCAAGGTCACAAACTGTGACCTTGAAGCGCGGCCAGAACACCAAGTTTCGGCCGTACGCCTTTACCGAGCACGGCGCCATCATGGCGGCCAACGTCCTGAACAGCCCGCGCGCGGTGGCGATGAGTGTCTTCGTCGTGCGCGCGTTCGTTCAGCAGCGCGATGTCCTCGCCGCCAACGCCGATATCCTCAAGCGCATCGCGGAGATCGACAAGGAGCTCCTTCTCCACGATTCCGCCCTGCGCGATATTTACCACCGTCTCCAGCCGCTCCTGCAGCCGCCGCCCGTTCCGCCCAAGCCCCAGATCGGGTTCCGCGAAAGCTCGCCCCGCTATGGCAGGCGGCGTCCGGTCGACTTGCTCCGCTGACATCCGACTCTCCCACCATGCCCGATCCCCTCGTCACTCCCGAACTCGTCGCCCAGCAAGGCCTCACGCCCGACGAATTCGCCCGCATCCAGTCCATCCTCGGCCGCGACCCCAACTTCACCGAGCTTGGCATCTTCTCCGTCATGTGGAGCGAGCACTGCTCCTACAAGAACTCGCGGCTCGAGCTCCGCAAGTTTCCCACCACCGGCCCGCGCGTGCTGGTCAAGGCCGGGGAGGAAAACGCCGGCGTGATCGATATCGGCGACGGCTGGGGCGTGGCTTTCAAGATGGAATCGCACAACCATCCCAGCGCGGTCGAGCCCTTCCAAGGCGCGGCTACCGGCGTCGGCGGCATCCTGCGCGACATCTTCACCATGGGCGCGCGGCCGATCTTCCTCATGAACTCGCTGCGCTTCGGCGACATCCGCCCCGGCAAGCCCAATGCCGCGACCAATCGCCGCCTGCTTTCCGGCGTCGTCTCCGGCATCGCGCATTACGGCAACTGCATCGGCGTCCCCACCGTCGGCGGCGAGGTCTACTTCGACGCCAGCTACGACGGCAACCCGCTGGTCAACGTCTTCTGCCTTGGCACCCTCCGCACCAGCGACATCCGCCGCGGCGCCGCCACCGGCACGGGCAACCCCGTCTTCTACGTCGGCAACCGCACCGGCCGCGACGGTCTCGCCGGCGCCGCCTTCGCCTCGCGCGATTTGACGGAGGACTCCAAGGCCGACCGCCCCGCCGTGCAGGTCGGCGATCCTTTCATCGAGAAGCTGCTCCTCGAGGCCTGCCTCGAGCTCTTCCAGCATCCTGAGGCCGTCGTCGGCGTGCAGGACATGGGCGCAGCCGGCCTCACCTGCTCCACCTGCGAGACCGCCAGCCGCGGCGGCAGCGGCATCGAGATCGACCTCGCCCTCGTCCCGCAACGCGAGCCCGGCATGACGCCCTACGAGACCATGCTCTCGGAGTCGCAGGAACGCATGCTCATCATCGTCCGCGCCGGGCACGAAAAGACCGTCACCGACATCTTCGAAAAATGGGACCTGCCCTGCGCCCGTATCGGCCACGTCACCGACGACGGCATGATGCGCGTGAAGAATCACGGCACCGTCGTCGCGGAAATCCCCGCGCGGCTCCTCGCCGACGAGGCGCCGCTCTACAAGCGCGAGGCCCACCGCCCCGCCGACCTCGATGCGCGGCAGAAGCTCAATCTTGCC
>CAJCIA010000172.1 GCA_903970275.1 Betaproteobacteria bacterium
AGCGGGGGTCTATGACCGCCGACGATGACCCGACGCAGTTGTCCGCACAGACGGTCATGGACCGCCGCTTCGTTGCTCAGCACAACTCCACAAAGCCCAAAGCGAAGCGCAAAGTGAAAGGGATCAACCACTCTCTCTTCCGTGACACGCCCTCGCGACAACCCCAGGTAGCCGGCGTCGGCCCGACGCCGGTCGCGGCCACATGAGCTCGCTTTCCGAAGCTCTCTCCGCTCCGCGATCCATGCGCCCGTTTCATTCCGATCACCGCCCCGTCGAGGCGCGCGACCGAAGCTCTGCGCTTGCCGACATCTCGCAACGCGCCCCGGCGTCGGGCCGACGCCGGCTACCTTGCCGCGCAGTAACCACCCTCTTGTCGAGGATGTCTCATCCCCGCGAACAGGTTCAAGATGAGCATCAGGCACGCCGCCCAAAGCCCGCCCCGCGCCAATCCTGTCCGGCTCAGGAAGCACTCAGCACCGCAATGGGCATTCCAGTCAGAGTCGACGACACATCCAACCGCCCATCGTTCGCCTGAACAGAATCCGCCGTCAGGAGGTTTTTCCACTGCCACGGCGAGTTGTGCGCGAGAAGGACCGTGGCCCCCTCACCCAGCTTCGGCAGGTCAAGCTTGGCGCCAAGCCGGATGGCAGCGATGACCACGAGCGCTTCGTTGCTCTGCCGGCGCTGAAAGGCGATGAAGTTTTTCGCCTGCTCCCCTTCGATCATCAGCGGCTCGTAGCTTCCTTCGCGGAAAAGGGCCGGGTGCTCGCGGCGGTAGCGCAGGATGCTGCGGATGAGATGCAGCTTGATCCGGCCGTCCGGCCACTGCTCCAGGAGTTTCGTGGCGTTGGCTCCATCGAGTCCTTTCAGTATGTCCTGCCGCTTCTCGTAGTCGACCGGGCGGCGGTTGTCGGGATCAACCGTGCTCAGGTCCCAGAGATCGCAACCCTGGTAGATGTCCGGCACGCCGGGCGTGGTGAGCTTGAGCCCTTCCTGCACGAGCGAAAACAGCGCGCCGCGCTGGGCCAGATCCGCAGCGAACGCGGTGAACGTCTGCCAGAATGTGCCCGGGCGCTTGCGGTCCAGCACGCCATCAACAAAGTCGGCGGTGGCCTTGAGCCAGGCCTCGTTGGGCGAAGCCCAGTTGGTGTTGGTCTTCGACTCCGCCAGCGCCTTGCGCATGTAGTTGCGCATGCGCTCGGCGAAGGTGTCGTCGACTTGGTCCTCCTGCAACGGCCAGGCGGCGAGCAGGATTTGATAGAGCAGATACTCCTCGTTCGCATCGGGCGCCACCTGGTCGTTCACCCGGGTCTTGAGGCTGTGGTTCGCCTCGCGCCATTCACGCAGAAAATCGGCCCAACGCTCGGGGATTTCCGAGAGCGCCAGCAACCGCGCCCGGGCGTCTTCGGCCAGCTTGGTATCGTGGGTCGAGGTGCTCAGCATGCACGCGGGCCAGTCGCGCTGGCGGCGCGCATTCTCCTCGTGAAACGCCTGCGGCGGCAGGCCAAACTCGGCCGGATGATGGCCGACCTCGTTCGTGCCGAAGAGCCGCACATAGCGATAAAAGAATGTGTCCTCAATCGACTTCGCCATGATCGCGCCGGTGTACTGCTGGAGCGCCATTACCCACTCGTCCGCCCACATCTCCTGGCCGGTCTGCGCCTGCGCATCGGGATAGCGACCGATCCAGACATCGCGCACGAAGCGGAAGGCCAGCGGGTCGGAGGACGGATTGCGCTGGAGCGCCTCCTCGACCGCGCGTTCGACCACCGCGACATCGGTCTCGCTCATCGGCCGGCCGGCCTGGCGGTAGGTGCGGTAAACCGACAGGCAGGCGATGATGCGCGAGAGCGCCAGGCGCAGATCGTTGGTCGTCCAGTCGCGCCAGCGGCGGTCGGAATTGACCCGGCGCTCCAGTTCCTCAACCAGCGTGTCGATCGCGTTCGGGAAAAGCTCCTCCATGATGAAGAGCTTAAGCTCGTAAGCCTGCTCGTGTGGATCGAGCTGCACACCGGCGAAGTCGCGATAGATCGTGGTGAAGAGATTTGCCTTCTCGGGATCGACGAGCAGGTTGATCAGGCTGCCGGCGAACTCGTAACCGCTTGTACCGTGCACCTGCCACTCAGGCGGCAGGGTTTCGCGCTCGGTCAGGATTTTCTCGACCAGCGTGTAGGCCGGCTTCTCCGGATCGGGCGAGAGCGTGGCCAGGCGCGTAAGGTACTCGGCCGGGTCCCACAGGCCGTCGATGTGATCGATCCGCACGCCGGTCGCGGTGCCTTCCGCCAGCAGCCGGCGCAGCAACTGGTGCGTGTCGTCGAAGACCTCAGGCCGTTCCATGTGGACGCCGACCAGCGTGTCCACGGCAAAAAAGCGCCGGTAGTTGATCTCGTGCGAGCCGCTCTTCCAATAGGCGAGACGGTAATGCTGCGCTTCCAGAATGTTGTGGAGATTGTCGAACGAAGCGGCGTCGCCCTTGGTCCCATTCAGCGCCTTCAGCACCGCCTGCAGGTCGTCGTGCAGGCTTTCCTTTTCGAGCAAATCGGCCAGTTCACGACGCAGCGTGTCGCGCTCCTCGGTGCGCTTGCCTGCAGCCTCGGCGCTTTCGCCCGCCGTCGGATCCGGGTGAACGCGGAAGCGGTTGGCCATGCTCTCGAGCTTCTGCGCCACGGGCGAACCGGGATTCTTGAACCACGCCAGCCGATCCAAAATGGTGCCGTAGGAATCGGGCGAGAGCGGGAAGCGGAGCGCGCCGTAGCAAACCCAGAACGCGTTTTCGTCAAAGGCGAGCTGCAGCCCGCCTTCCTCCAGCACGCGGCCGTAGAAATCGCCCAGCATGGGCACGAGCACGCGCTCCTGCAGCAGGGTCTGACGCGGATTCCAGTGAATGTCGAAGAACGTGGCATAACGCGAGAGCGGCCCGTTCTCCAGCACATCGAGCCAGCGCCAGTTGAACGGGCCCTCGATGCCCATGTGATTCGGCACGAAGTCGAGCAGCAGCCCCATGCCGCGCTCGCGCAACAGGGCGCTGACCTTGGCCAGCCCCTCCTCGCCGCCGAGTTCCGGGTTGACCTGGTTCTGGTCGCAGACGTCGTAGCCGTGCTTGCTTCCCGGAGCGGCGCGGAAGATGGGCGACGCGTACACATCGGAAATTCCGACCTCGTGCAGGTACGGGATGATCGCGGCGAGATGATCGAACGTGAACCCGGCATGAAGCTGGACGCGATAGGTCGCGTCGGGCACGCGTGCAGGCGATTTCATGCCCCTACCATGCGCGAAAGGCAGCGGGGCGCTACCTTAGCTGTTGGTCGGGGCAGACGTGCGCGGGAGGTGAAAGACATCCGCGACCGCCTTGGAAAACGAGGTGAAGGTCACCGGCTTGGAAACGTAGTTGGTCACGTTGAGCCGCCGGCATTCCTCAAGATCACGCGGATCGTTCGACGACGTCATGACAATCACCGGCGTGGCCTGGAAGCGTTCGCGCTGGCGCAGGGCCCGCAGCAGGTCAAGACCGGTGAGCGAGGGCAGGTTCAGGTCGAGGAAGATCGCAATCAGCTCATGCGCGACCGGCAGCGGGTCCGGCACGGTAAGAAAGTTGAGTGCCTCCTTGCCATCGGAGATGAACTTGACGTGATCGGCCATCCCCGTTTTACGGAGCTGGCGCAGGAGCAGCTCGCGATCATCGGCGTTGTCCTCGACGACAAGGACACGCACCGCGGATGTCGCAGCGACCGGCGATTGGGACATAGGTGGCGACTATAACACGGAGGTCGTTGAAGGGAACTGGATTCTTGGCATCTTCCTGCGGCTTAGGTGGATTCCGACCCTTCGTCACCCGTGACCAGACCAAGTTCCACCCAAAAACGCGCCCCCCTCTCTGTTCCCGGCTCCACTCCCACCGTGCCGTGCATCGCCTCCACGGCCTTCTTGACGATGGCCAACCCCACCCCGGTGCCACCGTACTGCGACGTCTCATTCACCCGAACGAACATGGAAAAGATGCGCTCAGCGTCCTCCGGACTGACCCCGATCCCGTTGTCCTCGATCCAGAGACGGACGCGGCGCCCCTTGTTTTCCGCGCGCACGACAATGCGCGCCACCGCCCCGGGATGTACGAACTTTGCCGCATTGCCCAGCAGGTTTGCGACGACCTGGGTCAGGGCCGACTCATGTCCCCACACGTGCGGCAGCGGACCTTCGATGCGGACCTCCACCGCGGGCGAATGGAGATTGGGATAATTCTCCACGATCTCCCGCGTCATGCGGTCCAGGTCGAGGTCGGCCAGTGGCGCATCGCTGCGCGAGAGGCGCGTGTAGGAAAGCAGGTCCTGGATCAGCCGGTCCAGGCGCTCCGCGGCGTTCTTGATGCGGGTGAGATAGTCGCGGCCTTGGGGCTCCAGCTTGTCGCCATAATCCTCCAGCGCGGCCAAGGCGAAGCCCTGCATGGCGCGCAGGGGCGAGCGGAGGTCGTGCGAGACGGTGTAGGAAAAGGTCTCGAGCTGGTTGACGGCCTGGCGGAGGTTGGCCGTGCGCTCGTTGACGCGGCGCTCCAGTTCGTCGGAATGGATGCGCAGGGCGTGCTGCGCCTGCCGGATTTCGGTCGCGTTGCGAAAGACAAGCACGACGCCCAGCATCTCCCCGTCCGGCGCGCGAATCGGCGCGGCCGTGTCCTCGACCGGCCATTCTTCGCCCTTGCGGCTGACCAGCACGGCCGACTTGCTGATGCCCGAGATGGCCTTGGTGCGGAAGACCTCGCTGACTGAATCGGGGAGTTTCTCGCGGCTGTGCTCGTGGATCAGCCGAAAGACGGCGCCGAGCGGCGAAAGCAACGCCTCGACCGACGCCCAGCCCGTCAGCTTTTCCGCCTCGTGATTCATGAAGACGATGCGGCCTTCCTTATCAGTGACGATGACGCCATCCCCGATGGAAGTCAGCGTGACGCGGAACCATTCCTTCTGCTGCTCGAGGTCGCGCTCGGAACGTTCCAGCGCGACGTTGCGCTGCTGGGCGGTGTGGAGCGCGTGCCGGTAGTTCAGCGCCAGCATGGCAAATTGTCGCCGCACGAGCTGGGCGACGGCCAAGGCCAGGAGGATGGCCACCACAAAACAGGAGAGCACGAAGACGTGCTTCATGTGATCGACGTCGCGCTGGCGTCCGTCGCGCACCTTGATCTGCTCCGCGGTGATCGCGGCCAGGCGCGTGTTGAGATCCTCGCGCAGGATCCGGCCCAGGCGCGTCCAATCCGCGTCGGGAACCTTGCCGCTCTTGCGCTGGGCCACGGTGCTCTTCGCGTGCGTCAGCCATGTGTCCTTGGCCTGGATGAGCTGGTCCGCCGCGACGTGCAGCTTGCTGTTGTCGCCGACCAGGTCACGGAGCTTGGCGAACTGGCCATCGATCTGCGTCACGCCCTCGTTGTAGCCGCCAAGAAACTGGGGATCGCCGCTGGCCTGATAGCCGAGCTCGCTGCTTTCCATGCCCAGCAGCGTCTCGTGGCAATAAAGAATCTGGCGGCCGACCTCGCGCGAATGGTCGGACGTCTCGATGACGTGGAGGAACTCGAAGCCGATGATCGAGACGATCAGGGCGGCCAGGACAATGACCGCGATGGGCAGCAGGATGGCGTTGCGCAAGGCCCGCGAAAACTGTGCGGCATCAGTATCGATCAACATGAGATGTCCCGGCCCAAAGGTGGGGTTGACAGATCAAACTAGGACGTGCCGGGCTGGTTCACAACCCGGCACATGGATCATCAAGGGGTGCTACTGGTTGAAGTGCCCCGTCTTGCTCTGAACCTTGTCGTTCTTGAGCACGATGGTCACGGTCGTGCCGTTCTGCGTGTTGGTGTAGACCAGGGTGGTTTCCGTGCCGCCTACGATTGGAATCGGCTTGGAATCCTCGTTGGAAGGAGCGCCCAAGATGGCTTTCACGTCGGCCTCCGACATGTCGTTTTGGACCTTGTTGTAATTGTCTTCCGTGAGGCTGAGCGGCGAGCCGCCACCGCAGCCGCTGAGGGCGAGCACCGTGGCGAGTGCCAGGGACCAAATGTATTTCATAACTGCCTTTCTTGTTGGTTGGTTCCAGAAACGCGAACGCCGACTTGGCGCTCTCCCGTTTCCAAATTATTGATCATCATGAAGTCGGCCAATCGTTGCGACCGGCTTTGACGGCTTCGACCGGCACGACAAACATGAACTCGCTGCCGCCACCTTCCGGGCTGAGCACGCCGATCTCTCCGCCGTGGGCCACGACAATCTCGCGCGCGATGGAAAGCCCCAACCCGGCGCCATTCTTGTTCGTGCCGGGCACGCGGTAGAAGCGCTCGAAGATATGTTCCTGATGCTCGATCGAGATTCCCGGCCCCTGGTCGCGCACGGAGAAGCGGACCGACTTCCGGCCGGAGCGGGTGGCGCCCGTTTCCGCCTTCACCCACACGGTCGTGCCGGAGGGCGAATACTTGATCGCGTTGGTCAGCAGGTTGGCAAAGACGTAGAGGATGCGCTGCTGATCGACGCGGATCTCGGAAAGGTTGGACGCGATTTCCGTCTCGATCGTGATGGCCGCCGTCTGGGCCGGCTCATGGACGGAATGGATAGCCGTCTCCACCAGCTTGGCCGGCGAAATCGGCTGCAGGTCGAGCAGCGCCGGACCCTGCTCCAGCCGCGCCAGGTCGAGCAGATCGTTCAGCGTGTGCAGCAGCCGGTCCGCATCCTCCCGGGCGGTGTCAACGAGATCATGCTGTTTCTCGTTGAGCGGACCGACCGTCTTTTCCACCAGGAGATAAAGGGCCATGCGTACGCTGGTGAGCGGTGTCTTTAATTCGTGGCTGACGGTCGAGATCAGGTTGCTCTTCACGTCGTCAAGCAGCAGCATGCGGGTGACGTTTTCCAGGATGACGGCGACTCCGAAGGTCGCTCCCTTGTCATCGCGCAGCAGCACAATGCGCGGCAGGAAATAGCGGTCCTGCCCGTCGATGTGAAACTTGATCGCGTCCTGGAACTGCGTGGGCAGGAAGTCCTCGCCGGTCTTGCGCACCTCCTCCACTTTCTCGTCCACCATCTTGGGCAGGCGCGTCACGCCGGAGAAGAGAAGCTTGAGCGCGAGTTGATCCGCCTCTGGATTGCGGAACTCCACCGTCCCGGCCGAATTGAGCACGAAAATGGGATCGGGAAACGATGCGAGGGTCGCGCGGATGGTCATGTTCAGGCGCAGCAGCTCATCCGAGGTATTGGAACGGTACTCGCGCAACTGCTCGGCCATCTTGTTGAAGGAGGTGGCGAGCATTCCGAATTCGTCCCGGCTGGACACCTTAATGGTCTGGTCGAGATGCCCCTCGCCCACCCGCTGGATGGAACGCGCCATGGCCGCGAGCGGGTTAAGCAGGCCGCGGGTCAGGCCCATCGAAGCTGCCAGCGCCACGACGCAGGCCATGATCATGAGGACGAAGAGAAGCCGCACGGTCGAGTTGATTTCGCGTCCGATCGCATCACCGTTCACCGTCGCCGCCTTTTCATGCGCGACGCCCAGTTCATCCGCGTGGCCGAGCATCTGCATCGTCTCCGCCCCCAGCTTCTGGGCCGTGGTTCGCCCGACTTGGTTGAGCTCCCCCGGCGTGCCGATGAAAAGCCGCGCTCGCGTGCGATAGTCGGCTGAGGTGGCGGCGACCTGGTCGACGATTTTCTTTTCCGCCGGCTGGCCCGCCGCCTCGCTTTGCACAATCGCAAAGGCATCGGACCAACGCTTCCACGCCTGGTCGAAATCGGCGAGGCTCTCCGTGCTTCCGTCGGTCGCGCGGGTGAGCAGCGCGCCGGTCATCGCCCCGCATGCCCGTTTCATTTCGCCCACCGCCTTGGTCACCCGATCTCTGCCGGAGGCCATACCTTCAATCCTGCGCCCAAGGTCGCTGCAGCTGTCAATGGAGTAGAGGCCCATCACCAGAAGGATGATCAGCAGGCAACCGAGGCCGAGCATCACTTTGGTTCGCAACATGGGAAGGTTCTGACAGGAGTAGATCGTTAGGTGGCGGGAGTTTGGCCAGCCGTAGCCTGGGCTTCTGCCATCTCCGCATAGCGCTTGCGCTTACGATAAAGAGTGGCCGGGTCAATGCCGAGAATCTGCGCGGCCTCATCCATGCTGCCAGCGATCTCGACGATCCGCATGATGTGTTCGCGCTCCAGTTCGTCGAGGCTCACGCGGTTGCCGATCATCGCGCCCGCGGGCTGCGCGCCGCGCAGGGAATCCGGGAAGTCGTTGACGTCGATTTTGTCGCCCTTGGTCAGGATGACCGCACGCTCGATAACGTTGCGCAGCTCACGCAGGTTGCCGGGCCACGGATAGCGCTGCATGGCCGAAAGCGCGGCGCTGGTGAAGTCCTTGATTGGCCGGCCGCTTTGGCGCACGAAGAGCTTTAGGTGCTGCTTGGCCAACGACGTGAGATCCAGCGGCCGCTGCCGCAGCGGCGGCATTTCAATCGTGATAACGTTCAGGCGATAATAAAGGTCTTCGCGGAACTTGCCTTCCTTGACCAGTTCTTCCAGCCGGCGATTCGTCGCCGCGATGACGCGCACGTTGGCTTTGCGCGGCTTCGGATCACCCACCCGCTCGTATTCGCGCTCCTGCAGCAGACGCAGCAGCTTGGGCTGGATTTCCGGGGGCAGCTCGCCGATCTCGTCGAGAAAAAGCGTGCCGCCTTCCGCCGCCTTCACTTTGCCCCACGTCTCACCAACGGCGCCAGTGAAGGCGCCGCGAACGTGGCCGAAGAGCTCGCTCTCGAGCAGTTCCTTGGAAAGACTGGGGCACGCGACGGTCACGAAGGCGTTCTCGCGAAACGGGCTGTTGCGGTGCAGCGCGCGGGCTAGAACGCTCTTGCCCGTGCCGCTTTCGCCCAGCAGCAAAATCGTCGCGGCCGAGGCGGCGGCCTGCGTGGCCGTCTCGAAGGTCTTTTGCACCAGCGGCTCCTCGGTGGTGAAATCGGCAAGCGTCTCGTTGGTGGAAAGGATCGACTCCAGCTCGACTACCCGATTTTCCAGGCGGCTATTCTTCTCGATGCGCGAGAGCGACTGGCGAATTTGTTCGGGCGTGAAAGGCTTGCCGATGTAGTCGACCGCGCCCCGGCGCATTGCTTCCACCGCCGTCTCGATCGAGGAGTAGGCGGTAAAGACGATGACGTTCAGCTTGGGCTCGGCCGCCAGCATCTTTGGCAGGAGCTCGAGGCCGCTTTCGTCCCCGAGCCGCAAATCGAGGAACGCAGCGTCGAAGCTGCCGCGGCTCAGCTCGCGCAATACCTCCGCGCCGCTGGCGACCTGCACGCATTCGTGACCGAGCGCGTCGAGCGTGACGCTCGTCGTCTTCCGGATGTGGGCCTCGTCGTCGATGACTAAAATACGCATGATGATTTCGTGGATGGGCCGGGAGACCGGCGGTTGAGAAAATGGGAACGGCACGGCGCATTCATGCGACCTCCTGTGGGGAATCGGGTTGGCTTTCTACCGTGGGCCCGGCTTCATCCTGGCTAAGAATCAGGAGCCCGTAGGCGGGGATGCGCACCGTGGCGCTAAACCCGAAACCGTCGCGCGGCTCCGGTGCTGCGTCGATTGCGCCGCCCGGGCTGCCCACATCGTGAAAGTCGCGGCTGTAGCCCTTCCAATCCGAATTAAAGCGGATGAGCCAGCGCCCGCCGCGTGGAAACCCGACTCGATAATCGCGCTCGATCTCGCGATTGGCGAAGCACGCCAGCACGATGACATCGTCGCGCGCGCCACCCTGATCCCAGCGATGAAAGCCGAGTATCTTGTCCTGCTCGTTGAAGTGATGAAGATGAACGGACCGGCCCATCAGCCCGCGCGTGACGCCGAAGAGATTGCGCCGTAGGTGGACGAGGTCGCGGTAAAGCCGGTTGATCCCGCTATGCGTGCGGAGCTTGCCCCAATCCAGCGAGGTCTCGGCACGGAACCAGCCGCTCTCGAGGAATTCCTGTCCCTCGAAGAGCATGGGGACGCCAGGGCTAGTTAGGACCAAGCCGGCCGCCAGGGAGGAACGCTTGCGGGCGAAGTAGCCCTCCGGGTCGTTCGGATCCACCTGCTGCGGCAGCCGTGACTGCCCGTTGGCGTCCTGATCGTGGGAATCGCTGTAGATCACCCGCTGCGACGGCTCGTTGTTGTAAGTGAACTCGATGGCGTGGGCGACATCCCTCATCGACCGCGATTCATCGGCGACCGCAATGACGTTCTGCCTTACCGGATAGCAGAACGCAGGGTCCCACTGCATGTGATAACCGAGCCCGCCCTCGCTGACCGGCTTGGTGATCCATTCGCTGCGCTGCAGGTCCTCGGCAATCAGCAGGCGCCCGGGGAAGAAGCGCTCGACCTCGTCGTTGATCCACTGCATGAGCGTCCAACCCTCGGGCAAGTCGCATTCTGGACGGTTCTCCTCGCCGCGGCTGTTGCGGATAAAGAGGGTCGCGTCCATGCGCAGGCCATCGAAGCGAAACTCCTCCAGCCAGAGCAGCGCGCTGTCGCGCAGATACTGGCGAACCTCACCGCGCCCGAAGTCAGGCCGGTTTTCGCCCCACGGCGTCCACGCCCGCTGATCGTTGTAAAAGTAAATGCCCCCCTTCCCGTTCTCGCTCCAGCCGTCGTATTGCCAGAGATCGAGATTGTCGGGACCAAAATGATTGATCACGACATCGATGATCAGCGCGATGCCCAGCGCATGCGCCACGTCAACCAGCTTCTTGAGTCCATCCGGTCCGCCGTAACTCGGTTCAACAGAGAATGGATTGGTCAGGCTGTAGCCCCACGATCGCTCGCTGGGAAACGCCATTAGCGGCATGACCTGCAGCGCATTGATCCCGAGACTCTTCAGGTAAGGCAGACGGGCGATGACCTTGTCGAAGTTGCCTGAGCCGTCCCGGCGACCGCCCTGCGAATCGAAGGTCCCGACGTGGAGTTCGTAAAGGACCAGCTCGTTCCACGGCGGCATCGCCAGCTCGGGCGACGTCCATTTATAGGTGCCGTCGTCGTAGATGACCGACGTTGCTTTCTCCGCATGGATTTGCCGCGCGTAAGCGTCGTTCTTGCGCAGCCGCTTGTCGCCGTTGCGAATCTCGAATTGGTACTGCTGGCCCGCGTGCGCGCCCGGAACTTCGATGGACCAAACGCCGTCTTCACCACGCTCGAGCGGATGCTTCCCTGCATCCCACTCGTTAAACTCCCCAACAACCGCCACGCGATCCGCATGCGGCGCCCAAACACGAAAACGCGTGGCGCCATCCGTGAGGATGGCGCCCATGCCGCGGGGATTGTGGATCGAGACCTTCATCGGCCCGAAAGGACTAGGCCTTGCGGGATCCGAGGACCAAGGCCGCTACTCCGCCGACGATGCAGACGCCGCCGATCACCGGAGGTATCCAAACGTGGTGCGTCTCATCATGCTGAATGTTGATGGGACCTATCTTCGCGTCCTGCTTGGTTTGGGTATAACTGAAGCCCTGATAAACGAGCATGACGACGCCGAGGATGATGAGGATGATGCCAAGAGGTTTCATTGAATTTCTGGTTAAGGTTAAATGGAGGCTAGCGTCGGCTCTCGATGCACGGGAAATGCCAAACCTTCGGATCTGATTTAAGGAGCTATATTGGAACGGCTTGCAAGAAATCATCTCCTGCTTCGATCCCTTGAATTTATGGCATTTTGCAATTCGTTCAATGACGAATCTGCGCAACGCGATAAGCGGCCTCAATCCTCAAAGGACGCGCTGGTCGTATTAAAGAACAGTTTCAGCGCGGTGAAGGGATGCTTGGCCAGCTCGGCGGTAATCCGAGGCGATAGATCCTGCTGCGGCTTTCCGGCCTCACCGGAAATGTGGATTGTCGTCAGGTGATAGGAACCGTCCCGCCGCGTGAAGACGTCCTTCTCCAAGCTCGGCAGCCAGCGCAGATAGGGATCGGTTAGCCCGAGCACCACCTCGCCGGAGAGAGTCTTGTCCCTGGCCATGTGCAGCGTGCCGCTGAGCCGGAAGATACCCTTCGACTCCACCTGCAGGTTCTCCACGGTGAGCGCGCCTTGTTCGAGCTTCATGTCGGCCTGGCAAACATCGAGCGGGATGTCGCCGGGATCGGGGCTCTTCGTCGCGGTGATATAGGTGCGCAGCGCCTTCAGGCGGCTAAGGATTTTACCATTGGCCACCGCCACGTTTCCCTGCGCCGTAGCCGTCTCAAGCCCGGTGCCGGTGCTTTTGTAGTCAAAGTGGCCGCTGAACTTCCCGCTCACGTCGGGCCGGACCTTCTCCGGCAACCACGGCGCAACATTGAGCGAAGCGAAATCGGCCGCGATCTGGATGCTGCGATCCTGCTGCAGGTTGGCGTAGCCGGTCACTCGCACCTGCTGTTCGGGATGCGCAGCATCGTCGCCCAAAATCAGCGTCGGGCAGGTCATGCGCGGCTTGCGCACGAGGAGATGAATATGCTCGACGTTGAGCTGCGGGGTATCCGGCGTGGTGAAGGTTCCACCTTGGGCGTCGTACTCGAAATCGCGTCCGTTCGGCGTGATGTGGAGATAGGTGTCGTGGATGCCCGATTCCTTTTCCTGCAGCTTGAAGAGAACATCAGCATGGTCGCAGGCGACGTCCTTGAGGTAGACGTGGTCGGGCCAGAAGAAAAGATACCACGGCGGGCCGGGCGGCGGTTTCTGGTTGGGATTGCCTTCCGTCTTCTGGATGCGCACCACGCCGCGATCAAAGTGGAGGAACTGCAGCTGCCAGCGTTTGAGAAAGACGCCGAGTGGATTGAATGAGCCGGTGACGTGCTCGCCCCGCATGCCCTCGATCGTCTTGAATCCCTTCACGCCCTCCCCGAAAACCGCCTGAATGCCGAAAAGGCCCACCCGCGTGATGGGTGCAAAATGCGCCGACTCGAAATGCATGCCCTTGGCCGTCTCCATTTCGAGCATGCCGCGAAACTTTGTCCCTTGGACAACAGACGTAAGCGCGGCGTTTCCGACAAACGCCACCACAAGCAAAACGATCAGGATCGCACCGCCAATGAGCAGCCTGCGCAGGCGCGGGCTCATCAACGGTCAGATACGAGGCGTGCGGCCGCGAAAGAGCGAGACAACCATCAGCACGACAAAGATCAGGCAAAGGAACTTGGCGATATCGGCCGCCATACCAGCCAGACCCCAAAACCCGCAGACGGCCGCGATCAAGGCGACGATGAAGAATGTGATGGCGTATTGTAGCATGGCGAGAGCAACGCAAAGGATGTGCCAGCGGCGCCTATAAAATATAAGTAACTTATTGTGTATTACTTGTGACTACCTAGGACCCCGTAGGCCACTAAAATTCCCGCACTTTACACTTTAATAGCACTAACTTCCGCAATACGCACTAAATCCCATCGGGCAGACAAGTCGAAACGCATGGCGGATTTGACGCGGCATGCGCGGCAATCGCGTGCTGGTGAAGATTATTCGCGGGTAGCACCCTCTGCTGGAGCGGCAGTCAATGACCGTTGCAGCATCACAGCCAACAGAGGCGCCAGCTACGTGTGCCCGTCACGGCGAATCTCTCGCACCGGCGCGTTGCGCCAGTACAACGGTCGCAAACCGCCGCTTGCTCTGTAAAATGATCAACGAAGGCTTGCGAGTTGTGCTTTGCCGATAGCCGGCGTCGGCCCGATGCCGGCCACCTGCGTAGGTTTGGTCTTTGCGTTCGGGCGAGGTAGCCGTTGTTTCCGCCTCCGTCCCATTCCAACTACCTTCAGACCTTTTCCGCCTGAGACTGGCCCGAATTAGAGTTCCGAAAGGATTGTTTCTACGGAGCAACCGCCGCCTACATTTTGCTTAGGATCTTACGAACTGGCGGTGTCCAGGATGTCCTGGCCGGACGGCGGCGCCTTTTCCTGGTCCAGCGGCTGATCCGTCAGCACCAGCGTGGCGCCGGATGTCACGCCGCTGTGCAGGTCGTTGAGGAAATCGGGCGGCAGGTTGAGCTCGCCCAGCACATCCTTGGCGGCGGGCGCGGGCGAGGAGTCGACGCTACCCAGCAGGTTCCAGTCGTGAAATCCCTTGGGGTCCGTTTGGGCCTGTGCAGCGTAAACCCGATCGCCCACGGACGGGATGTTGGCACCAACGCCTGCCCAGGCATCGCCGATCTCCTTGCCATCCCGGTAGACGTGAATCTGCCGATCAGCGCTGCTGAAGACGACGCAGACGGGTCCAACCGGCGCCGTCTGCGGATGCCAGCGGAAGGGTTGACCGGGCGGCGGCGGGGGCGGCGCCGCGGAACCGTTCTTGGAAAACACGAGCGACGGCTTCTTGCCATCGGTCGGCGCCGGGCCGTTGGCGATCAGGACGGTGGTGCCGGGTTGCGTGATGCCGTAGAGCTTCTTCGCGAA
>CAJCIA010000173.1 GCA_903970275.1 Betaproteobacteria bacterium
AAATCGGCATCGACAAGGACATCCCGCAGGGCGAGCTCACCGGCTACCAGAAATACGAGTCGGGCTACATCCCGCCCGAGCTCAATTCCGCCACCTACCAGCCCGACCGGCCCGCGTGGGGCATGGTCATCGACCTCAACACCTGCGTCGGCTGCAACACCTGCACCATCGCCTGCCAAGCGGAAAACAACATCCCCGTCGTCGGCAAATTCCAGGTCATCCGCGGCCGCGAGATGGCGTGGATCCGCATCGACCGCTACTTCGGCACCGACGTCTCCGGCGGCAACCCGACCGACTCGAAATATCTCGAGGACCCGCAGGTGCTTTTCCAGCCGATGGCCTGCCAGCAGTGCGAAAACGCGCCGTGCGAGCCGGTCTGCCCGGTCAACGCCACCATCCACAACGACGAGGGCCTCAACGTCATGGCCTACAACCGCTGCATTGGCACGCGGTATTGCGCGAACAACTGCCCCTACAAGGTGCGCCGCTTCAATTTCTTCAACTACAACGAGCGCCCGATCGAGACGGTGAAGCTCCCGGTCCTCGGCGACGTGTGCGAGCTCTACCTCGGACCGCTGGCCGGCCGCGACGGCCCGCTCACCTACAAGGGCTCGCCGCAGAGCGTGATGTTGCAGAAGAACCCGAACGTCACCGTGCGCACGCGCGGCGTGATGGAGAAGTGCACCTACTGCGTCCAGCGCATCGAGGAGGCGAAAATCTCGCAGCTGCGCAGGTCGAACCAGTTCGGCACCGGCTCGGGCGACATCGTGCTGCCGACCGACGGCTTCAAGGTGGCCTGCCAGCAGGCCTGCCCGGCCGACGCGATTATCTTCGGCAACCTGAACGATCCGGCGAGCCAGGTGTCCATCGCCAAGGCGGACGAGCGCAACTATGGCGTGCTGGCCTACCTCGGCACGCGCCCGCGCACCAGCTACCTGGGACGCGTGCGCAACCCGAACATGGACATGCCCGGCGCGGCGCACATCGGTCACACGAGCGAGTTTGAGGAGGAATCGAAGGGGCCGGAGAAGAATGGCGCGGACAACCCGAACCGCTCGGAGAATGTGAAGCCCAACACCGACCACGCCCAGAGCGCGGCGGCCGCGAAGGGAGCGAGCGTATGATCGCCGCGACTGCATTCCGCCGCTGCGCGGCTCCGGCGCTGGGGACAGCGCCGGCTACCACGGAGGCGCTTCGTCTGGGCGGTATCTTCGGTAGTGAGAAGAAGGCCGAGTTTCTCTTTGAACAAGCCGGCGTGCATTTGCACGCGCAGCGTGCGGTAGCCGGCGCTGTCTCTAGCGGCCGGAATGTCTTCCTGCCTTCTGTTTCGCGCTTTGCGTTTAACGCTACGATGGAGGCTCATTAACATGCCCGCTTTTCCTCCCAACGCCGCGCAGACGCAGGAGCCGCCCGACGTCGCGCTCGCCCGCGCCGGGCTCGAGCGCGAGCCCTACGTTTCCAACGGCCACAATGCGGTGTGGGTCGGCGACCGCATCGCGGCCGTCATCCAGAATCCCGCGCCAACCTGGTGGTGGGTGTGCCTCTTCATCGCGCTCGGGCTGGCCGGGTTCACGGGCCTTGGCCTGATTTACCTCATCACCACTGGCGTCGGCGTGTGGGGCGAGAACCGCGCCGCCAACTGGGCGTGGGACATCACCAACTTCGTCTTTTGGATCGGCATCGGCCACGCCGGCACGATGATCGCGGCCGTCCTTTATCTCACGCGTCAGCGCTGGGCCACGGGCATCAACCGCGCGGCGGAGGCCATGACCATCTTCGCCGTCATGTGCGCGGGTATTTATCCCGCCGTGCACGTCGGCCGCGTCTGGTTCGCGTGGTACCTCGCGCCCATCCCGAACGGCAACGCCATCTGGCCCAACTTCCGCAGCCCGCTGCTGTGGGACGTGTTCGCCGTCTCCACCTATCTCTCCGTTTCGATCATGTTCTGGTACGTGGGCCTCATCCCCGATGCCGCCGCCATGCGTGACCGGGTGCAGAACAAGATCGGCAAGTACTTCTACGCGATGTTTTGCCTGGGCTGGCGCGGCAGCGCACGGCAGTGGGCCAACTACGAGTTTTGCTATTTGATGCTCGCGGGCATCGCCACGCTGCTCGTCATCAGCACCTGCACCGTGGTGTCGAGCGACTTCTCCACCTCGGTCATCCCCGGCTGGCACGGCACAATCTTCATCCCCTACTTCGGCGTCGGCGCGATCTATGGCGGGTTCTGCATGCTCATCATCCTGCTCGTGCCCATCCGCCAGTTTTACAAGCTGGAGGACATCATCACGCTGCGGCATATCGACCTCTGCTGCCGCTTCACCCTGCTGATGGCGCTGCTCATCACCTACATTTATGGGATGGAGTTCTTCATCGCCTACTACGGCGGCAGCCCGAACGAGCGCCACACCTTCTTCTACGACCGCATCCGCGGCCCCTATTGGCTGACCTGGTACGCGATGATCTTCGCCAATTCGATCATCGTGCAGCTGTTCTGGATGAAGAAGGTGCGCCGGAATCCGTGGCTGGCCTTCTGCATCGTGCTCGTGCCGAGCGTCGGCATGTGGCTGGAGCGCTATGTCATCATCGTCGTCTCCGTAACGCGCGATTACCTGCCGTCCTCGTGGGGCATGTTCTATCCCACCTGGGTCGATATCATGACCTTTGCCGGCACCTTCGGCGTGTTCTTCCTGCTCTACCTGCTTTTCATCCGTTTCCTGCCCGTCATCGCCATCTCGGAGGTGCGCGGCGCCTTGCCGGAGGCCAATCCGCATCATGCGCCGGTCGTCCTCGCGCACGACGCGCCGGAGACCGACGTCACGGAGGTGCATCATGGCTGATGCCGTTGCCCTGCGCCCGCTGGTCGTGCCGGTTGGCTCGCCGCTGCCGCCCAATCTCTACGCCGTGGCCTGCGAATTCGCCGGCCCCGCAGAGGTCTACCACGCCGCGGAAAAGATCCGCGACTTGGGTTTCAAGTGGTGGGACTGCTACACGCCCTATTATGTGCACGGCCTGGACCGCGCCATGGGCCAGCGCAAATCGTTCGTGCCGTGGTTCACGCTCGCGGGCGGCCTCGGCGGCCTCGTCGGCGCGTTCCTGCTCGTGGTCATCACGTCCGTCTGGGTCTATCCGATGGACACGCAGGGCAAGCCTTACTTCGCGCTGCCCGCCTTCGTGCCGATCCTCGACCTGGTGATGATCCTGCTCTCGGCCATCGTTTCCATCCTGGGCATGACCACGCTCTCGCTTCTGCCGCGCCTGCATCATCCGCTGTGGGAATGGGACGCGTTCATGCGCGCGACCAATGACAAATTCTTCGTCGTGATCGAAGCGAACGATCCCAAGTTCAACGAGAAGGCCACCGCGGAGCTGCTCAAGCAGCTTGGCGGCACCAACCTCACCTTCATTGGAGACGTGGCGTGAAAATGCGCTACTTCAATCTCGCCGTTTTGCTGGCCGTCATTGCCGTGGTGGCGATGGCCGGATTTCGCGGGCATCACTTTCAGAAGCCGCCGTTTGAGGTTTTCCCCGACATGAATTACCAGCCCAAGGTCAAGGACCAGCAGCCGAGCGCCTTCTTTGCCGACGGCATCGCCTCGCGGCCGCCGATCGACGGCACGGTGGCCGAGGAAATGCCGGCGGTGATGGATTACTGGGCCACGGGCAAGTACGACGCCGGCCACTGGGGCGACGGCATCCCCGTTCACGCCGCGCACGGCGAGGACCCGCCGCTGGGCGTGACCAGCTTCGACATCGCGCGCGGGCGCGAGCGCTACTCGATCAACTGCGCGGTCTGCCACGGCGCGGCCGGCGACGGCAAGGGCATCACCTCGCAATACGGCATCAACGCGACCAGCTACCAGAGCGACCGCATCCGCACGATGAACGACGGCGAGATCTTCAACACCATCACCAACGGCAAGGGCCAGATGATGGGGTACGGCTACAACATCGCCATCGACGACCGCTGGCGGATCATCGAGTACATCCGGGCCCTGCAGCACAGCCAGAACGCGAAGCTGGAGGAAGCCTCGCCGCAGGAGCAGGCCGACCTGCAGAAGGCGCAAAAGAAAACGACTTCCACTTTCAAGGTCCAGTATTTGGATCAGCACACGATGCTGGGCTGGTATGAAGGCAATGTGAAGGTGCGGAAAGCGATGACGGAATTAACGGAATTACCAAATTTTGCCGGACTGGATTTGGGATCATCGTCGACTGGTTCTAAAGCCTGCTCCCACTCCGTTAATTTGGAAATTCCGTTAATTCCGTCCAAATCCCCCTTCTCGGAGGCCTTGCCATGAGCGATCATGGTATCCTGCGCCTCCCGGCGCCCGAGCACCTCAAGCCCGCCACGTTCGGCTTCGTCCGCGGCGTTCTCGCCGTGCTGGCCGTCGTCGGTCTCGTCCTTTGCCTGCTGGGCGGCATCTTCGACACGCGGCAATTCGCGTTCTCGTGGTTCTTCGCGTTCTACTACTTCTTTACCATTTCCTGTGGCTCGCTTTTCTGGGTGCTGCTCCACTACGTCTGCAACGGCTCGTGGGACATCCTCATCCGCCGCATCTGGGAAAACCTGGCTGCGCTCTTTCCCGCCTTGCTGCTCGTCCTCGCACCGATCCTCATCTTCCCGCAGCTGCACGATCCCCTCTGGGCGTGGATGGGTCTGGTCGGCACGGACAACCACGAGCTCGCCCTGCGCGCCGCCTATCTTAACTACCCGTTTTTCTACCTGCGTGTCGCGCTCTACTTCGCGTTCTTCATCTTCGTCGCGCTCTGGTACCGGCATCGCTCCATCATGCAGGATGCCGATGGCAGCCCGACCTGGACCTTCAAGCTCCATTACCACAGCTATTTCCTCATGACGATGTGGGCGCTGATCGAGACCTTCGCCAGCTTCGACTGGTTCATGGGGCTGGACTGGCGCTGGTCCTCCAGCCTCTTCGGGGCGTACCACTTCGCCCTCAGCGCGCAGGCCGGCATGGCTGCCTGCATTGTCATCGCCGCGTGGCTGCAATCGAAGGGGTATCTCGCGCGCCTCAACCACGAGCATTATCACCTCGCGGGCAAACTCCTCTTCGCGTTCACCATCCTCTGGGCCTACTTCGCCTTCGGCCAATACCTGCTCATCTGGTATGCGAACATTCCCGAGGAAACCATCTTCTACAACGACCACAATCGCGGGAATTGGCCCTACCTGACCTATTTCCTCATCGTCGGCAAGTTCATGTTCCCCGTCATCTTCCTGCTGGCGCAGGACACCAAGCGGCACCTGGGCCGGTTGACCGGCATTGCGCTCTGGATTCTCTTCATGCACGCGGTGGAGATGTGGTGGTTCATCATGCCCTATGCGCATGTGAAATCGCTCGTGCCAAGCTGGCTCGACCCGGTCTGCTTCCTCACCGTCGGCTCCTTCATGGGGTTCATTTACCTGCGCCTGATGTCGGCCGCCTCACTCTTCCCGACGCGCGATCCGCGGCTGCCCGAATGCCTCACGGTATCCAACTGACATGACCGCCACGGATTCCACACCCGCTTTTCAGCTTCGCTGGTATCTCAGCGTGGCCGTGGCGTTGTTTGCCTTCGTCATTGTCGGCGTCTACTCCATGCGCATGGCCCGCGACACCAGCGGCTACGACGAGGATCAGGCCCGGCAGCGTGCCGAGAAGCTGACCGCCATGCAGGCGCAGGATGCCAAGACGCTTGGCACCCCCGACTGGGTCGACAAGGACAAGGGCATCGTCCGCATCCCGATCGATGAAGCCATGGCGCAGGAAATTCCCGTACTCGCGGCCAAGCCCCTGGCGATGGGCGCGGCGATTCCTGGCGCCGTGACCCCGCCGCCCGCCAATCTTCCCGCCTCGCCCATGCCAACCGCGCCCCTGCCCGCGAGCGGAGCCACTCCCCCCACCGCGAAACCCACCAAGTAGATGCCGCTCTCCCCCCTTCATCGCGAGTTCACGTCCAGCGATCCCGAGCTCGCCGCCGTCGACGCGTCCGTGCGCTGGCCGGTGATGGCCAGCTTTCTCGCGGCCGTGCACTGGATGGTCGTGGGCACCGTGCTGCTGGCCTACGGCTCGTCGCTGCGCCACCCGTCGGATTCCCTGCCCATCCTGGACATCTTCACCTGGCTCTCGCAGAACTGCAGCGTCTTCA
>CAJCIA010000174.1 GCA_903970275.1 Betaproteobacteria bacterium
ATAGGCGGCGATCATCTGGCGCGCGCGGGCGATCCAGTCGTTCATGTGGTCGCTGGTCGGGTTGGCCTTGATGATCTGGTCGACGGCCTGGAGCTTGTCCATGGTCGGGCGGATGGCGAAGTCGTCGGCAGTACGATCAAAGTCGAGCGCCGGCTCCGTTGCCTGGGCAAAGTGGTTCGGGTCGGGATCGTCCGCGCGCAGCATGCCGATGTAAGTGTTCCAGGCATCGATCACCGCCGGCACCGGCGGGCTGCGCAGCGGATCGAGAACCTGAGTCTTGTAAAGCACGGGTAATTGATCGAAGGACCAGCCCCCCTGGTCCGACTGGCCCCAGCCGTGGAAGCCGAGATACTTGCTGATGACGGACTCCTTCATTGTCACGTTCTTAAGCGGCAGCTTGCCTGCCAGCTGGGGGTAAATTGTCGCGGTGTTCTTGAGCCAGTCGATCCATTGCTGCTGCACCTTGGGATCCTTCGGCGTGGTCAGGACGAGGGCCGCGTTCTTCATCAGGCCGCAGTGGATCTGCGCCACGTTGGCAAAGATGGTGAGCTTCTGCCGATCGGCCGCTTCGCGATCGGCCTTCTCGGTCGGCGTCTCGTAGTTGTAGTGCTTGCTGATGGGCGTCGGTTCCGGCACGTTGCCGCCCGCACTTTGATAGAGACTCAGCGCGGCGTCAGGGCTTTGGCTGGCGGCATCGAGCTGGCTGATAAACTGCGTCATCTGCTGCGAACTGGCCGAGTCATGTTGCGCCTGGGCCTGCTGAAGATCCTGCTCCAGCACCTGCAGGGAGGTGCTCTGCGCCATCGCTCGCGGCGCCACGACCAGACCGAGGGCCGCCCACAAAAACAACCGTTTCATAAAAGGACAATAAAGCAATCAACGCGCGCAGAACAGGTTTTCACGCTGCTGGATTAAAAAAAGAAGGAGGGACATGGGAGGTAAGCGGCTTAGTTCCCTTGTTCCCAAGTGCCACCTGGGGACGAGGGGAAGTTGAGCCGGGGTAAGCACGATTGCAGTCGTTACTCCAGCATCAGCGCGCCCCACATGCGGCCGGTCTTTCCCTTTTCCGCCCGGTAGGAGTAATAGCGGCCAAGATCGCAGGCCGTGCAGCGGCCGCTGTCGTGATACTGAAGGATGCCCGCACGCGCGGCCTGGCGGCCGATCTCGGCCGCGAAATCGACCTCGTAGTGAGGCGGGCGGATGCAGGGCCCGAGTTGCACGATCACGTCCGCCGCGCGGGAGCCATGCGCCCGTTCAAGATGCGCCACCGTCTCCCCCACGATGTTGCCCTCCGTTCCCTTGCGGCCGGAATGGGCCACGGCGATTACGCGGCGGACCGGGTCGTAGAAAAAGACCGGTCCGCAATCGGCCACGCGGACGAGCAGCGGCAGGCCCGGCGTGGCGGTGGAAAGCGCATCGACGTCCGGCACGCGGCCCGGACGCTGAACCGACGTGATGCGATTGCCGTGCGGCTGCTCGCCGGAGGCCGCGCCGTCGATGGGGAAACCCAGCGCGCGGAACGATTCCTTCATTTCGTCCTCCAGCGTGGCGAGGCTGCCGGCGCTGCGCGTGGTAAAGCCGTGCCTCAGGCCGGGCAGGCGAAGCGCGGGGAAGGTCTCGATTTCCATCACGCCATCTTAAAACGCGAAAGGCGCATCTTCCATCCGGAAGACGCGCCTTTGAAAGGGATCGATCGCGTGCGGCTCCTACGACTTGGCGGCCAGCTGCTGGGTGCTGCGACGAATGATGGTGCGGTAGATGCGCAGCCACGCTTCAACATCCTCCTGGCTCAGCTCTTTGAAGATCTCCTGCAGGTTCCGGACGATCCCGCGCTTGAGGCCTTCCACCAACTCGCGGCCCTTGTCGGTGATGCGCACCAGCACTTGGCGGCGATCCTTGGGGTGACTAAAACGTTCGATGAGGCCGGCTTCCACCAAGCGCTCGACCAAGCCGGTGGTGGCGGGGGTGGTGTGCCGCATCAGTTCGGCGAGCTGTGACATGTTCAGGCCGGAGGCCTGATTGAGGAATCCGAGCAGGGTATACTGCGGAATTGAAATATTGCCACGATTAACCTCAGTTGAAAGTTCAACGAGGAAGGAGCGTTGCAATTGCGTGGCAATTTCAGCGAGTTCCTCGGCCAGATGCGTGTTCTGATCGATCGTTTCCATATTCGGCATCATTCATTCATTAAAAGCTTTAGTCAATGAATAGTTGTACGGAAATCTCATAAAATGTTCTCGTTTCGCATTGATGAACGAGAGCTTTCCCGTCATCGATCGACTTACCTACGCCACGTGTAATGTGCAGCACATTTAGAAGCGCCGGTGGGATGCCAAGCTCATCACGAAATCGTACTGCTCCATCGTGTCCGGCACCGGGAAGCCTCGCGCTGCAGCAATGAGCTTGATGGCATCGCCAGGGTTGGCGCCAAGCCGGATCAGGATGGCGGCAGCGGTGATGGAAGAGCGGCCAATCCCGCCCCGGCAATGCACGACGAGGAATCCGCCTTCGCGGACGGCGGGGACGAGTGTGTCGATGAAGGCCTCGAAATCAGGCTGTTCCGGCACGGCGCCGTCAGCGATGGGAAACCAGTGGAAGCGCAGGCCGGCGGCGGCGGCCGCGCGGGCCTCCTCCGCCAGGCCCAGCGCAAAGGCTTCGTATTCGCCGAGATGGCTAACGAGATCGGTGACGCCGACGCGCGCGAGTTCCGCCATTTCATCCGCGAGCCAGGCGTCGCCAGCGGGGCGGGCCATGGTCGCCAGCCGGCCGAAGCCGCCGGTCGGCACCTCGTAAAGATCGAGTCGCATGGACACCACCGGGAGTTTACTACCAGCGGACGAAATTGTCTTCCCCAAGCATGCGGGCGGCCGACCTCTTGCCACGCCTGTCGCGCGCGCTAGGCTCCCTCGCATGCCCGTCCCGGTGGAACTCTCGCTCGCGCTGCGCTACCTGCGGCCGCGGCGCACGTTTGTCTCCATCATCACGGTGCTCTCCTTTGCCGGCGTGGCCATCGCTGTCATGGTGCTGATCGTCGTGCTCTCGGTCATGACCGGATTCCGACAGAAGTTCGAGGAGAAGATCATTGGCTTCAACGCGCCGATCACGGTCTCCTCGCCGAATCCGATCTATGACGCGGACAAGCTGGTGACGCTGATCGACAAGCAGCCCGGCGTGACCGCCTCGGCCGGTGTGGTGCGCGGGCCGGTGCTGGTGGAGATCGGCGGCGACCCGGACGACGACTCGAACGAATCACCGCGCATCGCCTTCGGGTACGTGAGCAGCGCGCCACTGGACGTCAACGATCCGGTCCTGCCGCTGGGCAAGTTTCTCCAGGGCGGGCAGTACGAATTGCGGGGGGGTTCCGTCGTGATTGGCCGGGAATGGGGTGCGCGCAACAGGGTGTTCCCGGGCGACAAGATCATCATCCTGGGCGGCGCGGTGGCGCAGAGCTTCCTGGCCCAGCAGCATGCCGCGCCGGGCAAGCCGATCGTCCGCGTCATGCCGGACGAACCGACTGTGCGCGGCGTCTTCCAGACGGGACACTACGCCTTCGACAACGACTTTCTGCTCGTTTCCACGGAGATGGCGCAGCACATCTACGGCCTGGGCGATGGCGTGCAGGAAATCGCCGTGCGGGTGAAAGACCTATCGCAGGTTACCGCCGTGCGGGACGAACTGAACCTCGTGCTGCCGCAGCCGCTGGTGGCCGAGACATGGATGGACCAAAACCGCGACTTCCTCACCGCGCTGGCGACCGAACGGGTGGTGATGACCTTCATCCTCTTCATGGTCATGATCGTCGCGGCCTTCGGACTGTGCAGCACGCTCATCACCATCACGGTGCAGAAGTCGCGCGAGATCGGGTTGATGAAGGCGCTGGGCGCGAACGATTTTCAGGTCTGCGGCGTGTTCCTGCTCCACAGCTTCGTCGTCGGCGTGATCGGGTCGATCAGTGGCACGATCCTGGGCCTGCTGGTGCTGCATTATCGCAATCCGTTTCGCGAATTCCTGCTGCAGCAATTCGGCATCCAGGTCTTCAGCTCGGATGTTTACGGGCAGTCGGAAATTCCCGCCGTGATCAATCCGGTCTTCGTGGTCATCGTGGCGATCAGCGCGGTGGTGGTGTGCCTGCTGGCATCGCTTTTACCGGCGGCGAATGCGGCCCGGCTCGCGCCCGCGCGCGCGTTGCGGTATGAATAGACGCAAACGATGAATCGTTTTCTTTCCCTTCTGGTGTCCGTGCTGGCGCTGCTGCCGCTGCAGGCGCAGGACGTCGTCAACAACGGTCAGCCGCAGTCGCTGCCGACCGTGCCCATTCACATCGGCAAGGCGACGATGCAGGCAGAAATCGCGGCCACGGAAGAGCAGGGCGAGATCGGGCTGATGTACCGCCGCAGCATGCCGGACAACGCGGGCATGCTCTTCGTCCTGCCGGTGCAGCGCGCGGTGTTCTGGATGGAGAACACCTACATCCCGCTTTCCATCGCCTTCCTCGACAAGAACGGCACAATCCTGGAACTGCACGACATGAAGGCGCTCGACCTGACCCACACGGTCAGCGACAGCGACCAGGTCGCCTATGCGCTCGAGGCCAACCTCCACTGGTTCGACTTGAACGGGATCAAACCAGGCATGAAGATCGAGCCCGCACCCGCGACGCTGATCGCGGAAGCCGCCCATGCCGCTGCCCATTGATTATCACAATCACCCGCAGGCCCACAGCGTGCGGCCGTACACGCCGGAGCTGCTCCAGCCATGGGCGGACGCCGCGCGGGCGAAGGGGCTGAAGCAGGTCGCCTTTACCGATCACGATCGGTACAAGGACGGGGTCGACTTCAACCAGATCGACCGGCTGCGGGACGCAAATCCCGACGTGATATTCCTTGCGGGGATCGAGCTGGATAACGATCCGGAGACCGGCACGGCAGGACGCGCCTGGGTGGAGAAGAATTGGGACCGGCTCGATTTCGTGCTGGGTAGCGCGCACTACCTTGCGCCGGAGACGGAGATGTTCGACCAGGTAACGCGCAAGGATGAGTTCGCCCGGCGTGATATCGAGGCCGATTGCGCGCAGTACCTGGCGGAGCTGGGCGGCATGCTGGATCGCGGCGGCATCGACTGCCTTGCGCACCTCGACCTGATCAAGATTCACGGCGTGTGGCAGCCGAAGCTTGGGAGCCTGCAGCCCTACTTCGAGCCGATCCTGCAGCGGATCAAGCGCGAGGGGCTGGCCATCGAGATCAGCACGGCCGGCTGGCGCAAGCCGGTGAATGAGCAATACCCGCATCTCGATCTGATCCGGCTTGCACACGAGATCGGGATTCCGTTTACGCTCGCCAGCGACGCGCACAGCCACGCGCAGTTGGCCGAGCATTATGATCGGCTGGAGCCGATGCTGGGCGAGTTGGGCATTCGCGAGGTGGCGACGTATAAGAGGCACCAGCGTACGATGCTGGCGTTGTAGGCGGCTTCTTTGTAGCGGCGGTCTATGACCGCCGGGGCGCTTGCGGAAGATATCCGAGTGCTTTGTGGTTTCGTCGGCGGTTCTAGACCGCCGCTTCAGACCGCATCGCGGTGCGGGAGGTTTTCGCTTTCACGAACGCGATTCTGGATAGCGGGCGATGTCGCCATCGCCGGAGGCCGAGGCAGCCGCCGGGGTGCGGACGCAAGGCGTCCCGGTGTGCTTATCAAGATGACGTATCGGTCTTCCGTCCCTCGACAAAGCCTCGCTCCAAGAGTTTAGTTTGGGGCGTGAAACCGCTTCTCCGCTGCGCGCTAGTGGCCATCGTTGTTGCTCTGGCTGGCTGCAAATTTCCCCACCCGCCGCCGGTGCCGGGACCGATTCAGCCACCCTCGCCGCCAAACACACAGTGATGGCGCGGGATGGCGTTCTCCTCAGCGAAGGAGACTCAAAATCCGATCGGTGCAGACTGTAGCGGCGGTCTATGACCGCCGGGGAATTGCACAAACGCCTCGATTCAACTCTGCGGTCATCGACCGCCCTTACCATCAGGCTAGAAGCGCCTCAAAGATAATACTGTTCGCGAGCGAGGAGAGCTTCCCCCTGGTACGTCCGTTGCCCGAAGGTCAACGGCTACCGGCTTTGCGGAAATGTAAGTAGGAATTTTCGCTGCCGGATGGCGCCCCACGCGTATCCTAAATACCTCGCGCCATGTTCCACCGACCGCTTCTCGTTGCGCTGTTGATCATGGCGGCGCCGTGCACCGGGCTCGCGTCCGACGCCATTGCGGCGCCTGCCGGCGGCCACAGCGAAACCGTGACCCAGCCGCACGTCACAGCGGAACTAATCACGGAGTCGACCACGCTGCAGATCGGCCAACCCTTCGACGTGGCGCTGCACCTGCATATGGACGCGGGCTGGCACACGTACTGGATCAATCCGGGCGATGCGGGCCTGGCCACGACGATCAAGTGGACGCTGCCGCCTGTGGGAGTCAACAGCGTAGGCGGGATTGAATGGCCGACGCCGGAAGAGCATAAGATGGGGCCGCTCATCACCTACGGCTATGGCGGCGACGTCTATCTGCTATCTCGCGTCACGCCGCCTGCCCTCTGGGGCGGTCCGTTGCCGCATCAAGTTGATCTGAAAGCCCACGCCGCCTGGCTGGTTTGCCAGGAAGAATGCATTCCCGGCAAGGCGGACCTGACGGTCACGCTCAATTTCGACAACGCTGCTCCCAACCCCGCGCGGAAGGCTTTCTTCGATGCGCTGCGCGCGCGGTTGCCCGTGGAGAATACGCGATGGAACGTGCAGGCGGCGTATCAAGGTGTGGGACTGGCCCATGCGCTGATCGTCCGGTTGGCGGAGAAGACGGGAGGGTCGACTCCTTCGCCCGGTAATATCCGATTCCTCTCCGAACAGCCAAATATCCTGGCTACGAAAAATCAGTGCTATCCCGGCATTTCATTTGAAGGAGGCGCGCTCAATCTAGTTGAAAGCTTGGTCCAAAATGGACAAAAGCCTCCGCTGCTTAGCGGCGTCGTACTTTCGGATGCCCCGCTTATTGGCACCGTCAAAGCTGTTCATCTGGGCCCTTTTTCCACTGATGCACTTGGGATAGGCGTGTCCTCCGCATCGTCGGTCTCGCCTACGCCGGCCTCTGCGACAGCCTCTCTTTCAACTCCGCCTTCCTCGCCCGGCGGTGCTTCACCGATGCCCCACTTTGGGTCTGACTTACCGCCGTCCAGCAGCTCGCTCACCCTGCTGCCCGTCCTCGGTTTCGCCTTCCTCGGTGGGCTCATCCTCAATCTCATGCCGTGCGTGCTGCCGGTGCTGTCGCTCAAGGTCTTTTCGTTGATCAAGCACGCGGGCACGGAGAGCGGTGGAGCCTGGAAACAGGGCGTGGCCTTTAGCGCGGGCGTGCTGGTCTCGTTCTGGATTCTGGCCGGGCTGCTCATCGTGCTGGAGTCGGCGGGGCGGCACCTCGGCTGGGGTTTTCAGATGCAGTCGCCCGGCTTCGTGCTGGCGCTCGTGTTCCTTTTCTTTCTGCTGGGGCTGAACCTCTTTGGCGTGTTCGAGCTGGGCACCTCGCTTGTCGGCGTCGATGTAAAGGCCACGTCGCACCTCGGCGGCCTGCCCTCTGCGTTCGCAAACGGCGCGCTGGCCACGCTTGCGGCCACGCCCTGCACCGCGCCGTTCATGGGCTCGGCCGTGGGCTTTGCGGCGCAGCAACCGGCGGCGATCTCGCTGCTGGTTTTCACCGCGCTGGCGCTCGGCATGGCCGCGCCTTACCTCGCGCTGACCACGTTCCCCGGCGCGCTGCGGCTGGTGCCGAAGCCGGGCGCGTGGATGGAAATCCTCAAGCAGTTCATGGGCTTCCTGCTCATGGGCACGGTGATTTTCCTCGTCTACGTCTTTGCCGCGCTCACCGGCCCGGACAGCGTGCCGATGCTGCTCGCCGCGCTCCTGCTCGCCGCGCTGGCCGCGTGGATTTTCGGCCGCGCCAACTCGCCCCTGCGCGAGCCGGCCACCCGCATCGGCTGGATTTTGGTGGCGCTGGCGCTGCTCGCCGCCGCGCTGGGCGAAGGCATCAAGCTCGCCAACGACAAGCCGCTGGCGTCGGGCAGCGTGGCGCAGGATGGCTGGCAACCGTGGTCGCCTGCCGCCGTGCAGCAGGCGCTGGCGCAGGGCCGGCCCGTTTTTGTCGACTTTACCGCGGCCTGGTGCCTGAGCTGCAAGGTCAACGAGCAGATCGCGCTGGACGTCGACTCGACCAGGAAGCTCTTCGCCGACAAGCACGTTGCGCTCTTTCGCGGCGACTGGACGCAAAGCGATCCGCAAATCTCCGACACGCTGCGGCATTTTAATCGAAACGGAGTGCCGCTCTACCTCGTCTATTCCCCGAAGGACCCTGCCAACCCGCAAGTCCTGCCCGAGGTGCTAACGCCCGGCCTGGTCCAGGACGCCTTGCAGAAATTTCCCTAGCCAATAACAAATCATGAACATCCGATCCACTCTCCTCACCTGTGCCGCCATCGTTGCCGCCTCCTTCACCTTGACCTCACGCGCCTCTGCCGACGAAGCCACGCTTGGCCAGCCAGTGCCTGATTTCTCCCTCCAAGGCGCTGACGGCAAGACGCACGCGCTTTCCGATTACAAGGGCAAGTTCGTGGTGCTCGAATGGACGAACCCGAAGTGCCCTTTCGTCCATAAATTCTATGACAGCGGCACCATGCAGAAGTTACAGGGCGAGGAAACGGGCAAGGGTGTCGTTTGGCTGCGCGTGAATTCGAGCGCACCCGGGCACGAGGGCGCGCAGACGCCCGCCGAAGCCGCCGCCTACGAGAAGTCGCATCACGTTGCCTCCACCGAGACGCTGCTCGACCCGACCGGCAAGGTGGGCCATGAATTCCACGCCACAAATACCCCGCAGATGTTCGTCATTAACAAGGAGGGCAAGCTCATCTACGCCGGCGGTATCGACGACAAGGCCTCGCCCGATCCGGCTGACATCGCGACGGCCAAGAATTATGTCACGGCCGCGCTGGATGAAGCGATGGCCGGCCAGGCAGTGACCGTCTCGTCCGCGCCGCCCTACGGCTGCTCGGTGAAGTACGCGGATTGACCGCGAACGCGCGAGGGCTGTTATAGCTTCGTCACGGAGGCAGCCTTGAGCCCCTTGTCCGAATTGACGACCTCGAATTCCACGCGATCGCCTTCGGAGAGAGTCTTGAAGCCGTCGCCGCCGATGCAGGAGAAGTGGACGAAAACGTCCGCTCCTCCTTCGTCTTGTGCGATGAAGCCGAAACCCTTTTTGTTATCGAACCATTTGATCGTGCCTTGCGCCATTCCATTCACCTCGTAAGCCCGGCGGGAACAAGGAGATGATGAGGCCTTTACCTGTGGTTCCTAAATTGACAATCGACTGCGCCGAGTTGTTCATTACTGCCTAAGCAGTATTACTTATGAACGCGCCTATTCTCAATAGAAATCGCATTCGCCTGACAAGGGGCTGGTCACAATGTCCATGACCCCGCAAGGGGCGGTCGTTCAGCGGAAGTCTTCAACGGCTAGTTCCCAGTGGCCACCCGACGCCTCGATCTTCAGGTAGAAGTCGCCTGTGCCAGTCAGCTCCGTCGTATTGGTGCCGATGCCCAGCTGCGAGCAAACTTTTTTGGGGATGGAATCGCTAGCGGGAAAGGCGTTGATGAACAGCGCGCTCGTATTCTTGTACGCGTCACCTTGCCGGTCCTGATTGTGCCAGAGCACGCGCCATTGTTTGCCCGAGATGTGAAACGTCTTCGAGTTCTGCGAATCCTCGCCGGACAGCGCCAGGAGCCGGTGCCACCACATCGTGCCGGGCGCGCCGGGCGACTGCTCGGGAGGCAGGTACGACGCCGGGGGTGCCGGCGGCACGGGCTCCAGGTTCACGGTCGATTCGGGCGCTCTCGGAGCGGGGGATGAGGTGTCACTTGGCTTCTCTTCCGGCCGCGGGGCGGCCGCTTCTGCCTGGAGCTTGGCCACCTTGGCCTGCAGCGAGGCGTTAAGCTGCAGCGTTTCCTCCAGCCGCTGCTCGAGCAGGGATATCTGACGATTCTGCAGCCGGCGATCGTATTGGATATCTTCCAGCACCGTCTGCTGCTGCTTGAGCAGGTCGAGCAGTTCCTGGTTGGAATGAGTCAGGTGCTCGATCGTCGATTGCAGCACCGCGATGTTCGCGCGATTGCCCCTGGCGGACGCGGCAGAAGCCTTCGGCGTTGGCGCAGAGTCGGCAGAGGAATTATCCGACGCGGCGTCGCTGCCGGGTCCAGGGATGCTTTGCGCCGGAGCGGCCCCCGCGACACCAACAAGGAAGAGAAGCGGCAGCAGACGTTTCATCGCACCACGCGGCAGAGGAAGTAGATGAGCGAGCCGATGTCGGGCACGAGGATGACGAGGAGCAGCCACAGCGCCTTCTGCATCGTGCCCGGCTTCTCGCGCCGCAGGCACTCGATGATCATCCAGACCCAAAAGAGAATGCCGATGATCTCGAACCCGCGCATGCCCCCGATCAATACGGCAATGGCGGAAACAACGCAACGCGCGACGCGGCCAGCCCGCGCTTAAACCGAGGGAACTTCCATCTTGAACGGCGGGATGCGCGTGAAGACCCGCTCGCCATCCTCCATCTGCCCGAGGTAGGAGCCCTCCGCCACGCTGTCACTCGCGACCAGGTGATAGCTCTGGTAGTGGAACTGCGTGCCCGGCTTGAGCCGCGGGAACCTGTCCACCACGCCGTCCCCCTCGATCACCAGCTTCGAGCCATCGCTGTTCGTCACCACCCACTTGCGGCCCTTGATCGTCACCACCCGCGGACTGTCATTGTGGATGGTGATGTGATAGATAAAACCGTACGGCCGGTCCGGCGTGCCTTCCTCGTGCGGGTTGTACTCGACGCGGTCGAGGCTCACCCACAGCCCGGGCAATTCACGGATCGGTTCGCTGGCCATCGCTCTCTTGATAAATGAATCGCTCCGCCGGAACTAGGAAAAGTTCATCCGGAACCGCGCGGGCGAGTGTCCGCCGCAAGCACGCGCGCACCATGCCGGTGGTTCTCACCATTGCCGGATCCGACAGCAGCGGCGGCGCGGGGCTGCAGGCGGACCTGAAAACATTCGCGGCGCTGGGCGTGTATGGCGCAAGCGCGCTCACCTGCGTGGTGGCCGAGCATCCCGGGCGCGTGCTGCGGGTCACGCCGCTGCCACCCGCCCGGGTGGCCGAGCAAATTACCGCCGTGCTCGAGGCGTTCCCCGTGGCTGCGATCAAGATCGGAATGCTCGGCTCGCTCGGGATCGTCGAGGCGGTGGAACGCGCGCTCGTCGTGCCGCTGCAGGCCGGCGTGCCGCTCGTGCTCGATCCGGTCCTGGCCGCCAGCGCGGGCGGCACGCTGCTGGCACGCGGGGCGTTGCCGGCGCTGCGGCGCATGATCGCCCAAGCCACGCTCGTTACCCCCAATCGCGCGGAAGCGGAGGTACTCGCCGGTCATCCCGTCGTCGGCGAGCCGGCGCTGCGTGCGGTCGCGCTGGAATTGGCGATCAACCTGGCCGGTCCTCACATCCTCGTGAAAGGCGGCCATGGCCACGGCCGCGAGGCCATCGATTGGCTCGCCTCGCCACGCGGGATTGTGAAAGCCCTCCGCGCGCCGCGCATCCCGCACATCGATCTGCACGGCACCGGATGCACCTACGCCTCCGCCATCGCCGCCGGCCTGGCGCACGGGCTTCCGCTTTCGCAAGCCGTCACGCAAGGCAAGCGCTTCATCACCCGCGCGCTTCGCCAGCGCGTCAAGATCGGCGCCTACGCCATGCTGCGGCAGGGCTGAACCGCAGCCGCGCGTTACTTCTTCAACTTGCCTGCGAACTCGATGAAGCCCTTGGCTTGCTTCTCCAGGCGCTCGATGTAGGCGGGCGTTTTCACGCGCCCGGTCTCATCGAGATGCTCGTTGATCCTGGCGATGTGGACGCGCTTCGGATAAATGACGGCGCCGAGGTAAATCAGCATCGCCTCGATCTGCTCTGCGGGACGCAGCGCGCCCCACATGCCGGCGGCGAGCCCGACCAGCGCGACCGGCTTGCCGGCGAATTGCTCGGGGTCCACCAGCATGTCGATGTAATACTTGAAGATGCCGGGAATCGACCCGTTGTACTCCGGGACGACGATGACGATACCATCCGCGCGGCCGATCGGTTCCTCAAAGGGCGTGAAGGACGCCGGCGGTTTCTCGTAGCTCGTGGGCGAGAAGATCTCCGGTGGCAGCTGGTGCAAGTCGATGATCTGCGGCGGCTCGTCGAGCGCGGCGTAGATCTCCGCCACATGCGCGGCGACCCTGCCGGTGTTGCTGCCGGGACGATTGGTGCCGACGATGAGCGCGATCATGGGGTGATGGCGCCGGCACCCGGCATCGGCAGGGTGCGCGCGGGCGCTTGCGGCGCAGCGAACTTCTTCAGCGTCGGCGGGTTGAGGATTTTCCCGGGATTGAGAATCCAGTTCGGGTCGATGATGCGCTTGAGCTGCGCCATGATCTCCACGTT
>CAJCIA010000175.1 GCA_903970275.1 Betaproteobacteria bacterium
TGGAGAAATGGCAGGCGGATCACGCCGCGGCGCTGGACATGGTGCACCAGACGCAAGCCGCCTGGCGCGAGCTGCAACCGGTGGTGGCGCGCGATTCCTTTCCGCTGGAGGTTCTCTTCCACGTCAGCGAATCGCTGCCCATGGATCAGGTCCACCTCACGCTTTTCGAGGCGGAGGGCAATCACCTGCTGATCAAGGCGGAGGCGAAGAACCTGACGGCGGGCTTCCAGTTCTTCGACGCGCTCAAGAACAATCCCAAACTGCCCGGCTACACCTGGGAAATGGCGCAGCCGCATTCCCTGGCCAACGACGTCACGCAACTCCAGATCGAAGGAACCCATGCGGCCCACGAGTAGATCGGAAAAAATCCTGCTGGCCGTCCTGGGACTCGTCCTGCTGGGCGGGCTGCTTTTCTTTGGCGGCAAGGCGCTGATCCAGAAGCAGCGCACGCTCGACCTGAGCCGGGCCTCGCTGCGCGCCGACAACGCCGAGGCGGCGGTCGAGCTGGTGAGCCAGCCGCACTGGGAGGAGCGGGCGAAATGGATTCACGACCACGAGCCGGAGACGCAGGATGAGGGCGACGCGCGCGCGCAGGTGCTCAGCGCCGTGGTCAAGGGCGCGCGCGATCATCACCTCGAGGTGCAGGAGCAGAATCTCGGCGAGGTCGAGCACGGCGCGGCCGGGGCCAAGGTGCAGTCCGAGGTGCGGGTGAAAGGCAGCATGGAAGGCATGGCCCGCTGGCTGGCCGAGCTGCAGCAGCCGGAGAATTTCTACGCCGTCGACATGCTTTCCCTCAAGGCCGATCAGGACGAGAAGTCGATGGTCTGCACGCTTCATATTTCGCGCTATTTCCGGGAGGGTGCCAAATGAACGCGCGCGCCTTCTGGATTCCCGCGCTGCTGCTCGCCGCGCTGGTCACGTCACGGGCGGCGGGGACGGACGATTCGACTTTTCCGCCGGTGGGTTACGCGGGCGACCGCTATGCGCCGCTTTGGACGAAATCACCCTTTGCCATTGCGACGGCGGATGCGCCGGTTGCCTCGGCCGATTACGCGCTCGTGGGCCTGGCGCAGTTCGACGGCGTGAGCTACGCCAGCCTGATCGACAAGTCGAACAGTGAGCACTTTGTCCTGGCCAGCAACAAGCCGGTGCGAGGCCTCTCCCTCGTCTCGGTCACGCATCAATCGGGCGCGGCCTCGGCCACGATCCGGCACAACGGGGAGATGCTGACCCTGCGGGTGGAGAACACGGCCGCGTCTCCGCCCCCGCTGCCGCCGCCGGCCGCTGAGCCGCAAAATGGCGCTTTCTCCAACGTCGGCGGCGGGGCACCGGCCAACACGCTTCCCCCGCCGGTCCGTTTCCATCGCCGTCCCATCATCGTTCCACCCCGCCCCCAATAAGCCCACTGCATGAAAACCTTCTCCCGGACGTTCGGCCTTGCGCCTGCCGCGACGCTCTTTCTTTTCGCCGCCGGCGTCGCGTGCCCGGGCCAGACCTCGCTCTCGCCCTCGGGCCCCGTCCTCTCGCCGCCCGGCGACGCGACGGGCGACGCGAGTGGCTTTTCCAATTTTCAGAATACGCCGGTCTCCTCGATCCTGGACAACTACGAGCAGCTTTCCGGCAAGCACCTCATCCGCGACGTCAACGTCAACAGCATCCCGAATGTCTCGATCAACGCGACCGGCGTGACCAAGGAGGAGTTCCTGCGCCTGATCGAATCGACGCTGCTGCTCAACGGGATTGTCATCGTCCCGGTCGACGACACCACGGACAAGGTGGTCACCGTTGGCGGGGCTCGCAACGCGCGCAGCGAAGGGGTGCGACTCTACGCCAACGCCGCGGACATCCCCAAGGCCGACGGGGTCGTCAGCTACTACATGCCGCTTTCCTACATCAGCCCGGCGGAGGCGGTCACCATCTTCCAGAGCGAGGCGCCGGTTCATCCCTACGGCGCCTACATCCCGGCGCCCACCGCGCAGGCCGTCATCATCACGGAGAACACCGCCGTCGTGCGCGAGTTGATCGCGCTGAAGGAGCTGATCGACATTCCGCCGGCCAGTGTGACGAGCAAGTTCGTGCAGCTGACCCGCGCGGACGCGGAGAAAGTGGCCGACCTGCTCAACAAGCTGCTCGAGGGAAAGAAGGACGGGCCGAACGCCAGCTCCCCGAACGGACCGGTGAGCGTCCCGCCCTATCTCGGCAACGAGGCGCCGATGCTCAACGAGCACGACCTGCTTTCCGGCCCGGCGCAAATCGTGGCCGATGCGCGTTCCAACCGCATCCTCATTGTCACGCGCCCGGTCAACCTGCCGTTCCTGGAAAAGATGATCGCCGAGCTCGATCAGAACGACACCTTCATGCAGCCGCAGCGGCGCGCGCTCAAGTTTGTCCTCGCGCAGGACATCCTGCCCGCGCTGGCCAACTCGCTGGCGCAGGGCAAGGACGAGCAGGATGAGGCCAAGGCCGTGGCGACTTCCGCGAACGGCAACAACAGCAATCCCGTCCAAGGCTCGAACGCCAACTCGAATTCCAGTTCCAACGGCTCGGGCGCGCCCGTCAACGGCGCGGGCTCGCAGTCGAGCCCCGGCACGGAGGAGGTCGCGCTGACCGATCCGCCGCAGAACAACGTCCCGCTGCTGGTGAGCATCGGCAAGACGCGGCTGCTGGCCGACAACCGCTCCAACTCGATCATCGTTTTCGGCACGCCCGACGCGGTCGACCGGGTGAACACGCTGATCGACGAGCTCGACCGCAAGCCGCTGCAGGTCTATCTCGCCACGGTCATTGGGCAGCTCACGGTCAGCGAAGGGCTGGAGTTCGGCATCGATATCCTGCAGAAATTCCAGCAGACCGGCAGCTACGGCGGCGCGACGGGCCTGATCAACACGTCGGCCGGACTGACCGCCGCGGGTGTGCCGGAGCCGAGCGCGGTGACCTCCGCGGCCGGCTTCCCGCTCCTGAGCGGGCTGACGATTTACGGCGCGATCGGCAACACGGTGAACGCCTACGTGCGCGCGCTGGAGACGACGAACCGCTTCAAGATCATCTCGCGCCCGAGCGTCTACACGACCAATAACAAGGCCGCGCTGATCGCCTCCGGCAGCCAGGTTCCGGTGCCCGCGTCGACCACGTCGGGCTTCACCGGCAGCTCGAACGATCTCGTCACCACCTCGGCCATTTCCTACGAGAACGTGCTGCTCCAGCTCAGCATCATCCCGGTGATCAACGCGAATCATCAAATCACGCTGCGCATTCGCCAATCCAACGACAGCATCGGCGGCTCGCAGACCATCAGCGGCAACTCGATCCCGATCATCGACACGCAAAAGCTCGACACAGAGGTGACCGTGCCGGACAAATCGACCATCGTCATCGGCGGGCTGATCTCGGACAACACGGAGCGCGACACCTCCGGCCTGCCGTTCCTCAGCGACATCCCGGTGCTGGGCTATCTCTTCAAGGACACGAAGAAGACCAAGACGCGCACCGAGCTCATCATCATGATCCAGCCCACTGTCGTCGACACGGAGGCCGACCAGGTCGTGGTGAACGAGGCGGAGAAAGCCCGCACCATCCTCGGCAAGGAAGCGGAGGAATCCGGTACGCCGCCCGCACCGCCGGTGGCGGCGGTGGTGACCGAAACGCGCACGACCGAGGTGAGCCCGGCCGGGCCGGGACATCCGCCGGTGGCTACGACGACCACGGTGACGAAAAGCTCGCCGGTCTCGCCGACGTCCTCGATTGTGCCGGCCGCCTCCTCGCCTGCCCCGGATGTCAGCCACGCCCGGCTGCCCAGGGACGCCCCGCCCGTGCCGCCTCCGACAACCCTCCCGTAGCGGGTTTATCGGCTGGAGCGTGAGGCCGGCGGTGGCGGCTGCG
>CAJCIA010000176.1 GCA_903970275.1 Betaproteobacteria bacterium
CCGCCGCTAGGGACAGCGGCAACTACCCCAGCGGCGGACAGCGAAAGATGGGCACACTCACGGAATTTTCCTCGTCCCCCGGCTCCGCCTCGTCGCATCATCAGCGTGTGCCGCGCCGGGCCTTCACGCTGCTCGAGCTTCTTTTCGTCATGGCGCTGATCATGACGGCAACTTACCTGGTGGTTGCCGCCCTCGCACGGCTGACGGACGCCAACGCCCTCAACACCGCCGCTCAAATGGTGGACGATTGCCTCAACGACGGGCGGCAGGATGCCGTGGCGCAAAACATCACCGTGGAGGTGCGCCTCTATGCCGCGGCCAGCGGCAATGGCTACCAGGTGCTGCAACTCCACTCGCGCAACGCCGATGGCACCGAGGCGTCGTTGGCCGCGCCGGTGATCCTGCCCGTTTCCACCGTGATCGATGCAACGGCCAGCCATTCCTCGCTGGTGGCCACAAATGCCCAGGCGCCCCCGGCGGACCCAACCGATCCGCGGTTGAATCCGCAAACACGCTGCTTCCATTTTCTGCCTACCGGCGCGACCGACCTCGCGGCGCCCGGACCGTGGCAATTGACCGTGCGTTCGGCCGCTTCTTCCGACCCAGCCCACTTCCCCGCAAACTGGGCCTGCCTCACGCTCGATCCGCTTACGGGACGCACGCAGATTTACCGCCCGTAATCAAGCAGCGCGCCGCGTCTTGCCGATTTTACAAATTTGTCGTGCGCGGCCATTGCAATTGCTCGCGCAGGTTCTATAGAAAGCCATGGCCACGCCTTCGGAGCCGTGGGACGTAGCCCGCGCCCTTCACACTTACAACATCGCCCGGTGGGGCGATCCCTACTTCGGCGTGAACGACCTGGGCAACATGACCGTGCGCCCGGGCGGCGACGACCATGGGCCCGCGCTCGACCTCATGACGGTGGTGGAAGAGGCGAAATCGCGTGGGCTGGTCTTCCCCCTGCTGCTTCGTTTCCAGGACCTGCTGCGGCACCGCGTGCAGGTGCTCAACCAGGAATTCAACGCCGCCATCGCTGACGCCCAGTATCAGGCGCCCTACCGCGGCGTGTTCCCGATCAAGGTCAACCAGTTGCGCGAGGTGGTGGAGGAAATCCAGGACGCCGGCGCGCCGTTCAACTTCGGCGTGGAGGTCGGCAGCAAGCCGGAGCTCTTTGCCGCGCTGGCCATCCACCGCGATCCGGAATCGCTCATCATCTGCAACGGCTACAAGGACGAGCTCTACATCCAGATGGCGCTGCTGGGGCGCAAGCTGGGCAAGCGCATCATCATGGTGGTGGAAAAGATCGAGGAGCTGCGCGCGATCATCGAGGTTTCGCAGCAGCTTGGCGTGCAGCCGATCGTCGGCGTGCGCATCCGCCTGCTGGCCAAGAGCACGGGCAAGTGGAGCACGAGCGGCGGCGAGAACGCGAAGTTCGGCCTTTCCACCGCGGAGATGATGGAGGCGGCCGAGTTGCTGCGCTCCCACAAGATGGAGGATTGCCTGAAGCTGGTGCACTTCCACATCGGCTCGCAGATTCCCGACATCCAGACGGTGAAGCGCGCCGTGCGCGAGGGCGCGCGCTACTACGCGAAGCTCAAGCAGCTCGGCTTTGGGCTGGAATACCTGGACGTGGGCGGCGGGCTGGGCGTCGATTACGACGGCAGCCGCTCGGCGTATGACTCGAGCACCAACTATTCGCTGGGAGAATACGCGCGTGACGTGGTCTACAACGTGGCCGACGTCTGCAACGAGGAAAAGGTGCCGCATCCCACCTTGGTGAGCGAGAGCGGCCGCGCGATCGTGGCGCATCATTCCATGCTCGTGGTCGACATCTTCGGCGTGATCGAGAAGACAAAGGCAAAGAAATTCTCGCCGCCCTCCGGCGAGCCGGCCAAGCCGGTGACGCAACTGCTCGACCTGCGCGCGACGCTCAATCGCAAGAACCGCCGCGAGCATTTCCACGACGCCGTCCAGATCAAGGACGACGCCCAGGCGCGCTTCGATCTCGGCCTGCTCGACCTGGCGACCAAGGCGCAGGTGGAGACGCTTTTTTGGGAGATCGCCGAGGGCGTGGTACGCCTCTTCAACGGAGCCAAGTCGGTGCCCGAGGAGATCGAGCAGTTGAAGGATTCCCTCGGCGACCAGTTCCTCTGCAATTTCTCCGTCTTCCAGTCGCTGTTGGATCACTGGGCGCTCGGCCAGCTTTTTCCCATCGTACCCATCCACCGCCTGAACGAACCGCCCGAGCACAACGGCACGCTGGTCGACATCACCTGCGATTCCGACGGCAAGATCAGCAAGTTTATCGACAGCGAGGACAAGGTGCGGCTCACGCTTCCGCTGCACAGCCTCAACGGCAAGCCCTACTACCTCGGCATCTTTCTCATCGGCGCCTACCAGGACATCATGGGCGATTTGCACAATCTCTTCGGCCGCGTGAACGAGGCGCACATCTTCCTCGATCCCGACGAGGAAAGCGGCTTCTACATCGAGGAGACGATCCCCGGCACGACGATCGACAAGGTCTTGGCCGACGTGCAGTTCGACACCGCGCTGTTGGAGCGCGGGATGAAGGAGCAGATCGACCGCGCGATCAAGGCCGACGTGCTCAAGCCCAACGAAGGCATGCGCCTCCTCGAATCGTACGAGCAGGGTCTGAAAACGTCCACGTACCTGAAGATTGCCGGCTCGTCCGAGTAATCCCCTCCCTGAGCCGCCGATTTCCCCTTAGTCGAGGGAACGATTTGAGCGTTTGTCGCTTAAGTTTATTAAAAAGCTACATTAATTTACGGCACAAAAGCTTTACTTCTTTGTCATTATTTGGTTTTAAGAAGCAATCACAGTACGTGATGTTCAACGGGTGATCGGCCTCGATGTTCGGGCCGGCTCGGTGACCAAAGGAGAAAAGAATGAAAACAGTGAAACTAAGGACCTTGGCAGCGGCATTTCTGCTGGCCACTGCCGGAGCGGCGCTCGCGGACAGCGAAACCGTCAGCTACACCATCGCCACTACGGAGGCGGGAGGAGCCAACAACGGCAGTTTTGACCTGAATGGTTTTGATACCAGCTTGGGCGTGCTGACTGGCGTGACCGTCGCCTACGATCTGTCCACGACTTCGGAGGCAACGGTGTTCACAGCCGACGGCGGTACCTATAGTAATGCGACTTCCTCCTACTCGTTGACGCTTACTGGAACAGGGGTGGACGTGGTTATCAACACCTCGGCGGGACCCGCGGCCGGCACGGCGCCGATGGGCGCCAGCGTGGCAGCAACCAACACCGAAACAACGAACTCCTCCATCGTTATCCCCGTATCGGATTTCTCGGCCTACGAGACCCCACAGGTGTCCTTCAGTCTGGCAAGTTCGCCCTTTACTTCCGGTGGCAGCCCTAGATCCGGACCCGGTTTCATTGCCTTGGGCGGCGATGGCTCATACGGCGGTCCTGTCTCGGTGACGTATAACTTCACGGCAGTTCCGGAGCCCTCATCCTGGTCCATGATGAGTGTTGCGCTGGCTGGCTTGGCTTTCGCGGCCTACCGCACGCGGCGCCTGCAGGTCTAGTACGGGCGGCTGATCGCCCGCCATGCTCTTGGCGGGCGGTCAGTCCAGCTCCATCCCAGCCAAACCGTCGTGATCCGCCCGCGCGCCTGCAGTGTCGGCGGCTCCCGCAAATAGTCACTCGACCGAACGCTCGCGCCAGCTCGTCCTGCTCGTAAATCCCAGTGAGAGCCAGCGCGAGCGCAGCGGCCGCCAAGGTCGCTTCCGCAGGCCGGTATAGAGTTTGCGCGGAGAAAGAGCGCCACTCACGCCTGAGTTTGAGGCCATCGGCTTGGGATGCATCCATATTCCTGCTGAGCTTAAATCCGCGTGACAAACCCGGCGCGCTCCGTATGCTGCTCCTCCCTGCACTCGTGGCGAAATGGCAGACGCGCACGCTTGAGGTGCGTGTGGGGTAACCCATGGGAGTTCGAGTCTCCCCGAGTGCACTTCCCCTCCCTCTCGGGATTCGCCTCTCATCCACGGTCACTGACCGGACAGTTGCTTCGCTCGACGTGCGAGCCGGACTTTGGATACCTTCCTTGCGCGGCAAGGCCACGACCGAGTTTTCCAAGTAAATTCCATCGCTGTCCGGTAAGCGTGTATATTAGCCGATGAACACAAATCCCCTGACCAAGGGCATCATCTCTGAGAACTTTAAAGGCATTGGCACGGTGACCGATGAAATGGTGGAGGCGCGCGCGATTGAACTGGCGCTCGTCAACGGCCGGTTGGCGAAAGACGTTTCCGAGTCCGATTACGCCCAGGCCAAACGTGAACTGACGGGAGGGACCGACCTTGACCCGAATGAAGCCGCGTTGGAGCTTCTCCCGGATTCGGAAGAAGCGAGAGATTCCGTGCCCGGTACAAGTGGAAACCAAGTGCCGAATTCCATCGACGACGACGAAGATGAAGAAGGTCGGAGCATCGGGGAGCAGCTGGTTTCCGGGGGCGTCAACGAAGCCGAGCACGATCAAATGGTGCAAGCGGCGCGAGAGGCAGAGGAAAACGATCCCACGGAGAAGACCGAGCGCTAGCACCGTGCAGGAATGGGAGCTCGTGCGCGAGGCCAGGGGCCGCGCCTAGTTTTTGCATCGAGCCGGTTGGCAAACCGCCAAGCCCCCGCATGAATCTGTGAAGTCGGAGCCCTCGGTCAGCGTCATCGTCCCGGTGTTCAATTGCGAGCGCTTCCTGCGGGAGGCGCTCGAGAGCATTCGGGCGCAGGATCATCGCGCGCTGGAAATCATCGTGGTCGACGATGGTTCCACCGACGGGAGCGCCGCGGTGGCACAAGCGTTCCCTGGCGTGACGTTGATCACGCAGGAAAATCGTGGAGTAGCCACGGCGCGCAATGCGGGCCTCGCCGTGGCTCACGGGGAGCTTATCGCGTGGCTCGATGCGGACGATCTGTGGCTGCCCGGCAAGCTGAGTGTGGAAATCGCGCATCTCGCCACAAACCCGGCAACCAGCATCACGCTGTGCCACCAGCGGATGTTCTCCAATCCCGGCGATCCCGTACCGCCGTGGGTGCAGACGCCGCGCGCCGAGAAATGGATGACCTATTCTCTTTATGCCTCGGTCATGCGGCGTGAGGTCTTTGAATTGGTGGGCGATTTCAATCCCAGCCTGCGCGTGGGCGAGGACTTCGATTGGTACCTGCGGGCGCGGGAAGCCGGCGCGCGGCTTGACCTCCTCGATGACGTCCTGGTCTGCCATCGCGTGCGTCCCGACAGCCTGACGGGCAATCACGACCGCACACGGCGCGACATGCTGCAGGTCGCGCGGACCTCGCTCGCGCGCCGACGCGCCGCCACGACTGCAGACGGCACCTAGAAACCCGTGGAACCGCACACCTTCGCGGCGGAGAAAAGGCTGTCAGTGGCAAAGGTGACCTTGCAGGGATGGCGATTTACTTCACGGGTCTAAGCTTGCTTCGCGCGGTTCGGTTTGGGAGGCTGGACGGCTCATGAAAACGGATGCCCCCGTCGTGTTGGTTACTGGATCCTCGCGCGGCTTGGGCCGTGGCATTGCCGAGACGCTGGCCGGCGCGGGATTTTCGGTGGCCATTCACTACGCGCGCAATCGTGAGGCGGCGGAAGAGACCGCCCTCGCCTGCCGCAAGCTGGCCCCCAACGAGGGCCAGACCTTCGCCACGGTGGGCGGCGACGTGGGTGTGGCGGCGGACCGGCAGCGGCTTTTCGACGAAGTGCTGAGCGCCTACGGGCGGCTCGACGCCTTGATCAACAATGCCGGCATCGCACCGCGCATTCGCGCCGACATCACGGAGGCGACCGAAGAAATCTTCGACGAGGTGCTCGATACCAACTTGAAGGGTCCCTACTTTCTCTCGCAACTGGCGGCGCGGCATTGGCTGGCGCATCCGGACGAAAGCCGGATCGCCAGCGGCTACAAGCTGATCTTCGTCACGTCGCTCTCGGCGGCGGCGGCCTCGGTCAATCGCGGTGAGTACTGCATCTCCAAGGCGGGCCTTGCCATGGCCACGCAGCTCTGGGCCGTGCGGCTGGCCGATTGCGGCGTGCAGGTGCTGGAGCTTCGTCCCGGCATCATGGCCACGGACATGACCGCCGGCGTAAAGGACAAGTACGACAAGCTGCTTGGCGAGGGCCTGGTGCCGATGAAGCGCTGGGGCACGCCGCAGGATGTCGGGCTGGCGGCCAAGGCGATTCTTGAGGGTCACTTTCCGTTTACCACCGGCGCCGCGATCGATCTCGACGGCGGTTTCCACCTGCGCCGCCTCTAAGCCTTTTTCGCCATGCTGCAGATCGATCACAAGCTCACGCCGTCCGCCCTGCTGCCGCAGGTGCAGGAACTTTTCCGCGTCTCAGGCGAAAAAATCCAGCGCTTGCAAAAGCGGTGGCAGCCGCAGGACGGCACGCCGGTCTTCACCATCAAGGGCGAGTACACCTCGCGCGGTTGGACGGAGTGGACGCAGGGCTTCCAGTTCGGCGCGGCCATTTACCAGTTTGAGGCCACGGGCGACGAGGCGTTCCTGGAGATCGGGCGGCGCCACACGCTTGCCGACATGGCCGGGCACCTCACGCACATCGGCGTGCATGATCACGGCTTCAACAACGTCAGCACCTACGGAAACCTGCTGCGCCTCATGCACGAGAAGCGCATCCCGGAGAACGAGTGGGAGCGCAACTTCTACGAGCTCGCGCTGAAGGTCACGGGCGCAGTGCAGGCCTCGCGCTGGACGCAGCTAACGCCTGATCTCGGCTACATCTATTCCTTCAATGGGCCGCATTCGCTTTTCGCGGACACCATCCGTTCCCTGCGCGCACTGGCAGTGAGCCACCAGCTCGGTCATCGCCTGATGGTGGAAATGGACCGTCCCATTTCGCTTTTGGAACGGCTGTTCCAGCATGCGGAGACCACGGCGCGCTACGCGGTTTATTTCGGCGAAGGGCGCGACGCCTATGACGTGCGCGGCCGCACGGCGCACGAGTCGATCTTCAACGTGGTCAATGGCGCCTACCGCTGCCCCAACAGCCAGCAGGGCTTTTCCGGCTTCACCACGTGGACGCGCGGGCTGGCCTGGATTCTCTGCGGTTATCCGGAGGAGCTCGAGTTCCTCGAGACGCGGCCCGAGTCGGAATTCGAAGCACATGGCGGCAAGCAAAAGGTGCTCGACCGCTTCCTGGCCGCGGCGGAGGCGACCGCCGATTTCTACATCGAGAACTCGCCGACAGACGGCATCCCTTACTGGGACACCGGCGCGCCCGAATTGGTGCGCCTGGGCGATTATCTGCATCGTCCCGCGGAGCCCTTCAACGAGCACGAACCGGTCGACAGCAGCGCGGCGGCGATCGCGGCGCAGGGACTCCTGCGGCTGGGCGGTTATCTCGGTCGCGCGGGCCAGGCGCAGAAAAGCATCCGCTATTACCAGGCGGGGCTGACCGTGGCGCATCGTCTTTTCAGCGAGCCTTATCTCTCACTCGATCCCAATCACGAGGGGCTCATCCTCCATTCGGTTTATCATCGCCCGAACGGCTGGGATTACATCCCGCCCGGTCGCCACGTGCCGTGCGGCGAATCCTCCATGTGGGGCGACTACCATGCGCGCGAGCTGGCCGTGATGGTGCAGCGCGCCGCGCAAAACCAGCCCGACCTCCAATTCTTCAACCTCGGCTAAATTCATCTCATGACCGCTCCCTTCAAGCTCGTCCGCATCCCCACGCTCAAGACCACCGCCGCGCTGCGCGAGCACGTCGCCTCGCTCGGCCTGGAGCTGGGCATCGACGACGAAATCCTCACGAACGAGCAGTCGCCGTTGCGGCAGGGCATCACCTGGGGCGACCGCACCATTGGCAATCGCTGGGCCATCCACCCGATGGAAGGCTGGGACGGCACCGCGACCGGCGGCGTGACTGAGCCGATGATCCGGCGCTGGCAGCGCTTTGGCGAAAGCGGCGCGAAGCTGATCTGGGGCGGCGAAGCCATGGCCGTGCGGCCCGACGGCCGCGCCAATCCGCGCCAGCTCATCATCAACCGCGAGAATCAGGCCGGCATTGCGCAGCTGCGCGAAACGCTGCTGAACGCCCATCGCGAGAAGTTCGGCACAACGGACGACGTCGTCATCGGCTTCCAGCTAACCCATTCCGGCCGCTTCTGCCGCCCGCACAGCAAGGTGTGGGAGTCGCGCATCGCCTACCGCCATCCGCTGCTCGACACGAAATTCAACGTCCAGAGCGACGACCAAATTTTCACCGACGACCAGCTGCGCGAGCTGGTGGACGCCTACATCGCGGCGGCCAAGGTCGCGGCCGACATCGGCGCTGACTTCGTCGACATCAAGCATTGCCACGGTTACCTGCTGCACGAGTTCCTCGGCGCGCACACGCGACCGGGGCCTTACGGCGGCTCGTTCGAGAACCGCACGCGGATGGTCCGCGAGATTGTTGCCGGCATCCGCGCGGCGGCGCCCGGGCTCGCCATCGGCGTGCGCCTGAGCGCGTTCGACTTCGTGCCCTTCCGGCCTGATCCCGCGCTTTCGCAGCCGGCCAAGCCTGGCCCGGGCATGCCGGAGGATTTCTCGAAGTGCCTGCCCTATCGCTACGGCTTCGGCGTCAACCAGGAGAACCCGCTCGAGTACGACCTGACCGAGACGAAGCAGTTTCTGCAGTTGCTCTCCGACCTCGACATCAAGCTGGTGAATCTCTCCGCCGGCAGCCCCTATTATAATCCGCACATCCAGCGCCCGGCGGCCTATCCGCCCTCCGACGGCTACCAGCCGCATGAGGACCCGCTCATCTCCGTGGTGCGCCAGCTCAAGGTGGTGGCGGAATTGAAGGCGGCATTCCCCAACCTGCTGCTCGTCGGCTCGGCGTACTCGTACCTGCAGGATTACCTGCCCAACGTGGCGCAGTATTATGTGCGCAACGGCCTGGTCGATTTCGTCGGCCTTGGCCGCATGGTGCTTTCCTATCCGCACGTGCTGGCCGACGCGACGACCGCGGGGAAATTGCTCGAGCCGAAATTGATCTGCCGCACCTTCAGCGACTGCACGACCGCGCCGCGCATCGGCCTGCGCTCGGGCTGCTATCCGCTCGATCCCTACTACAAGACCTTCGAGGACGCGGCGCCGCTGAAGGCGTTCAAGAGCGGCGCGACGCCGTAGGCGCTCAAGATATTTCGCCGACAAGCTGTCATCTCTAGCGGCGTCTATGACCGCCGCGCGGTCGATATCGTTAGGATGCGCGTCGGCGTCACAGACCGCCGCTACAGGACAGAGCTGCGGGATTGCGAAACGGCGCTCACGCGCTATAGCTATCCGCATGAGCCCGGACCCCGCCCCGAAATTCGCGCCGTTCTTCGGCAAAGCCTGGACCGTGCTGTCCATCGTGCTGGGTCTGGTGCTGCTTGGCATGTTCTATTTCGGGCCGGTCCTCATGCACATTGGCGGCGTCATCTGGATGCTGATCCGCTGGCTCTTCAGCCCGATCATCTAGGTTCGTCGGGGCTCGGACCAAGGCGCGATTCCTCGGCTTGAATTTGGCGGATTTCCGCCATCTGCCGCTCGGCCTCGAGCCAGGGCAAATCGTCGCCATGCTGTGTCTGTAGCCGCACGAGCAGCGCCCGGTTGCATTCATCCGTCGAGCGAAGCTGTTGCCATTTCCAGGCCGTGAAGATCGCATCTGCGACTGCTGTCGCTCCGCAGATGATAGCGACCGTCATCACACCGTAAACGAAAGCCGCCGCCGCCATGACGGCGAAGAGCACCGGAAAGAGCGCGTAGATGAGTCCCATGCGCCGGCGGCGCAGCGCGGCAAAGGCGGCGACCTGGTCGTAGGCCGCTTGTCCCGCTTGCGCTTCGGCGGCAGAGATCACGACGCGGGAGCCTCGGTTTTCCAGCCGTGCAGCGCCTGTTCGGCCAAGTCGCGGCAATAGGCCAGCGTATCGATCTCACTCACCGGCTTGTCATCGCGAATGCGCAGGATGCGCGGGAAGCGCAGGGCGTAACCCGAGGCGTGGCGGTCGCTTTTCTGGATGGTGTCGAACGCGACCTCCAGCACGACTACCGGTTGCACCAGCCGGTAGCGGCCAAAATCCTCCAGCGTGTGCTGAATAAAAAACTCAGTGTACTGCGCGATCTCGACATCAGTGAGCCCGGAATAAGCCTTGCCGACCGGCAGCAGTTCGCCTGTCGCCTCGTTGCGGATAGCGAAGGTGTAATCGCTCAGCACATGCCGCCGCTTGCCATGACCCCACTCGACCCCGACAACCACGACGTCGAGCGTCGCGTAGGCTTTCTTCAGCTTTAGCCACGCGAGCCCGCGCCGGCCCGGCAGGTAAAGCGACGCCGGGTCCTTGGCCATCAGTCCCTCGTTGCCCCGCTTGCGCGCTTGGAGAAACGCGGCCTCGACCGCCGCGGCGCCGCTCACCTGCTGAAGCGGAGCGCGCTCGATGCGCGGGACGAGCGGCAGCGCGTCCAGCTGTGCGCGGCGCTCGCGCAGGGGCAGCTTGAGCAGGCTGCGCCCGCTGAACCCGATCAGGTCGTAGAGCCAGAGCGACACGGGCACTTCCGCGCCGAGAAAAAAGTCATCGCCCTTGCGGCCCAGTCGCTTTTGCAACTCCGCGAACGGCAACGCGCGGCCGTCCTGCCAGGCGAGCAACTCACCGTCGCCGATGAAGTCGGCAGGAATCTCCTTCACGCGCGCGGCCAGATCGGGAAACTGGCCAGTGATGCGCCGCAACTCGCGCGAATAAAGTTCCACGCGCGCGCCTTCCTTGTGCACCTGGCAGCGGATGCCGTCGTACTTTTCCTCCACCCAGATCGGATCGCCCAGCCGCTCGACGATCGCTTCCGCCGTTGGCTCGGGACTCGCGAGCATGAAGTGGATGGGGTTGAACGTGCGCAGTTCTAGCCGGTCCAGCGTGCCGTCGCGGGCGGCGCGCGCGGTCGCGCCCAGATCACCGCTCAGCATGTTGGCTTCCCGGATCGCCTCAGAGGACCGGTCGAACGCTGCCGCAATGGCCTCCTCCACCAGGCCCTCCTTCAATCCGATGCGCAGGTCGCCGGTGATGATCTTGATAAGATATTTCGCCGCCAGCGGATCGAGCCGCGCCAAGCGCGCCTGCAGCACGGTCTTCTTGTCCAGCGGGCCGCGCGTGGCGGCGAGTTCGCCGAAGAAGCGCGGCCAATCCGCGATGGGCCACGGCTCGTGCGTGGTGTGGCCCTGCAGGAGGGCCTGCGCCGTGTCGCCCGTGTCGCTGTAGCGCTGGTAGGTCGCGCGATAATCGGCCTCGCTCATCCCGGAAATAGCGAGAAGCGCGCCCTTGATGATGGCCCATCCAAGATGCAGCACGCGCCCGTCCGCGGAAGGAAACGGCCGTCCCGTGAACGCGACCGCGGCAGGACCCAGCGTCTCGGGCGCAACGGACGCGAAGTAGGTCCGCAACAGCTCGACCTTCTCCAGCTTGCGCGTGGTGGCGCCGCTTTTCTCGCCCACGTTGGCGAAGGCAAGCGACTCGTTCGGGTCAAGGTTGCCGGCCTCGATCATCGCGGGCGCCGCTTGGCCGGCCGATCGCACGGGCTGGACCAGCGGCCGCCGGTTTAGCTCCGCCATGGCGATCTCGAGCTGGTTGTCCTTGCCGAGCGCCCAAGCCTCGATGCCGCGATCGCGCAGCGTGCGTGCAAATTCCTCCGTGTAGCCGTGCACGGTGTAGACGCGTTTCGGATCCACCAGCTCGACAAATTTTAGCAGGTCCGCGTAATCGGCGTGATCGCTCAGCGGGAAGGCCGCGTCGCATTGATAGCGATAGATGGCCGCGGGATCGCTGGCCCAGCCGGTGACCGCGGCGGTACGGCGTGGCTTGATCTTGCGCAGCCACGCCGATTGATTCGCCTGCGGCGGGCAGACCACCACGTGCCCGGCCACCTCGCTCGGCGCGAACGGGCGATAGGCCGGGAACGTCTGGCCGAGCTCCTCGTAGATGCGCGTCATTTTCGCGGTTTGCGGATGAAGCATGATCGGCAGCGCGGCCTCGGCCAAGCTGCTGAGGATTTCCTGGCTCTTGCCCAACGAGTAGCCGAACAGCACCGGCACTTCGCCATCTTCCAGCGTTTGCCGGCAGAACTTGATGATGGCGGCGAGCACGTCGGCGGTGGGCGGGAAGACGTAGCGCGGGAGGCCGAAGGTCGTCTCCATGATCACGACGTCGGCGCGCGGCGGCTCGCATCGCTCCGCCGAGCGGCCGGCCCGCAGCTTGAAGTCGCCGGTGTAGAGCAGCGATTCCCCCTCCCGCGTGGCCAGCAGCATGGCCGAGCCGAAGATATGGCCCGCGGGATAAAGCGTCATCTCCGTATCGCCGAAGGCGAAGGGCTGGCGGAAGGGCTCGATGATTTCCTCGCGCTCCCCCGGCATCCGCGTGGCCATCAGCCGCGCCGTGCCGGCCGAGGTGATGATCCGCTTGTGCGTCGCCAGGTGATCGAAATGCGCATGCGAGACGAACGACGTGTCGGTGGGCCGGTGCGCATCGAGCCAGAGATCGAGCTGCGGCAAGTGGATGCTCCCGGCGCGTTCGCCGCCGCGCATTTCCACCTGCCAGGCCATGTCCGTAATCTAGCGGGCGGCGGCGCAGGCGCTAATTTTTTGACGCTAAGCGGCGGTTTTCTGCCGCATCGCTTCCTCGTACTTCTTACTCACCTCGTCGGGCGCGCCGGCGGCGGCGACGGTTCCCTCCTCGATCCAAACGGCGCGGCTGCAGAGGCGGGCGATGGTGCGCGCGTCGTGCGAGATGAGGACGGCCGTCTTGCCCGATTTCAGGCGCGCCATCAGCGCCTCGGCGGACTTCTGCTGGAAGCTACTGTCGCCAACGGAAAGCATCTCATCGATGAGCATGATGTCCGGGTCGGCCTCCATCGCGGTCGCGAATCCCAGCCGCGCGTGCATGCCGCTGGAATAAGTATAGATCGGCGCCTCGAAGAAATCGCCCAGCTCGGAGAACTCCTTGATCTTGTCCAGCCGCGCGATCATTTGCTTGCGCGTGGCGCCGAGCATCATGCCGTTGAGGATTGCGTTCTGCCGCCCGCTGAGCGTGGAATGGGAGCCGACGCCGATGGAAAGCAGCGTGGTGCGCAGGCCGGGCTGCGCGTGCAGCGTGCCGCGATCCGGCAGGATGATGCCGGCGAGGATGCGCATGAGCGTGCTCTTGCCCGCGCCGTTGCGGCCGAGGATACCCAGCGTCTCGCCGGCGTGAATCTCAAGGCTAACCGACTTGAGCGCCCAAAACTCGGAACGCTGCCCCTTGAAGAAGCCGGTCGCGCGCCGGTAGCACAGGCCGGCTTCCTGCAGCGAGATGAGCGGGTTCATCAGCGGTTGATCGCCTTGACCACCGACAGGTCGATGCGGCGGTAGAGCGCGAGCACGAAGACGAGGATCACGGCGCACGCCGCGGCCAGCGCGGCCAGGCGCGGCCACGAGGGCCAGTGCCCGAACAGCAGCACCGTGCGATACGCCTCGATGAGAATGGCCATCGGGTTGAGGTAGAAATAGGCGTGGTAGGCGGTGGGGAGCTTGTCGATGCCGAAGAAGATTCCCGACACGAGCATGAGCGAGCGCAGCAC
>CAJCIA010000177.1 GCA_903970275.1 Betaproteobacteria bacterium
CTCATGTGCGTGCGCGGTCGATACGGCCATGGCGGGCGCGTCGGCTACGAGAAGGAATGGCGCGCGCAACAAGAAATTTCCGGCGGCGGCGAGTTGATCGACCAGGGCGTGCATCTGATCGATCTTGCACGCTGGTTCCTCGGCGATTTCGCCAGCGTGCGCGGCAGTGTGCCCACGCTTTTCTGGGACATGAAGGTGGAGGACAACGCGTTCCTGGAACTAAAAACCGCGGGCGGCGCGGTCGCCTGGCTGCACGCGAGTTGCAGCGAATGGAAGAATCTCTTCTCGCTCGAGATCTACGGACGCAACGGCAAGTTGCAGATCGATGGCTTCGGCGGCAGTTATGGCCTGGAGCGGCTCGCCCATTACCAGATGAAGCCGGAGATGGGTCCGCCCGAGATGAGAAACTATTTCGAGTTCTCCGGCGAAGACGAATCCTGGCGCGCGGAGATCGAGGCGTTCGAGCGTGACATTGCCGACGGCACGCGACCGGCGCCGGGGCTGCGGGACGCCTTCGCCACGCTGCTGATCGTCGACGAGATTTACCGCCAAAACGGGCGCGGCTGAATTTGATCGGAAAGCGTTCCTCCCGGCGATAGGATGCCTGCACGCCGATGCTGATCGTCCGCTCTCCCTTGCGCATCTCGCTCGGCGGCGGCGGCACCGATCTCCCTTCGTACTACCGCAGGCACGGCGGCTTTCTCATCGCGGGCGCGATCAACAAGTACGTTTACATCACGCTGCACCGCACCTTCAACGACGAGTTGATCGTCAAGACGTCGAAGCTGGAACGCGTGGCCCATGCCGGTCAGGTCGAGCATCCGATCGTGCGCGAGGCCCTCAATTTGCTCGGCATGGAGGGGCGTTACCTGGAGATCACGTCGCTCGCCGACATCCCGGCCGGCACCGGGCTGGGCTCCTCCGGCAGCTTCACCACCGCGCTGCTCAAGGCGCTGCATGTCTGGCGGCACGACCTGGTGCATCCCGAGCAGCTCGCGGCACAGGCGTGCGAGATCGAGCTGCAGCGCCTGAAGGAGCCGATCGGAAAGCAGGACCAGTACATCGCGGCGTTCGGCGGCCTAACCTGCTTCGAGTTCCTGCCGGACGACACGGTGAAGGCATGGCCGCTGGCAATGAGCGCGGAGCGGCGCGAGGAACTCGAGGACAACCTCGTGCTTTTCTTCACCGGCTACTCGCGTGCGGCTTCTTCCATCCTGGCGGAGCAGGACGATCGCAGCCGCGACGGGGACGTGGCGATGACGCATCACCTCGATTACATCAAGGAGCTCGGCCAGCGCAGCCGCCGCGCTCTGGAGGATGGCGACCTGGCCGACTTTGGCCGACTGATGGACGAACATTGGCGGCACAAGAAACAGCGCTCCGCCCGCATGACGAACAGCGCGATCGATGACTGCTACGACCACGCGCTCGCGAACGGCGCGCTGGGCGGAAAGCTGGTGGGCGCCGGCGGCGGCGGCTTCCTGCTTTTCTACGCGAGTGACCGCCCGCGCCTCCTGCGCGCGATGCGCGACAAGGGGCTCAACGAGGTCCGGTTCCAGTTCGATTTCCAGGGCACCACGGTCGTGACCAACCAGTGATGAGCGCGCCCCTGCCGCCGGTGGCCATTCTCGCGGGCGGCCTGGCCACGCGACTGCGGCCGCTGACGGAACGGATGCCCAAGTCGCTCGTGTCGGTGGCAGGCCGGCCTTTTCTCGCCCACCAGCTCGAGCTATTGCGGTCGCAGGACGTGCGCCGAGTCGTGCTGTGCGTTGGACATTTGGGAGAGCAGATCGAAGAAGCCTTTGGTGATGGCCGCGCCTCTGGCGTCGAGCTGAGTTATTCCCATGACGGCCCCGCGCTGGCGGGAACGGCCGGAGCGTTGCGCCGCGCGCTGCCGCTGCTCGGGCCGGAGTTCTTCACGCTCTATGGCGACTCGTATCTTGAAATTGATTACCGCGCGGTGTGGACGGCCTACCGTCAACAGGCGGCGCCGGCCCTCATGACGGTGATTCCGCAGGAGCTGGCCACGGAGCCGGCAAATGCCTGCCTGGAGGCCGGCCTCGTCCGCGCCTACGGCAAGCGTGAGCACCGCCCTGAGATGCGGCATGTTGATTACGGCTTGGGTATCTTTAACGCCGAGCCGGTGCGCGACAGTGGCGAGATTGCGGATCTCTCTGATTTGCAGAGCAGGCTGGCGCGCGCAGGTCAGTTGGCCGGCTTCGAGGTGACACAGCGCTACTTCGAAATTGGCTCGCACCACGGGCTGGCGGATTTAGAGTCCCATCTACGGACGCGCGCATGAACTTCATTCGTGACTACCTCCAGGAAGTCCGGCAAATCGCGGAACTGATCAACCTGGAAGCCATTAATCGGCTGGTGCAGCAACTTGTCGCGGTGCGGGCGCGGGGCGGCCGTCTTTTCATCCTTGGCGTAGGCGGCAGCGCGGCAAATGCTTCGCATGCGGTGAACGATTTCCGCAAGATCGCCGGCATCGAGTGCTATGCGCCGACCGACAACGTGGCCGAGCTGACCGCGCGGACGAACGACGAGAGCTGGGGCACGGTTTTCGCCTCGTGGCTGGAGACGAGCCGGCTCAGCGACAAGGACGCGATTTTTATCCTTTCCGTCGGCGGCGGTGACATGGCGCGCAACATCAGCCCGAATCTCGTGCTCGCCGTGGAACTGGCCCGGGCGCGCGGCGCGGCCGTACTGGGCATTGTGGGCCGCGACGGCGGCTACACCGCGCGCTCCGGCACCGCAGTGGTCATCGTGCCGACGGTAAATGCCGCCACGATCACGCCGCATACCGAGACGTTCCAGGCCGTGATCTGGCACCTGCTCGTCTCGCATCCCGACCTCAAGCGGATGGAAACGAAGTGGGAATCGTCTGCCGGAGGGTAGGATGTTCCGCGCCGTTTTTCTCGATCGCGACGGCGTGCTCAACGTGCCGGAAATTCGGGACGGTATCCCCTACCCGCCGAAGGACGCAGCGGGTTTCCGCCTCTATCCCGAGGCGAAGGAAGGTTGTGAGCTGCTCCAGCGCGCGGGCTTTCGGCTTGTGATCGTGACCAACCAGCCGGACGTGGGCCGTGGCACGCAATCGATGGCGATGATCGACGAGATGCACGCGCTTCTTCGCGCCACGCTGCCCATCGATCATATCGAGGTTTGCCCCGCGGCGGACGACGAGGCTCCGGACGCCTATCGTCGCAAGCCTGCGCCCGGCATGGTGCTCGATGCGGCTCGTACGCTGAAGATAGACGTGGCGCGCAGCTACCTCGTCGGCGATCGGTGGCGCGACATCGATTGCGGCCATGCCGCCGGATGCACCACGATCTTTATCGAGCGCGGCTACCGCGAGAAGCTGCGCCGGCCTCCGCATCACTACGCCGCCAACCTGCTGGATGCCGCGCAGTTCATTCTGCGCCTTGAAAAGACGGCGCTCGTTAGTGGCGGGTAAACAGAAGTGCGATGAGGCCCACGCTGGCCAGCGTGAACGCGCCCATGAAGACGATCACGGCATAACGCCACAATGGCGACCGGGGAAAGGCGCTGAGGCCGCGTCCAATGCCATAGGCCATCCACGGAAACGTGGGAGACTGGAAGCGGTAGTCGGCATTGCAGGTGTTGGGAAACGAATGCACGTAGGACAAGAGCAGAGCCGTCGAGCCGGCAACCAGAAGCAGCGCGGTGCCGTGCAGGCTGAAAAAATGCCGCCAGGACCAGAACGGCCGGGAGAGGAAGAAGATGGCCACTGAAAGGCCGACCCCAAAAAGAAGAATGGCTCCGGTCAGAAGAACCGCGCGGGACAGCGTCCCGATGTACGGATCGTCGTCATAACCGAATTCACCCAGAAGCATGTTGCCGTATTCCCAGGTGGGAAAGGAAAAGCGCACGCGATTCGGGGTGTTCTCGGTGGTCGTGGCCTGGCCCGCCGCGATCAGCTCCGGGAAGCGAAAGGAAAAGAGATAAACGGCCGGACGTTCCTTGATCTCCAGGTAATCCCAGATCCAGGCGTGGACAAAAACGAAGGTGTGATTCTCGCGGTTCCACGCGCGATCCAGCATGGCCCCGCTCCAGACCGTTAATAGGGTGGCGATTCCGGCAAGACGCCAGAGCGTCGGCCGCCATCCCCGGTCGCAGCGTGCCTTTCGCCATAGGATCCAGGGGACCGCCGCGAGCAAGGCGACCGCGTTGAGTTTCGTGCAAAGGGCGCCCAGAAGCGCCCCTACGCAGATGAGAAAGTACCCGGTGCTACGCGGCTGGCGATTGATCCGGAGCAGGCAATAGAAGTAGAGGCATCCGAAAAAGGCCTCGAGGCCGTCGTTGCCAACGAAACACGAGGCGAGAATGAAGGCAGGATTGAAGGCAATAAAAACGAACAGCCCGTAACGAAGCAGCCAGGAAGACAACTGGCGGAGCGACGCGAAAATCAAGCCAAGGGCCAGGATCGAGAAGCCACAGCCGAGCGGCGCCAGTCGGTCCATGTTTTCATCGGTGCTCTTGCCCCCGTCGTAGAAAGGCGCGGCCAAGAGGTAATAAAGCGGTTGCTGCGGATATTCCAGATCGTCGTCCACCGGGGGAAGGCGATGGTGGCTGCTGATATATTCGACATACTGCACGTGGGAGGAGACGTCGTGGAGGTACGCCGGCCAATGATGACTGGCCAGCTCGTAGACCCGAAGGGCGATCGCGATGAGAAACAAGATCCACAGCCCCAGCCATCTCAGGTCCAGGTTCAGGGTCCGTTTCCAGTTCCGCTTGCGGGGGCGGTGGGAGTCCTCAACCGGCCGCTTTGCGGTTTCTGGAGAACCAGGGACCGGGACGGGTTTCATGTCAAAATTACCGGGTCGCCCCGGATGAAATTCTGGACAGGCTGGATTCCCGAAGAAAGACGCCGGCATTGTTCGGCCCGTCGCCTCTCGCATCGACATAGGCATAGCGCGAGGCCAACTGCTGCTTCAGCTTCGTCAGGAGGTCGTCGGGAATGTTGTCGTCCGGCCAGATGACGACGGCCGCGATGTCGTGGCCTTCGAGGAAGGGGAGCGGGTCGGCCGTCTTGCCCGCGTAAAAGTCGTTCACCTGGTTTGCGCGGAAATCGCTCTCGCCGCCGTGGCCGTAGTGGAACTCCGACCAAGTCCACGCGATGTAGGCGCGGTTGCCGCTGAAGACCGCGAGCGCGGGCGAATCGTTGTAATCCCAAATCACGGTGCCGGTCAGAATCGTCGCCCCGTGCAGTTGGGCGAGCGACTGGAGCAGGCGCGCGCGCTGCGGATTGAGGCGCAGGATGCCGTCGCCCTCCAGGTGCCAGACGTCCTTCGCATCGAGCGATTTGAAGGTGTTGTGCAGCCACCCCCACATGGCAATGGTGGACGAAAGAACGACCAGCCCGGTGACCAGGCGGGAAGCGATGCCGCGCCGCGCCGCAACCGCGGCAAAGAAGGCCACAAACCCGGCGCCAAACGTGTAGCCCCACATCTTCTCGATCGTGTTGTAGCGGCCGTCCTCGATGTTGATGAACTCGATGCCAATCAGCATGAGCGGAACCACCGCGTGCACGATGCGGACCGCGGGCGGCAACTTGAACCAGCCGGGAAAGAGCGCGAGCCACGGGATGATGACGGGCCACCACTGGATCAGGAATTCGTACAGCGGCGTGCGCCATTCGCGGTGATTCCACATCATGGGCGGCGAATTCGGCGCGGTGAAGATCGGCATCAACACGGGCCACAGTGCCACGAGCCCGAGGGCGATAGCGCCGCCGGTAAAGAAGCCGTTGGCGGGACGAAGACCGCTGCGCCAGGCCGTGATCAGCCCCACGCCGCACAGGAGCCCGGTTAGAGGAAGCGCCCAGGTTGAGGTGACGATGGCGAAAAACGGCACCAGCGCCGCGCCGATCCAGGGCCAGTCCTGCCGCCCACGCCGCAGCAAGTCCGCCAGCATCCAGACAGCGCACAACGTGAGAAAATGGCCGCCGGCATTGGGATGATATTCCTCGCGCCACGTCCACAAGCCGGGCACCTGCAGCTCCAGCCGCTCGCGGAAGGGCGCCGTGGCCAGCAGGCGCCAGATCGGGTTGTGATCGGGATGATCGAGGCCGCCGGTGAGGTTGGTCATGACCCAGGGACTCGGGTCGGTTTCCGTCAACAGCAGGTAGGCGCTCGATCCCGTGGCGGCGGCAAGGATCAGCGCGGGCATGAGGATCGCGACCCATCTCCGACCGGAAATGCGCCAGCCCACCGCGCCCGCGGCGAAGCAGACAAATCCCATGAGAATCGCGTGGGCAAGATTGTCGCCCGTGCCGAGATCAACGCCGAAAAGCCGGATGAGCACAGAGGCGGCGTAGTGCTGAAACGTGTAGTAATGCTCGAGCTTGAAGGGCGGCATCCAGCCGTCGGTGGGCGGCAGCGTCTCGCCGTGGAGGAAGTTGGCGATCAGGTTCAGGTCGGAAAGACCGTCCGACGAGGCGAGCACGCTGGGCTGCAGGCAGCGGATGAAAAATGCGAACGCGAAGGAGCCGAGGAAGATTCCGCCGGGCAGCCGCAGATCGCGCCATGCGGCGACACGGCCAGCCGCGTCGTCCTCGCGCAGCGACCGGCGCCAGTCGCGCCAATCGAATCCGGGTCGCGCGAGCAGCAGGAGCGAGCCCAGCGTGGTGAAGGGCAGCAGCCCAAGCAGCGACGGCACGGCGACGAAGTGCTCGAGAAAATTCAGCCCCAGGCAGAAGGCCAGCGCCGGGACAATGAACCCAAACCAGGTCGAATCGCGCGGGAAGATCCGCCGGAAGAGCACCGCGCCGCCCGCGATGTGCACCGACACCAACGCCCAGAGAAGCAAGGCGCGCAGCAGCAGCATCCCAAAGGGAATTAGCCCTTCTGACGAAACGAAGCAAGCTGCAGAGCTTTTGTCTTCTGTAGCGGCGGTCTATGA
>CAJCIA010000178.1 GCA_903970275.1 Betaproteobacteria bacterium
GCTCGATCAGCCGGAAGCGGCGGTCGTACTTATCCTGCAGCCGGATGTCGTGATTCGGCGGAATGGGCTCGTGGTTGTACTCGTCGAACACCTTGATGATTGACCCGCCGATCTCAATCGCATGCGGAATGAAGATCGAGCCGCCGAACGATTTCACGATGCGCTCGCAGATGGACGTCTTGCCGTTGCCGGGGGGACCGTAGAGAAAGATCGAGCGCCCGGAGTTCACCGCCGGCCCGACCTGCTCGAGAATGCGCTCGTCGAAGACCAGCCCCTGAAACGCCTCGCGCAGCCGGTCCGCACCTACGCTGATGTTGCGCAGCGATTGCTCGGCGATGATCCGCACGTAGGTGTCGAGCGAAACGGGCGCCGGGCCCACGTAGCTGGTCTGCTCGAAGTACTGCAGCGCCCGCGCTCGCCCCGCGTCGGTGATGCTGAAGATATACGACACCGAGGCGCGGTCGCCGCGCGTGATCTCGATGAGCCGGCTTTCGCGCAGGGTATCCAGCACGGGCTCGACTACGTTGTAGAACGGCAGGCAGATTTCCGCCGCCAGCTCGTGCGCGACCATCACGTTGTTCACGTGCATCAGCCGCAGGATCAGGCCCGCGATCACCTGCTCGCTGATGTCCAGGGCGGCCAGAGACTCCGGCTCCTTGGGCGTGAAGAGCGAGGCGTTGGCGAAAAGGTCCTGAGCCATAACCTATTGTGTCGGCGCGGCGCCCGCGTTGCCAAGCAGAAGTTGGCCGCCGCGCCCTCCCCTAGAGCGTTTTCAGGAGATCGCCCGCATGCTCATCGGGTTTCACCTTGCGATGGATCGCCGCAATGCGGCCCGTGCCATCGATGACAAAAGTGCTGCGCTCCACCCCCATGTACTTCTTGCCGTACATGCTTTTCTCCACCCACATCCCGTAGGCTTCCGCGACCTTGTGGCCCTCATCGGAAAGCAGCGGGAAGGGGAGGTGGAACTTCGCCGCGAACTTCGCGTGGGACTGCACGCTGTCCGGGCTGATGCCGAGCACGGTCACGCCCCGTTCCTCCAGCAGCTCGTGGCTATCGCGGAACGAGCAGGCCTCCGCCGTGCAGCCGGGCGTGTCGTCCTTTGGATAGAAGTAAATGATCACCGTCCGGCCCGCGAGGTCGGCGAGGGTCACCATCTTCCCCGATTGATCCGACAGGGAGAAAGCGGGCGCCGGCGCACCCACGGCAAGTTCGCTCATCCCCCGAGGCAAGCAGCCAGCCGCCGCGTGTCAATCGCGGGACTTGTACCGCGGCCTCGAAATGCGAACGTCGACGCCGTGGGTTACCTCACGGATCTCGACTACGCCGTCGTGCAGCAGTGCATGCACTGCGGCATGTGCCTGCCGACTTGCCCGACCTACGTCGAGACCAAGGCGGAACGCAACAGCCCGCGCGGCCGCATCGCGCTCATGCGCGCAATCGCGGACGGCAAGCTGGAGGCGACGAAGCAATTTCAGGACGAAATGTATTTCTGCCTCGGCTGCCTGGCCTGCGAGACGGCCTGCCCGGCCGGCGTCGATTACACGCAGCTCTTCGAAATGGCGCGCGCAGAGGCGGAGCAAAAGCAGGCGCCGCGCTCGCCCCTGCGCCGCCTGTCGCGCTATTTCCTGCTCCATTTCCTTTTTGAGCGGCAGTGGAAACTCCGGCTGCTCGGCCGCTTTCTTTTCCTTTACCGCGTCCTCGGCGTTCAAAAGCTCCTCCGCGCCACGCTGCTGAAATGGCTGCCGGAACGGTATCGGCGGCTGGAGGCGAAAACGCCCGTGGTCCGGCGCGAGTTCTCGCCCGAGCTCATCCAGGCCGGGGAGAAGGCGCCCGGCACCGCCCGCCACCGCGTGGGCGTGCTCACCGGTTGCGTGCAGGACCTTATTTACAGCGACATCAACCGCGACACCGTGGATGTCCTGCTCGCCAACGGCTGCGATGTCGTCACTCCCTCACACCAGGCCTGCTGCGGCTCCCTGCATGCGCACAACGGCGAGTACGAATGGGCCAAGAGCTACGCGCGTCGACTCATCGACCAATTCGAACTCGACTCGCTCGATGCCATCATCAGCAATGCCGCCGGCTGCGGTTCCCACCTCAAGCACTTCGACCGGTTGCTAAAAAATGATCCCGCCTACGCCGCCAAGGCGGAACAGTGGGTGGCCAAGGTGCGTGACATCAGTGAGTGGCTGCTGGAGATCGGCGTGGAGGCGCCGCGCGTCGAGATCGAGGGCCGCGTCACCTACCACGATCCCTGCCATCTCTGCCACGGCCAGAAGATCACCGCACAGCCGCGCGAGCTGCTCGCAGCCATCCCGGGCCTGGACATTGCGCCGCTCCCCGAGTCGATGTGGTGCTGCGGCAGTGCCGGCATCTACAACCTCATCCAGCCGGAGATGTCGGACAAGCTACTCCAACGCAAGCTGGACCACATCGCCGCCACCGGCGCGGAAGTTGTCGCCACCGGCAATCCCGGCTGCCTCCTGCAAATCCAGAACGGCCTCGCCGCCCGCGGCGCGGATATTGAGGTCATGCACCCGGTCAGCATTTTGGCCAGGGCTTACCGGGCGCAACGATCCTCCTGATCCTTGTGCCGGCTCGCACAACGTCCTGCGGGATGATCACGAGACGATCTCCTTCAGCAGTTTGTACGCAGTAACCGCATTATTTTTTTCCAGGGCACGCAGCGCCTGTCGGGCCTTGGCCTTCAATTGGTCCAGGCTCAACTCGGCAGGAGGGGGTGCCGGTTTTACCTTGGGAAACGGAATGACCTTCTCGACCTTTCGTTCGGCGATGACCTTTGATTTTTCTGGCGTGGCCGGCGCGGCTTTCTCATGGCGGACCTCGGCTGGCCGATGCCGGGCGGGCTTGGCCGGCTTGCTTCTCGCGGGAAGTTCCGTTGCGGTGGGTTCCGCGAAGGAATCAAATTTGATCCCAACGATCCGAGCGTGAACAAAGGATTTCAGCGAACGCGGAAAGAGCAGAAGCTGGCCGTGACGCGCCGCGTCATAACCGACCACGCCATGTTCCGTTTTCGCGCCATCCACTCCGCCGACCAGCGACATGATGCGATCCTGCCGAAGCGCGTTGTGGAAGGGTTTGTCATCCTTGCTCAACAACAGGTAAACCTCGGGCTTGCCGCTTTTCTTCACCACCTCCGTGAAGCGAACTGTTTTCATCATGGAATCTAGGCGCACTGGGTTGAATCAGCCAGCAAGTGCCAAAACCTGGGAGGGAAAGTTGACGGCGATCATTCCTCCAATGGCGGCGTGGTCCTCGACTCCGTTGGAGCTGCCGTCCTCGGACATTCCAGACGTCGACGCCTGCAATTTCCGTTCGCCATCAAGGCCTAAAACCGGTTACATCTTGGAATGGCCAGCCTCAAGCAAACCACTGTCCGCGACGTTCAATCGGTCAAGGGCTTTGCCCTCCATACCGGGACGGAAGTCACGCTGACCGTGCGGCCGGCCGCGGCCAACACCGGCTTCGTTTTCAAGCGCATCGACCTGGCCGATGAGCCGACCGTTGCTGCGCACATCGACAACGTGAAGCAGGTCGAGCGCGCCACCACGCTGGGCGAAGGCAACGTGAAAATCCATACGGTCGAGCACCTGCTATCCGCCATGCGCGGACTGGGCATCGACAACGCCGTGATCGAGATCAACGCCAACGAGCCGCCGATCGGCGACGGCTCCGGCCGGCTTTTCATTGAGCTGTTAGAAAAAGCCGGCAAGCAGGAACTCGACGCCCCCGTGGCCGAGTACGAGCTGCATGAGCCGATCCGCGTCACTAGCCGCGACGGCGGATATCTCATCGCCTGGCCTTCCGATCGTTTCGAGATCAGCTGCACCAACGCCAACCATCTGGGCAAGCACACGCAGTTCCGCACCTGGAATCCGGAGACGGGCAACTACGCCAAGGAGATCGCGCTCGCCCGCACCTTCGTTTTCTACGAGGAAGTGCAGCCGCTGCTGGAGAAGGGGCTGATCAAGGGCGGCAGCCTGGAGAATGCCGTGGTCATTCGCGGCGACGCCATCCTCTCGCGCGAGCCGCTGCGCTACGAGGACGAGTTCGTGCGCCACAAGATTCTCGATATCATCGGCGACCTCAGCCTCTTTCCCGTGCGGCTGAAGGCGCACATCTACGCGGTCAAGCCGAGCCATGCACTCAACGTCGACTTGGCGCGCGAGATCTACAAGCAATACAAGCAGCGCCAGGCCCAGCGCATGCCGGTCGCCACCATCCCCATGGGCGAGGGCGGCATGGACGCGCAGGACATCATGAAGATCCTGCCGCACCGCTATCCCTTCCTGCTCGTCGACCGCGTGCTCGCCTTCGACGGCCAGAACAAGATCGTGGCGCAAAAGGCCATCACGATGAACGAGCCCTATTTCCCCGGCCACTTTCCCGGCCACCCGGTGATGCCCGGCGTGCTGCAGGTCGAGGCCATGGCGCAGGTGGCTAGCATCCTCGTCTGCCGCAACACCGGTTCCGGCGGCCAGATCGGTTATTTCATGAGCGCGGACAAGGTGAAATTCCGCAAGCCCGTGCTGCCCGGCGACACCCTCACCATCGAGGTCGAGCTGACCCGCGCCCGCGGCAAAATCGCCAAGGCCGTGGGCGTCTGCCGCGTGAAGAACGAGATCGTCTCCGAGGGCGAGCTCATGTTTGGGCTGGTCGAGACGTGATGCCAGTTTGGTTTTCGACGGAATTAACGGAAATAACGGAATGGCTAAAAGCCAGGCCGCGTTATCCTAATTTGGTAATTCCGTTAATTCCGTCTAAATTCTCCCGGCATTCATGACCGACGTTCAACTCCATCCTACCGCCATCGTCGACTCCGCTGCCAAGCTCGGCCCCGGCGTCCAGGTCGGTCCGTATACCATCGTCGGCCCGGGCGTTGAGCTGGGCGAGGGCTGCTCCGTCGGCCACCACGCCACACTGGAAGGCCCGACGAAGATCGGCGCGCGCAACATCTTCTTCCCCTACGCCGCGATCGGCTTCAAGACGCAGGATCTCAAATATAAGAGTGAGCCGACCTATCTCGAGATCGGCGACGACAACACCTTCCGTGAATTTTCCACCGTGCATCGCGGCACGGGTCCCGGCGAGAAAACGGTCATAGGAAGCCACAATCTCTTCCTCGCCTACGCGCACATCGCGCATAACTGCGTCGTCGGCAGCCACACCATTTTCTCCAACAACGCCACGCTCGCCGGCCACGTCACGGTCGAGGATCACGCCGTGATCAGCGGGCTGAGCGCTGTACATCAGTTCTGTCGCATCGGGGCGCACAGCATCATTGGCGGCTGTGCCAAGATCGTGCAGGACGTTCCGCCCTTCCTTATCGCCGACGGCAATCCGGCTCACCTCCGCGGCGTCAACCACGTCGGCCTCGAACGACGCGGCTTCGCGGAAGGCGACATCAAGGCCTTGCGCCGCGCCTATCGCATCATCGCGGACCGCACGCTCAATTTCTCGCAAGCGGTGGAAAAGATCGCGGCGTCCGAGGACTCGAGCAACGAGCAGGTTCGGAAGCTGATCGATTTCCTGCAAAGCACCCAACGCGGCGTCATTCGGCCGGAACCACTGGCCGGGACTTAGCAAACGTCCATTCCAGCATTCAGACTGTAGTGGCGGTCTATGA
>CAJCIA010000179.1 GCA_903970275.1 Betaproteobacteria bacterium
CGGCAACAACCTCGCCGCGGAAAAAGGCGAGCACCAGCTCCGCTTCACCATTGACCGCGCCGCGGCGGATGACGCCGACGTCTGCTTCACCGCCGGCGCGCTGCAGTACATCGAGGAACCCTTCGCCGACATCATCGCGCGCCTGCCCCGCCGCCCGCGCCACATTCTCCTCAACCGCGTCCCACTCTGGGATGGCGATCCTTTCATCACGCTGCAAAATAACGGCGCCTGGACCGTCCCCTACAAGATCGACAACCGCGAGCAATTTGTCCAAAGCCTCCTCGCGCTCGGCTACGACCTCATCGACCACTGGCGCACCAGCCGCACCCTCCAGGTTCTCACCAGCCCCGGGCACTTCGTCGAGAATTACCACGGCATGTACTTCCGCCTCGACGAAAGCCACGAGCGGGAATAGGCGGCATCAGGTAGCCGCCGTCGGCCCGACGGCGGTCGCGGCGAAAAAACTTCGCCCAGGCAAAACGCTCCTCTCCCGCGATCAACGATTCCTTTCGCCCGACCGCCCCACACCACTCCAAGAGGCGCGACCTAAAACTCCGCGCCCGCGCCGCCTCACACCCCGCGCCCCGCCGTCGGGCCGACGGCGGCTACCTTAATCCCGAGGCGCCGCCGCCCCTGCCGACTCATCCCAAAACTCCCAGATCATGCAAGGAATCTCCCGCGTCAACGTCCGCAGCGACCACGCCCCGTCCGGTAGCCCATCGACATAACGCTGCGGGTCCTCGCATTCCAGCAACCCCACCACCAGCGCACGGTTTTCTTCGAACCGCTCGCGATGCGGATGCTCCGGATGCTCCCAGACGTAAAGCAACCGTGGGCGGGTTTCAGGCGATTGCCAGAGCACCCGTCCATAGTGCAGCCGCGCCAGGTCCTCTAAGTCGTAACGCAGCGCGGGCATGTACGATTTTAACACAATCCGAGGCGATGTGCCCACTCCGCATGCGCCACATCACGCGCTTCGCCCCTGGCTATTTTGGGCACCAGCAAATCCTCGGGCGCAGGAACAATCACGTGGAGCCGGCCATAATCTTTCTTCTCTGAGCGATCACGCCAGTCGGCGGGAAGATGGGACAGGGCATCTGGGGGCATCAAATTCACGTGCCATCCGTGCTTTCGTTCAAACGCGGATCCGATGTGCGCTTCGTATCCGAGCGCCGCGACCTCCTCGCTCGTCGTGATTGGGTCCACGTCCATGCTGTTTTCCGGTAGCGGCATTTCGATGCCACGCTGCGCGGCATGCCACAGCAACGCGCCCGATCCGATCAGGATCATTTCGGCCGGGCTCTGAACACGCGTGCCCCAATCAGCCAGCCAAGCCTCCACCTGCGACGGATACTTCAGCTCACGTCGCGGCATGGCCTACACGAACTCCAGCTCCACCGGCGCGGGCAGCAGCCCCGCCGCGTAGCCGCGATCCAAAAACTCCCGCACGCCGCGCCGGCCGCGCTCGCCGTAATCCAGCGTCAGCTCGTTCACGTACATGCCGATGAACTTGTCCGCCAGCGCGCGATCCAGCCCGCGGCCCAGCGGCAGCGCGTGCTCCACGCCCGCCACGCGATCCTCCAGCCCGTACTTGATGCTCGCATAAAGAATTTCCGACAGCTCCGCGATTCGCGCCGCGCCCAGCGACTTCTTCACCGCGTTGCCGCCCAGCGGCAGCGGGAGCCCGCCCGTCTCCGCAAACCACCACTGCCCCAGGTCCGCGCTCAGTGCAAAACCCTCGCCCGCGTAGGTCAGCTGCCCCTCGTGGATGATCAGCCCCAGGTCCGCCTCGCCGCGCCGCAGCGCGTCAAAGATCTCGTCAAACGGCACCACCACAAAATTCAGCTCCTCCTGGCGCTTGCCCAGGAAAAGCTGGAGCGAAAGAAACGCGCTCGTCATGAGTCCCGGCACCGCAATCTTCACCCGCGCCATCTCCTCGCGCGGCACCACGCGGCGCCCCACCAGCATCGGCCCGTAATTATCGCCCATGCTCGCCCCGCTCCGCAACAGCGCATAATCCTTCAGCACGTAGGCGTAGGCGTGGATGGAAATCGCCGTGATATCCAGCTCCGCCCGCAACGCCCGCTCATTCAGCGTCTGGATGTCCTGCAGGATGTGCTGGAACTCGTACCCCGGCGTCGGCAACAGGTGCTTCGCCAGCGCGTAAAACATGAACGCATCATCCGGATCGGGCGAATGCCCCAGCGTCAACTTCATCGCGCAAGCCTACGCGCGTCAAAGGCTCCAACAAGCCGAGTTTGCGCGACCGTGCTAGGGCCGGTCCGCCAGACGAAGCGCAGAGGGGTTGATGCATCCCAACTAGATCGCGCCTCGACTAGGGGCGAATTCCTTCGCGCCACGGACGGCAGCCAACCGTACTTCGTAACAGGAACGCGACGTAACCACGATCTGCAGGCCATTCTTACCCGCGATTAGACAGCGTGCGTGCCGATAATATGTCCAGGATCACTAATCAACAGCGGAATAAAAGGCACTATTTTCCTACTCTTTCTTACCAAAACGGTAAAAAGTTCTCTATGGAGTGTGTTTCAAGCGGACACTGTAATTCTGTAAGTCGTTTATTTGGAGGCATCTGTCGAAATATGTAGAGCGTGCTGACACGGGTGGCCCTTTCCGTGCATTACGGACGGTGCCATGCGAAACAGGATCCCGTCCTTCATCTCACGCATTTCGATGTCTTTGGCGCTGATTGGCGCATTCATCGGGGTGGCGATTAGTTACAACAACGGCGACGCGATTGGCTGGTCGTTGTTGCGGGGGGCGGTCCTCTTCCTGGCGTTCGGACTCGTGAGCCGCTGGTGGCTCGGGAGCATGGCCAAGGCCTGGCTGGAAAGCCGGCTCGAAGCCCTTCAGGCAAAAACAAAGTCCGCGGAAACCCCGGTCCCCGTTCGCGCGGGCCGCGCGGCGAACTAACCCGTCAGCTAACAGGAGAGCACCCCCATGATCGCAACCCAAACCCAGGAACTGACGCAGGACTGGCAGACAGATGCCGCCATCGTCGCCGACACGCAACCGCAGGAGCGCGACGAAAAAATCCGCAGCCTGCTCTACCTCGTCCAGCACATTGCCGGGCGCGTCGTGGCCAAGCTGCCCGCCCATGTGGCCAAGGAAGATCTGATCAGCGCCGGCGTAGTCGGGCTGATCGATGCGGTGGATCGCTTCGACACGTCGAAGGGCTGCAGCCTCAAGACCTACGCCAGCCTGCGCATTCACGGCGCCATGGTGGATGAGCTGCGCCGGCAGGATTGGGTGCCGCGCACGGTGCATCGCGACGAGAAGATTTACGACGCGGCCAACGATAAGCTCGCCCAGAAGCTCGGCCGCCAGCCCGACCCGGAGGAAATCCGCCAGGAGCTCGGCATGACCCCCGAAGCCTTTGAGGCGTTCCAGGAGCGCACGCAAACCATCCCCAGTTTCTCGCTCAACGAAGCGTGGAGCGACGAGGACGGCAACTCCATCGACCGCGGCGAGTGCATGGCCAGCACGGCCACTCCCACGGCCTTTGAGGAAATGCTGCGCGAGGAAGACCGCGCCCTGCTGCGCGAGGAGCTGAACAAGCTGCCGCGCGCCGAGAAGATCGTGCTCTGCCTCTACTACATGGAGGACCTGCGTCTGAAGGAAATCGCGCTGATCCTGGAAGTCTCCGAGTCGCGCGTCTCGCAGATCCACACGGAAGCCATGCGCAAGATCACGGCCGCGATGAAGAAGGCCCACGCCTCCTAAACCCTTCCCCTCCTCGCCCCCATGCTCATCTTCGTTGGCTGGATCATCGTGTGCGTGGCCATGCTCGGCGGGTTCGTCTACTCGGGCGGCCACCCGGCATCGCTCTTCGTCGTCGGCGAGTACGCCATCATCCTCGGCATCTTCATCGGCTACATTGTGGCCTCTTCCAGCATGCCGGTGCTGAAGCGGATGCTCTCCTCCGTCCTGCAGGTGCTGAAGGGCTCGCCCTACACCCAAAAGCGCTACATCGAGCTCATTCAGGCCATCTACCAGGTGCTGGTGCTGGCGCGCGAGAACGGCGTCATCGGCCTGGAGGAACACCTGCTTAATCCCAAGCAGAGCTCGATCTTCACGCGCTATCCGAGCTTCCTCAACGACTATCACGCCGTCCACTTCCTGCAGGACACCTTTCGCCCGCTGCTCGACGGCAAGGCCAAGCCCGAGGAGCTCTCGCGCTCGGTGGAGATGCAGCTGGACAACTTTTTCGCCATGCACTCGCAGCCCACCGCCGTACTGACCAAGGCCAGCGACGCGCTGCCCGCCATCGGCATCGTTGCGGCCGTGCTTGGCATCGTCATCACCATGGGCTCCATCGCCGGGGACAAGATGGAGATCGGCGAGCACGTGGCCCACGCGCTGGTCGGCACGTTCCTTGGCCTGCTGCTCAGCTACGGCTTCACGCAGCCGCTCATCAATCGCATCGAGACCATGCATGAGGAAGAGATCAGCTACCTCGCCGTCATCGGCCGCATGGTCGTGAGCTACGCGCTCGGCTCCCCGCCCATGGCCGCCGCGGAAACCGGCCGCCTCACGATCCCCGTCCAGCACCAGCCGAGTTGCGAGTCGATGGAAGCGCAGCTCAAGAGCACCACCTCGTCATGAGCCGGAATAGGCGAGGCCATGGCGGCGGAGGTCACCACGGCGGCTCGTGGAAGGTCGCCTATGCCGACTTTGTGACCTCCATGATGGCGCTGTTCCTCGTGCTTTGGCTCGTGGGCAGCGACCAGGAAACGCGCCTCGCCGTGCAGCGCTATTTCCGCGGCGAGATCACCAAGCAGGGCAAGGACGGCACGCAGAATTACTCCAAGCAGCAGCCCTTCGCCAACCAAGCCAAGGACCGCGCCAGCCGCAATCTCGTCGAGCAGGAAAACATGAAGCGCGAGCTCGAGCGCCTGCGCGAGCAGCTCAACACCTCCAGCGAAAATGGCGACGACCTTATCCGCTACCAGTTCCTGGCCGACGGCGTGCGCATCACGGTGATCGACAGCAACGCCAAGCCCTTCTTCGATCCCGGCACCGCGCACCTGACCAGCTACGGCACCTGGGTGCTGAAGACGACCGCTTGGTATCTCGACCGCTTTCCTTTTCAGCTTGAGGTCGAGGGCCACACGCAAAAGGGCGCGGAGATCGCGGGCACGCCCTCAACCGGCGGCGGCGACCAGCCCAACCAAAATTGGGATATTTCCACCACGCGCGCCATCGCCGCCCGCGACACGCTGCAGGATTCCGGCCTGCAGCCGGAACGCTTCTGGCGCGTCATCGGTTATTCCGACCGCGTGCCCCTCGAGGGCCTCAAGCCCGAGGCGGAAGAAAATCGCCGCATTACCATCGTCGCTCGGCTCAAGCCCGATGAAGTGAGCGACGCCATCCGCAGCACGCCCGAGTAAACACCCCTCCATCCCCACATCCTCATGGCCACCTTCGATCGCGGTTCCAAGATTCCTTCTGCCTGTTTCGCGCCGGAACCCACCGCGTATTCCGTCCGCGTGATCAAGGCTGCCGACGCCGACGTGCACCTCGCACCCGAGCACAAGACTCACGCTCATTCCCCGAAGGAACCGCGCCAGCCCACCGAGGTTCGCCTCGTCGCCACGGGCCCCGATTACTGCGATCTCGAACTCGTCTGCGGCTGCGGCGAAGTGACGCGCTTCCGCGCGTGGAATACGCCCGGCGCCGCGGCCGCCTGACGCGTCACGGCGTCAGCCAGCGCCGTAGCCCCGCGCCGGGAGAAGACTCCGCGTGCATGAGCGCGACGCGTCGCAGGGTCAGCTCGCCCGTTTTGTAATAGGTAAACGCGATGGTGTCGCCGGTGTGAATGCGCTTGGCGCGGAAGATCAGCGAAACGTCGTACGGTCCCGTGCCCTGCTGGCTCATGTAATAGTCGACCGGCTCCGACAGGGTCGCGCCGTTAAGCGTCATGCCGAACTTGTGATTGGCCTCGGCCGTCGAGCCGAACCCGTCCGGCGCCTTTTGGAAGAAGAGCCGCATGTCCTCGATCGGGCCCACGTCGCGTTGCATCGTCACCGTCGCGTGGAATGTCTCGTCCTGGTAGCTCGTGGTGAGCACCAACGGTGAGCCCGGGTCATCGCTCGCCGCAACTTCCACGCTCTTGAAGCCGACGCCTGCCGCGAGCACGACCGGCATGAGCAGCGCCGCTACATAGACTGGGCGGGCTAGCGTCAACGGCGCCTGCCGAAAACTCAGGTAAGTAAAAAAGATCAGCCACGGCATCATCCACCAGTAGTAGTGGAATGACGTATACATCCAGGAGAACGCCGGGCTGTTGACCACGTCGTAGGACAGGTAGAAGCCGAGCGTGAGCAGGATGGCAAGATACAGGCCCCACACTGCCGGCCCGCACACGCGCAGCAACGAAAGCACGCCCGGACCCATCAGTAACAAATAGGGAAAACGCTCCAGGATCTGATGTGGCCGGGAACCAATCGGCATGATCGACGCACCGGTGAGAAACGTGCCGTCGCAGAAGAGCTGATAGAATTTCAGCAGCGGATGGTCATAGCTGAAATGGCCCCGCTCCGCCGTCACGTACGGCGAAACCGGCGCGCCATAAAGATAGAAGTTGATGGAGACGATTACCGCGGCCGCGCTCGTCACCGCTCCCAGAAAAAGACCCAGCGCACGCCATTTTCGCGGATCGCGCCAGAGCAAGGCCGCGACGAGGAAGAGCGGCGCCAGCGCGATCAATTCATTCGGCCGGGCCAGCAGGGCAAAGCTCGTCGCGGCCGCAGCCACGGCGAAGCGCGGCAGGCTCGGTCGGGCGAACACCATCAAATAGGCCGACAGGTAAATGGCCGCGTAGGCCGGCATGGTGTTCCACGGCACCACCAGGCAGCGCTCGCGGAGCACGTCATCGGCAAAGACGACCGCAAACGCCACCAGCAGCCACGCTTCCGCGCGGCTCATGACATGGCGGCAGCTCGCGAAAAACGCGCCGAGCATCACCAGCACTAGAAACAGATCCGGAATGAGGAAGGTGTGCCGCGGCAGCAGGTAGTGAAACGGTGCACCCAGCGCCAGGTAGCCGATCCAGTACGCATTCGGCTTCAGCTCGCCATGTGCGAGATCGATGGCGCCGTTGAGATACCGCATCTGGTCCGCCCCCGCGAGCCAGGTATAAACATCGTTCTTCGGATCACCCGGAACCCACACGCTGTGAAAGTAGGTGTGCAAATACCACGCTGCGGCCGCGCATAGAAAGATCAGCCCGCTCCCATCAAACAGCGAAATTTCGGCCGGCGCTTCGCGGCGAAAGAAAGACCGCACGATCGGTGCAACGCGCATCCGCGCAGCTTAGGTCAGGCGTCCATCGTGTCGTGCGAAAATCGACGATTCCTTTCGCGGGCTCCCGCTGTCTGTAGCGGCGGCCTACGACCGCCGGCGCTTACCCAGCCGACAATGCCACGAGCACGAAGCCGCACAAACCTGTCCCACCCAACCACCACCAGTCCCATCACCGCAGCCGCACCAAATACCAATGATCGGTCTCGAACGTCTTCAGCGGAAAGTCGGTCGACGCCACCACGGTGCCGGGCCACTTCGCCAGGAAACCGTCGATCGTGAGCCCATCGTCATGGGCCAGGAAATTGCCGCTCACCGCAACGTAGTGGATCCCCTGCTGCTGCGCGGTTGCCGCCGTGTCGCGTGGTAAATGAAGCTCCACCACCTCGCGCGAGCCAAAGGGCAGCCAGAGCGAGGTGCCCGGAATATCGTCGCCCTCGATCAGCCCGACTCGTCGTTCCGAGGGCGGAATGGCAGTCCGCAGCACACGCAACGCGTCGTAGTGCACCGCCCGCAGCGCCTCGTTCTTCTCCCAGCCTTCCGCGACGCCGACCGGTGCGTGCGCGGCTTGCAACGCTGCCGCGACCAGCCGCGGCGGAAGCAGCGGCCGGCCGGGCGTGATTGCCACCATCACTAGCGCCATTAATAGCGTGAGATAGGCGAAGCCACGCCACACCGCTCTCCGCGTCAGCCGACCATCAAACGGCACCAAAGCCATCAGCGCGCCGGAGGTAAGCAGATAGTACGGCGCCATCAGGCGCGGTGAGCCCTCGCTGGCCAGCTTGCCCATCAGGACGAGCCACGAGCCCGCTATTCCGAGAGCGATCCAGCGTGTGGCGCGCGGAATTGTCGGCCGCTCTCCCCGCGCCGCGGCCCGGCATCCATACAGCAGCGCCAGCAGCACAAAAAACGAGGCGCCTAGCCCAAACGAGCACGACTCCTCCAGCATCAATGCCGGCGACCGTGGGGAAAAGCGGGGGAATTCCTTCGCCAGTACATCCTGGAGGTGGCCGGAAAAGGGGTGCCACAGAATTTCGTGCGGCAGAAAGGGAGGCGAGAAATTCGAAACCGCCGTCATGATGCCGGTGCCAAGCAGGCCCAGCAGCGGATTTTTGATCTTCATGCCTTCCCAGTCGGTGGGATCGCCGGCGTAGTCGCCCGTGAAGTGATAATTCAGCGCCATGATGACCGCCGCGGAAACCAGCAGGCCGATCAGCGAGGCGCCAGCCAGCACACCCCAGCCGCGCGCATCGTGCGGGAAGCGGCGCCAGCTCAAAGCCACCAGCACCAGCCAGGGCAGGACGAGCGGAATGTTGGAAGCCTTCGCGTCCGTCAGCAAGGCCGCGGACAAAATCGCCAGGCTCATCGCCACCACGGAACCGCTCCGCGCCTGGCCCGCGTAATGGAAGGCGGCCAGGAGATAAACGCAGCAGAACATGTCGTTGCCCAGCCCGCCGGCTTCGAGCGCATAGCAAAGTCCCGCCGGCAGCACCCACATCGACCACCACGCCACTCGTCCGTTCACCCCCAGGGTGCGAAAGACCGAAAACACCAGCCCCGGCAGCATCACGTAAGAGACGAGGTTGATCAGGAAGAAGGGCCGGTCCGTGTGGAACAAAACGAAGATCGGCGCCATCAGCCACTCGAAGCCCGGCGCGCTGAAGTTCTCCCGCAGATTGGTTGAGTCGATCCAGTACCAATGATGCGCCCACCACCAGTGGAGCAGCCGCGTCGCGCGATAGGTCAGGTAATCGAAATTGTCGCCGTGGTGGCCCAGCCCCTCCGCCAGGGAGATAAGCACGAGCAGCAGCCAGAGCTTGGGGGCGAGCCGGCGATACGTCGATCGGCGCAGGAGGAAGAGCGGGCGTTGCGCCGCGACTAGCCAGTAACGGCGGCTGAAGAAAAGACCCGCGGCAAAGAGCACCAGGGCCGCGCCGTAGCCGGCCCGGTCCAAATGCCCGAGGATCGACAGACCCCAGCCGCAAAGTGTGCACCAGGCGGACCACAAGATCCAAACCGCGAGCCAATCGCTCCGCCACCGAGGGCGGTTCATGGACGAAAAAGATTATACCGCAGGATGGCAATCAGGGCGGAGACGCCGTCGCGCCAGCCAATCTTTTTTCCTTCCTCGTAGGTGCGGCCATAATAGGACACGGCCACTTCATAGATGCGCAGGGAGGGCTTGATATGGGCCACCTTGGCCGTGATCTCCGGCTCGAACCCGAAGCGGTTTTCCTCGATGCGGATCTGCTGGATGATCTCCCGCCGGAAGGCCTTGTAGCACGTCTCCATGTCGGTGAGATTCAGATTGGAAAGCATGTTGGAAAGCATGGTGAGGAAATAGTTCCCGACCGAATGCCAATAATAGAGAACGCGGTGCGCCTCGGCGCCGAGGAAGCGGGAGCCGAAGACCACGTCCGCCCGGCCGCTCAGGATTGGGCGCAACAGTCGCGGATACTCGGTGGGGTCGTACTCCAGGTCGGCATCCTGGACGATCACGATGGGCGCCGTCGCCTTGGAAAATCCCGTGCGCAGCGCGGCGCCCTTGCCTTGGTTGACCTCATGCGTGAAGACTCGCAAGCGCGAGTCGCTCGGCGCGATCTCCTGCAAGACGCTCCAAGTGTCGTCGCTGGAGCAGTCGTTGACGATGATCAGCTCCGCCACTTCCGGCTGAGCGAGCACCCGCTCGATGATCTCAAGGACGGTGCGGCCCTCGTTGTAAACCGGCATGACGACAGAGAGGCAGCGCGAGGCGTCGATCGGAGCGGTCATGGGAAAGGGCCTACGTTTAGCTGCCCGACGGGGCGGTGCCTAGCAACGTTTCACCGCGCCGCGTGAAATACGGATGATGCTGGAGGTAGGTGCGCAATTCTCGCAGGACGATGGCCGGGCTCAACTGGGTCAGGCAATAAGCTTCCGGAAAATGGCAGTAGTCCAGGCACGGCCGGTACGGGCAGATGTCGCGCATGATCACAAGGCTGTCAGGTGAAAAGGGCCGGAACTTCGAGGGCTCGCCCGTGCCGAACAACGTCGCCACCGGCACGCCCAGCGCGGCGGCCACATGCCCCAGGCCGCTGTCATTGGCGATCAACAAGCGGGCATGGCTCAGCGACGCCTTCAACTCGCCCAGCGTCAGGCCGCTCAGCACGTGATCGGCCAGGACGACCAAATCCTGGCCGTAGCCATCCACGTCCGGATAAAGCGCCAGTTGAAAGTCGAACTCGGACCGCAGCTTGGTGATCAGCTCACGCAGGTAACGTTCCGGCCAGCGTCGCACCGCGATGCGTGCGCCGCAATGCAGGGCCAGGACGGGTCGGCCGTCCCGGGCGAAGCGCTCACGAAAGCGCTCCTTCAACGCGGCCTCCGCGCCCAGCCGGGGCGGCAAGGTCGGCGCCGTTGGACTCACCTGCCGCTGAATCGTCCACCAATCCTCCACCCGATGCTTTTCCGCCGGCGGCTCGGGCAGCGGTTCGTTCAGGAACCAGAGGCTGTACCGCGTCCGAAATCCCACCCGGCGCGGAATGCCCGCCAGCCACATCATCAGGTGATCGCGCGGATCGCTCCGGCCGGACACGGCCACGTCAAATCGCTCGCTCCGCATCGCGCGCCAGACGCGCCAGAGTTCTCGCCACGGCCAGCGCCAGAGCCGGTACTTGCCGTAAAACACCGTCCACGGCGCATCGAAGATGATCCAACGCACCTGCGGATAATCCTCTTCCAGCAGGAGCCGGGTGGTTGCCTTGCAGGCCACGAATACCTGCGCGCCCTCTGCCAAAAGGCCCTCCAGGACAGGGGTCATCATGGTGGCATCGCCGATGTGCCAGAGTTCCAGCACGAGGCACTTGCCCGGATTTTGCGACTGCGTTCTCGCCCCGGGCGAGAAAGGGGGCGTGCTCAAGGCGGCGGAATCCATGAAGGCCGGGGCTGGATTAAACCTCGTTGCTACCGCGCACGACTCCTGTACTATCTCCTTCCTTTTCGTCCCCACAACCATAAAAGAAAAACCTTTCGAATTGTATGCCTGACCTCCAGCAACCCATCGTCGTCTGTGGCGCAGGCGGATTCATCGGCGGTCACCTGGTGGCGCATCTGCGGCAGGCCGGCGCTACGCGCGTACGTGCGGTGGATCTCAAGCCGGTGGACGAGTGGTACCAGAAGTTCGACGATGTGGAGAACCTCTCGCTCGACCTGCAGCGCCTCGACACCTGCCAGCAGGCGGTGAAGGGCGCCCACACCGTCTACAACCTGGCGGCCGACATGGGCGGCATGGGCTTCATCGAGCTGAACAAGGGCCTGTGCATGCTGACGGTGCTCATCAACACGCACCTGCTCATGGCCGCGCGCGAGGCCGCCGTGCAGCGCTACTTTTACAGTTCCTCCGCCTGCGTTTATGCGGCGGATAAGCAAGTCGACGCCGATGTTTCCGGCCTCAAGGAAAGCGACGCCTATCCTGCGCAGCCCGAGGATGGATACGGCTGGGAGAAACTCTTCAGCGAGCGGATGTGCCGCCATTTCCGCGAGGACTTCGGTCTGGCGACGCGCATTGCGCGTTATCATAACGTCTATGGCCCCATTGGCACCTACGAGGGCGGTCGCGAAAAAGCGCCGAGCGCGATCTGCCGCAAGGTGATCGCCGCGAAGCTCAGCGGCAATCACGAGATCGAGATCTGGGGCGATGGCCGTCAAACCCGCAGCTTCATGTACATCGACGACTGCGTGCACGGCTCGAACCTGCTTCTCGACAGCGATTTTGTGGAGCCGATCAATGTGGGCAGCAGCCAAAAGGTGACGATCAACCAACTGGTCGACATCGCGGAGGATATCGCCGGCATTAAGCTGAAGCGCCGCTACAAGCTCGACGCGCCCAAGGGGGTCAACGGCCGCAACAGCGATAACACGCTGATCAAGGAGGTTCTTGGCTGGGAGCCCTCCATCCGCCTCGAAGACGGTCTTGAGAAGACCTATCGCTGGATTTACGACGAGATCACGCGCAAAGCGTGATCTGCAGTGTGGCGGGTAGAGAACCGCGAGTTGCTCAGGGCTCTTACGCCGGGACCGGGAGCTTGGTCCGTTCCGGATCAAACGGAACCATTCGACTGTAGACCGTCGGTCGGTATCCGAACTTTTCCAAGCGGTTCAGGTGGACCCAAACCGCGGCGTACGCGCACGTGCTGGGAAAGAAACTGATGATGGCCCCGAAAACGGTGAGGAAGGAAAAGACACTCCCGGTCACATTGACGAAGAGCCAGATCTTCAGGGGAAAGAGCGACGAACCACGATCGGCCGTTTGGCTGAACACCATCTTGCCGGAAACCCAGATCAAACCGAAGGCAAGGATCGACAAGAGTCCGCACCCAATGAACCCGGTCCCGTCATACGCGCTGATCCACCCCGTGTGAAACATCTTGGCCGAGAGAAAGAGCTTGGTTCCATAGTAGCCGTCCTCGGTCTCATGAGTCTGAGCCAAAAACGTATAGCGCTCAAAGTCCGCGGCCTCGTAGGTAATCCCATTACCGAGCCAGGGACTCTTGCCCGCTTCTTCCTTGAGGTAAACATTGCGAATCCGCTCCCGGAATTCGTTGGAGGATTGAGTGCTGCTTACGGCTGTCGGATCCCAGTCCCCCGGCAAGAAGGACAAGGTTCTCTGGGCCGTTTCCGGCAGTTGAACGAGATGGCTGTTTTGCAGGGCAACGGCCAAGGCGATGATCCCAATGAGTGGTGGCGCCAGAGTCAGCGCGCGCCAGGAGGAATGGCACCAGACCGCAAGCCCAAACATCAGGACAAACGAAACAAATTCGCTTCGGAATCCGCCGCTGACAACGAACCATGAACAGACGGCCGCCAGTATGGCGATCCACCAGCGATCCGGCCGCCACCACGTGTGAATGGGGAAATAGCAAAGCAGAAAAATCACCACCGCCGCGCCGATCTGCGCCAGACTGCCGCTGCGAACAACGTCGGCAGTTCCCCCGACCACGTCCACGATGTAAGCATCGATGTTGATGTTATCCGTGAAGAGGTAGAAAAACTCCGCCGTTTTGGGTAGGTAGGTCGTCATCACGCTTGGGAATCCAGTGACCACCAGCGCTGTGATGCAAAAAACGGGCGTGAGCGAAAACAGCCGCGCGGAAGGACTGTTGAGGCTGACCGCGCAGACAAAGGCGATGGCAGCCACCAGGATATCCACGACGCCCCGCCCGCCTTCGCGGCCGCCGCCCGACAGGCCAAGGCTGATATGCGGATCGTGCGCGAAAATAATCCCCGCAAAGAGCATGATGGGTACGAAAAAATAAAGCGGCCCGGTGAGAACGACTTTGCGCCGGAGGGCCGCGTAAGCGATCAGGTAGTAGATGACCACCGCCGCCGCCCCGAATTCCAAGCCGCTCGGCTTTCCGGGAATCAGCTTCAAGTCGCCTGCCAGGTACAGGCCGACCAAGGGCGCGATGCATAGCATGTCCCGCGCGATCCCGAACATGAAGACAACCAAAGCCAACCCCGCCACGATCAGGATCGGCAGCTCGTTCTGCCGAACCAGTGAAAAGGCCAGGTAGGGACCGAGGATGATCCCCCCCATCCAAATCAGGAAATTGATGATGGATCGCTCGGTCAGCAAGGCGGTACCGGGGGGTAAGAGGCCAACTTATCCCTCGCGGGACCAGGAGCAAGCCCGAAGCTCCCCGCCGCCAGTTTGTGACTGGCGAAAGACCGGGAAGCCTCTAGCCTGAGCCCTCGTCATCATGTCTGACCGTGTGAACGTCCTGGGAGTCGGCGTGAGTTCCCTCAACCTCCCGCTTGCGGTGGCGGCCATGGCCCGGGCCATTGAGCACCGCTCGAAGGGCTACATCTGCGTCACCGGCGTGCACGGCGTTTCCGAGGCGCAGGCGAATCCCGCCTTCCGCACCATCCTGAACCGCGCTTTCCTCAACACGCCGGATGGCATGCCCATGGTCTGGCTGGGCCGGTTGGCGGGCGAGAAGAGCATGGATCGCGTGTACGGGCCCGATCTCTTCCTGCAAGCCTGCCGCGTCTCGCTTCAAACCGGCTGGCGGCACTTCTTTTATGGCGGCGCGCCCGGGGCGGCGGAACTGCTGGCCGAAACGCTCCGGCGCCAGTTCCCCCATCTGCAGGTGGTGGGCTGTTACACGCCGCCCTTCCGCCCGCTCAACGAGCAGGAGCGGGAGCAATTGCGCGGGCAGGTCGCCGCGGCCCGACCGGACATCATCTGGGTGGGCCTGAGCACGCCCAAGCAGGAAATCTTCATGGCCGAGGCGCTGGGCTGGCTCGACACCACGCTTATGGTCGGCGTCGGTGCGGCGTTTGATCTCCTCAGCGGCCGCGTGCGGCAGGCGCCGCGCTGGATTCAACGGTGCGGGCTCGAATGGCTTTTCCGCCTCGTCCACGAACCGCGCCGGCTTTGGCGCCGCTATTTCAAAAACAATCCGCTTTTCATCGCGCGGCTCTTCCTGCAAAAAACGGGCCTGCGGCGTTATTCGCTGGAGGGAGCCTGACCTTCGCTGACAAATGGCGCGGTCCAAGACTCAATTGCTCGTGACCTCTCCCGAGACCATCACCATCTCTGTCGTCACGCCCAGCTACAAGCAGGCGGATTACCTGCGGCTCTGCGCCGCCTCAGTCGCGGATCAAAAAGGTGCCGGGCTCAAGGTCGAGCACATCGTGCAGGATAGCCTTTCCGGTCCCGACGTGGCGGAAGCTGTACGGCGCTTTCCCGAGATCCAGTTCATCAGCGAGAAGGATGAGGGGATGTACGACGCGATCAACCGCGGCTGGGCGCGTGCCTCGGGCGATATTCTTTCCTGGCTTAATTGCGACGAGCAGTACCTGCCGGGAGCCCTCGCCCTCGTCGCCGATTATTTCCGCCAGCATCCCGAGACCGACATCCTCTTTGGCGACGCCGTCGTGATTGACGCAAAGGGCGATTACATCTGCAGCCGGCAGGTGCTCAAGCCGCAGCTTTACCATACCTGGACGTGTCACCTGAACACCTTCACCTCCTCCATGTTTCTCCGGCGCGAGCTGCTGCGGGAGCGCGGCTTCCGGCTGGACCCGTATTGGAAGGACGTGGGCGACGCCGCCCTGATCCGCGACCTGATCCTGGCCAAGGCCAACATGGCGGTGTGCAACAACTACCTGTCCACTTTTGTCGATAGCGGCGACAATCGCAACCTCCAGCCTTGGGCGCGCAAGGAAAGCCTCGAGTTCTTCCAGCAAGCCCCCGGGTGGATGCGGCAGACCCGCTCGCTCTGGCGGCTGTTGCACCGGGCGCGTCGCTGGATGAACGGTCACTATCGGCCCAAGCCGTTTGCCTACGAAATCTACACGCCCGGCAGCCCGCAGCGCCGCCTGCATATTGAAGTGCCGCGCCCCACATTCTTTTGGGAAACGCGGATGTAGGATGGAAGGCGGATCAGGGCCAGCGCAAATGATCAAACGAGCAACTTGCGTGAGGTAGCCTTCGCCCGGAGGTCGACGGCTATCTTCGGTTTCGGCGGCGGATTTGGCCGCGGGCGCTCCAAAGAGTGGGCACCCTCAAACTTGAAGCACGCCGGTCCTCCTTATCAAAGACCGATGCTGGGCTCGGTGGGCATTTCGGATTTTACGAAGGTGGGGACCGCCTCGCGGATGAAGGCTTTCAGGGCTTCCGACGTTTCCGCCTGCGAGCGGCCGCCCGGGACGAGGTTGTCGGTGACGTAGGCGGCGCAAATGATGTAGGACCAGCGCTGGTTGGAGCGGTGGACGATCAGGTCCCAATTCGTCAGCAGCACGCGCATGAAGCTGTAGGGAGTGGTCACGCTGCGGCCGACGTACCAGTAGTCGTAGCACATGATGAGCTGGGCGGGCGTGCCGTCGGTCTTGGTCACCGGCCGCGTGAGGACGAGGGCGGTGATCTTGAGCAAGTGACCGGACTTGAGCTGGACGGGGACCACCCGGCTGTCGATCACGCTCCAGCCCTGGCCCGGCAGGCATCGTTCCGGCCGATGGATGCTGCGCTTTTCCCGGCCGCTGAGCACGATCTTGCAGAGGAAACGGTCCAGCCAATCCGTGGCAGGCATGTTGAACGGACCGTAATTGCGCGACGCGAACTCGGTATCGGGCGGAAGGATTTCGTGCTCGGCCTGGCTGACGGGAACAGGCAGGCCTTCCAGCCCGGCGATCTCAACGGGCAGGTCCATGTTCACGCCCACTTCGCCGGCGGACTTGGCCGGGGGGATGAGCCAGCAGGCGGTGACGGTCAGGGCCGCCAACACGAGAACGATGACGCTGGCGCGTGGGGAAAGCGCCGGGGTGGGAGCGGGCAGCGTGGTCATGGCACCTCGTTCCGCTCCTCTGCCGGCGCCGGGCGGGAAGACCACTTGGTCAGCAGCCAGCCCACGCCCAGCAGGCAGCCGAAATTGATGAGGTACACGACATAGCCGGCGCCCTCGTGGAACCAGGAGGGATGATCATTTTCGCCCAGCGCAAACTTCTCCCCGAAATGGATCGTCGCCAAGGTAAGCATGATGATGCGCACCAAGTTGCCCAGGATGACCAGCGGAACGGAGAGTGCCAGGATGATGAGCTTCTGCCAGGTGTGCCGGTAGAGAACGAACGCAGCCAGGGCGGCGATCATCACGAGCGCGAAGAGGGAGCGGATGCCGCTGCACGGATCGGCAATATCGATCGCAAACGGCGGCGTCTGGTTCGGCGGCGAGATGATGGCCGTGCCGTTGAGCGCGTTGGGGACGCCGATGAGCGTGAGCGTGTGGTGGCTCAGCGTGGACATGAGCAGGCGCAGCTGGAAGGCCACGTCCTCAAAGAAGCCGTAAGGCCACATGAAGAGCAGAAAGGCGACCGGAAAGAACAGGACGCGCATGATCGGCCAGCCCAGGAACAGCACGATCAGACCGCAGTAAACCACTTCCATCGAGACCACGCCAACGTAGTAGTTCTCCGCCAGAAAGCCGAGCAGGTAGAGAACCAGCCCGGTGCCGAGAATCGCGTAGCCCTGCGTGCTGCCGCGCACGGGCATCTCGCGCAGGCGCGGCCAGAGCCAATAGACCATCCAGCCAACGATGAAGGGGACGAAAAGGCACTGCGTCCATTCCGTGGCCACGACTTCCCCCGCCAGCGAACCGCCCGGCGAGCTGCCGTGCAGCAGCGCGCCAAATTGATCGCGCAAGTCGTCCCAGAACGTGCTGATGAAGAGGCCGACCAGCGTGCAGCGATTGTTGCCAAAGGTGGCGCGATAAGAGGTGTCGCAGTAAAGCACCGCGTCGAGCAGGGACCAGCAGGTGAGTGCGGCCGCGGCCACGCCCAGGATGTTCTGCCGCGTCCACCGCCAGTTTTTCAGGGGCGCAGCTGCTGCAAAGTCCATCGCTTAACTATAGGGATGTTTCCAGAATAGACCAGTCGAGCCAGCCGCCGAGGCGTGACGATCCTGAGGCAACGGGAGGTTCAGCCCGCCAGCCACTTCGATCAGCACGGCGCGGCTGACCGCAGAAATTCATCGCGAAGTTATAGGAACGGCATTTAGGCTGCACGCGTGCCGGAAGATCGATTTTATCCCCGCGCCGCTCCGGCCCCCGGCCTCTTGGGCGCGATCGTCATTCCGACGGTGCTGGCGGCGGGTTTGCTGCTGATCGATTTCTTCTGGCTGCCCGGCATCTTCTCCCTGCCGTTGCTGCTGCTGATGCTGTTGATCTTCCTGGCCATGCGGCTGCCGGCGCGGGCGGTGGCGCTGTGGACCCTGCTGTTCGGCGCGCTCATCTTCGTGATCCTGCTCTTGCCGATCGAGGCTCGCGTGACCGATCCGGTTTTCCGGCCCTACGTGCGGACGGCGATCTTTCTGACCGGCGGCTGCGCCGCGATTCTCCTGGCGCGTTACCGGCAGCGGCTCGAGCTCGGTCACGAGGCGCTTTTTCGCGTCATCTCCGCGCTGCCGCTGCCGGTCATCGTCTCGGATATTTCCGGCATCATTCTTTTGCTCAACGAGCAGGCGCAGCACGTCCTGAAGAATCACCTTCCCGACAAGCAGGAAGCGTCCTTCTTCTCCACCTTCGTCAGCCCGACGGATCAGGGCAGGACGATCGCGCGGTACATCAGCTACTTCGATCCGGCCCATGTCGGCACCGTTTCCACCGTCCTGCACACGCGCGGCCAGCCGGCGCTTTCCCTGCACGCCTCGATCACGGTGGTGAGCATCGACAAGCATCGGTACGCCATTACCGTGGTCGAACGCATCGAGCACGTGGCGGCGATTGGTTAGCGCCGCGCCGGGCCGCCTCTTCGGTCGAGCACCTCGCGGTAAACCTCGAGATGCTTTTGCGCGACCACGGTCGGATGGTAACGCTGGACCAGGACGTTCGGCGCTGCGGCAGGTTTTGGCCGGTTGAAGTCGGCCCGTCGCAGCCAAAGCCGCAGGCCATTTCTCAGCCCGGACCAGTCGTTCAACGGGTAGATTTCCACGTCTGGCACGCCTGCCGCTATGTCGTGAATGCAGCCGACATCCGAGGCGAAGAGCGGCAGGTTGCGCGTCAACGCCTCAGCGAAGACCAAGCCAAAGGATTCCTCGCTTGAGAAGTGGACCATGGCGGACGCGTGATCGAAGAGGCGGCAAAATTCTTCGTCGCTGAGCCGGGAGATGTGGCGGAAGTGGTCGAACTCGGCTGCTGCCGCCGCGAGTTCTTTCTTGAACTCCGCGGCGTAGGGCCCGGCGTCCGCGCCGACGAAAAGCGTCTCGAACTCGAGACCCTCGGCGCGCAGGTCCCGCAGTACGGCGAGGATTTCGCGCTGCCGTTTGCGCTCGCTAAGGACGCCGACGTTGACCAGCAGCGGCGACGATCGTTTTTCGAAGGACCGCGGAAAATCGAAGAACATCCGCTGCAGCGCATTGGGAATCGGCCAGAGCGGCACGCCATAGCGGCGAACCAGATTCTCGACGTAGTTCGAAATGCAGATGATGCCGTCCGTGCGCGGCAGCGTGATGTTTTCCACACGGGCGGCGAACCAGTGAAAGCTGCCGAATCGCGCGCGGTAAATCTGCGCGATCTCCGTCATCTTTCCGTGAATGGTCAGGACGTTGGGATAGCCGGAAAACACCGCGCTGATGGCGCAATCGCGCTCCGTGCCCTGACCGTGGACGATGTCGGGTCCAATCTCCCGCAGCCGACGGCGCACCGCGCGAATGCAGCCCTGATAACCGGTGCGCAGCCACCCGATCTTGGGCACGTGCAGGCTGTGAAAAAAGGTGTTGGCGCTCAGTTTCTCCGGCGCGGCCATCGGCTGCTGCGTGCAGGAGACCACGTGCACCTCGAGGTTCGGCAGTTCGGCCAGGCCCTCGAGCAGCGCCTGCGGCGCCGTCCCAAACCAGGGCAGGGGCCGGTCGTACTGCCGGAACATGTCGCGATTATCGGTCGTGAGCAGGGCGAGCTTCATGGTCCAGACTGGTGCGCCGACCCGCGGCGGCGGGGCACGACGTACGGTCTTAGCGGGGCCGATGGCGCTCCGCAATCAAACGCGGCGTAACGGAGAACCCGCCGCTTTAGATTTACCGCGCTGTTTTTTTCGGGGAGAAAGGCTTCCGCCACCGCGCTCGCGCTACCTCGTGAAAGTCCTTTTCGATCATCATCTGCCTTTTGCGCTGGCCCACGGCGGGCTGCAGGGGCAGATCGAACAGACCATGGCCGCGCTGGTGCGCCGCGGCGTGGAGGCCGAGCCTATTCGCTGGTGGGACGCGACGCAGCGCGGCGACATCATCCACTTTTTCGGCCGGCCCGACCGCACCTACATCGACCTCGCGCACGCCAAGGGGATGAAGGTTGTGGTGGCCGAGCTGCACAGCGCCCTGGGTTCGCGATCCGGCGCCGCGCGCTTCGCGCAAAAGAGCATGATGCGGCTGACGCAGGCTCTCGTGCCGTCGGCCTTCACGGCAAAACTGGCCTGGGACGCGTACGAAAAGGCGGACGCCTTCATCGCCAACACGACCTGGGAAGCGCACATCATCGAGACCATGTTCGACGCGGATCCGGCGAAAATCCATGTGGTGACCAACGGCATCGAGAACGTCTTCTTTTGCCCTCACGTGGGAGGAACGCATCTGGTGTGCACGGCCGCCATCCACCCGCGCAAACGCGTCGTGGAACTGGCCGAGGCGGCGGCGAGCGCGAAGGTTCCGCTCTGGATCGTCGGCCGGCCCTACGCCGAGTCCGACACCTACTATCGCCGATTTCTCGAGGTGCAAAAAGCGAATGCCCGCTGGATTCGCTACGAGGGCGCCATTGGCGATCGGGCGCAGCTCGCCCGCATCTACAGCGAGGCGCGCGGATTCGTGCTGCTGAGCACACAGGAAACCTTGAGCTTTTCCGCGCTCGAAGCCGCGGCGGCCGGTTGTCCGCTTCTGCTCAGCGACCTTCCATGGGCCCGCAGCGCCTTTGGTGAGCATGCGAGCTATCTTCCGCTTGCGTTATCGACACCGGAAGCTGCCCGCCGAATACGGACATTTTACGAGCAGGCTCCCACAGCACCGCCGGGTTTTAAGCCGCTAACTTGGGATGAGGTGGCTGTCCTGTTCGTTTCCGTGTACGAAAAGATGGCTTTGTGAAAGCGGGCGGTTGACTTAGCAGCAGCGCGCTCTTCCACTTGTTCATTCCTGATTATCAGCCGGCGGAACAGCTACTTTATCCAGAAAGCTGCCTGTGCGGAGGAAACGGTCTGCGGTGGCGAAGACGGCGTCGAGGGACAAGTCGGCCATGCAGCGGATGTTAAAGGGACACCCGGTTTGCCAATGGAGGCGGGGCCGTCGATGGTGACAGAAGGAACAATCGATCAGATGAACGATGGCTTGCGAACGCTCGAGGTTCCAGAGCCGCAAGGCCGGATCGGTTGGCCCGAACAGCGCGAGACAGGGCGTGTTCACTGCAGCCGCGACGTGGACCGGTCCACTATCGACGGCGATCAGCAAATCCACGCTCGATATCGTGTCGATCAGCTGGCCGACGTCATTGTCACATTTGATTCCCGGCACCCCATCGATTCGTTGAGCGAGGGAGTTCGGTAGGGTGATATTGCGGTCCGAGGCGATCTGCAGCACCACGGTGTTGGGAAGGGATCGAAGCCGGACCGCCAGATCGCGCCAGAATTCCAGCGGCCATTCCCTCACCTTCCAAGTTGGACCCGTATGCAACAGCACGAGCCGGGTGTCGGATGCGACGCCCAACTTTTCGCGCAGCACTCCGGCCGAAGATTTATCTGCCGACAGCGCGATGTGGCGGGAGTCAACTTCCTCGCCGATGCTCAGGGCAAAGTCATCCATGAAATGGCCCGGCACACGGTTGGAGACTCGCTTTTCGTCCCCGTAATACAGCCGCAGGTATTTTGCGATGAAAGGCCACGCGAACCAGGGCAAGTCCACATAGCGCTTGACCGAAAGTACGGGTAGAGACAAACCGCTGCGCACGACGATCTGGTCGAAGGGGCCGGTGGTAACGTAAAGAAATTCTCCTCTCGGATGCCGGCGCATATATGTTCGTACGGCGGGCAGGCTGCCGATCACATCTCCAAGCGCGCCAAACCGGACAAAAATGACCAAGCGCCGCCGCTTCCTTAAGGATAGGCTGGCAAGGCGAAGGACGAAGGACAGCTGATCGAAGGGCCGGCGCAAGCGGTCCATCACGTTGAACCGTTGAACACGCTCAAGGAAGCGAGCTGCTCGTTTCATGCTTCAACAAAGTGACCGAGCCGGACGCTGGGGTCGGGCCCTGGCCTTCACCCTGGTCGCAAGCTGTCAATGTTCCAGCGCACTTGTTTATTCTCCATGATCCAGCGCGCTCCAGAGCGGACGCTCGGCGCGCCATCAACCAGAAACGGAGGAGTCCGCGACCCGGCCCCAACCTCAAGCTGGAGACAGGAGCCCACGTAATCGGTACAAATGCTGTTTCCCGAACGCAAGCCCACGTCCAGGCTGTAGATGCCTGGTTGAAGCTGAAGTTCGTCGATTTCAATTCGAACCTTGAGCGGCCCTCCCGTGGCTGACATCCGCTCCTGACGCAGATCGCTGTCGTAGGAGAGCAGGCGCGTGCCGTCGATGGCGGAAAAGCCGATGCCCGCCGCCAGATCCGGCACCGGTCCGGCCAGGTTGGCCTCGAATTCGACGACCAGCGGTTCGCCGTGGAAAACTGGTCGCAGCTTGTTCACCTCGACTCGAAAGATGCGCGAATTTCCGTGAACGAAGGATGCCCGCGGCCGCTTGTCCAATCCTGCTGCTTCCATCTGCAAATGACTTCCGAGCATGGAGTATTTCTCCACGATGGAGGCAATCGGCCCCTGTGCGACTCCCACGCCTTTGTTCAGCAGCAAGCCATTTTGGCAGAAGGTCTGGATGGCCGCCATGTTGTGGCTGACGAAGATCACGGTGCGGCCGGCCTCGGCCACGCTTTGGATCTTGTTGAGTGACTTCTTTTGAAACTGCGCGTCGCCCACGGCGAGGACTTCATCGATGAGCAGGATTTCCGTTTCCAGGTGCGCGGCGACGCCGAAGGCGAGCCGGACGTACATGCCGCTGGAGTAGCGTTTCACCGGCGTGTCGAGAAACTGCTCGATCTCCGCAAAGGCGACGATCTCGTCGAACTTGGACACCACCTCCGCGCGCTTCATGCCCAGGATGGCGCCGCTCAGGAAAATGTTTTCGCGGCCCGTGAGCTCGGGATGGAAACCGGTGCCGACTTCCAGCAGCGAGCCAACGCGGCCGCGCATGGTCACTTCGCCATCGCTCGGCGGCGTGATGCGGGAGAGGATCTTGAGCAGCGTGCTCTTGCCCGCGCCGTTGCGGCCCACGATGCCGATGACATCGCCGGGTGCCACGTCGAAGCTGACGTCGCGCAGCGCCCAAAATTCGTCGTGCGTGGAGCCGCGGCGCCACTTGCCGCGCAGCAGCGCGGCGGCGGAGTCGCTAATCTCGTCGCGCAGCGTGCGATAACCCTTTGCGGTCTGGTGGGCGAGACGGTAGCGCTTGGAAATTCCCCGCACCGAGATGGCAGGCTTCATATCGTGTCGGCGAAGGATTGCTCAACGTGGCGGAACACCAGGCCGCCTCCGAGCAGAAGAACGAGGCCCGTGACCGCGGCCGTGCCGATTTCCAGCGCATTCGGCGCGGGATGGCCGGTGACCCCGTAACGAAAGAGGTCGGTCGCGCCGGTCATGGGGTTGAGATAAAACCAGAAGCGGTAACGTGCAGGGACGATGGAGCTCGAGTAGATGATGGGCGTGGCATACAGCGCAACCTGGAGAAAGAACGGTACGATGTAGCGAAAGTCGCGGTACCGCACCGTCCAGCCCGCCAGTGCGGTGCCGAGCCCCGCGGAGGCCGCAAGGGTGATGAGCCCCGCCGGGATGACCGCGAGCAAGGCAGGCCCGGGAAAGTAGCCGTAGAAACAGGCGACGATGAGAAGCAGGACAAAGGCGACCAGGAAGTCGACGCCCGAGGAAGCCACCGCCGCGACGGGGATGACGGCGCGCGGAAAGTAGACCTTGGTGATGAGCTTCTCATCCGCGATGACGCTGGTGCCGGCGCGGCCCAGTGCGCCCGAGAAAAAGCCCCACAGCGTCATGCCCGCAAAACAGAAAAGGCCGTAGGGAATCCCATCCGACGACAGCTTCGCGTAGTGGCCGAAGATAACGGTGAAGAGCACGGTGGCCACCACCGGCTGGATGACCACCCAGAGAAACCCGAGCACGGTCTGCTTGTACCGCACGCTAATTTCGCGGTAGGCGAGAATCCAGAGCAGGTCGCGGTAGGCGATGAACTCGCGAATGGAGGCGACCAGCGTCGGGCGCCGCGCGGTGATGTGCAGTTCCATGATTTGAATGGCGGCGGAAGCGGCCCATGCTACCGTGGCCGCCGACGAATCGTGCGTGCGCAACCGGCCTGAACCAGGGGACTGCGAATGAAAGACGGCACGGGCGAAAAAGTCGATCCTTTCCCTCATTAATCCCGGGCCACGCAAGGTGTCATGACAGCCTCTCGCCGGATCAGCGTGGTCGTCCGCACCTCGAACTCGGAGGCCGCCCTGCGCCGCCTGGTCCGCCGCTTGAAGATCAGCCCCGGCGACGAGCTGATTGTGGTGGATACCGGCTCGCGCGATGGGACGCTGGCGGTGGCGGAGGCGGCCGGCGCCCGCGTCATTCGAAACCCGGAAGCCTTTCATTATTCGCGGACGCTCAACCTGGGGTTTGCCGCCGCGCGCAACGACTGGGTGCTGGCGCTGAGCAGTCACTGCGTGCCGATTGTCGAGGACCTGCTGGAAACGTATCGCACGGCCCTGGCAGCCTGTGACGAACCGCCCGCGGCGATGTGCGGCGCCAACGCGCTTTCCCGCGGACAGTACGCGAGGATGGCGAAGTTGCCGCTGGTCGAAGTTTGTTCCCCGGCGGGACCGCCCTGGGCCGGCAATGCCAACTGCCTCTACGCGCGCGAAGCCTGGCAGCGCCGGCCTTTCGATGAATCGCTGCCCACGGGCGAGGACATGGCGTGGCTGCAGGCGGCGCTGCGGGATGGCTGGCGGTGCGTGCGCGCGCCGGCGGCGGCGGTTCTTTACCATCACGTCGGCTCGCCGCTGTATCGCTTTCGCAAGGGCTACGGCGAGGTGCGGATTTCCGCCCCGAACGTCGTGCCGATGACGCTGGGCCAGCTGGGTCTCGGCCTTGCGCAGGCGACCCGGCGGCTGTTGTGGGAGGAGCGATCGGTGGCGTCCTGGCTGGGTCAGGTGGCCCACCAGTTCGGCGCGTTTGTCGCAAGCCGGCAGGCGTGAATGGAGGATTCTCGAACGATCGCGTTGGTTGGTAGCGTTGACTTCCGCACAACAGGCACGGAGAGAATGCGTGCCCTTCAGTCCCCGCGCCCAGAGGCTATCTAGATTGCTTCCAGGTACGGATTGGTCTCCACCTCGTGACCGATCGTGGTGGAAGGTCCGTGGCCAGCGTAAACCCGGGTCTCGTGCGGCAGGGGAACCAGATGCTTGTGCAGCCCGTGCAGCAGGGCGCTACGCGAGCCGCCGGGCAGATCCCAGCGGCCGACTCCGCCGCAAAACAGCGTGTCCCCGCTGATGAGCACGCCCCAGCCGGAATGATAAATCACCACGCTGCCGGGCGAATGGCCGGGCAGGTGGAAGAGGCGGAATTCCTCGCCCGCGCAGAGGAAGCTGGCGCTGCCCTGATCGGGCACGGGGAGATCCTCCACCCGATCGGGCGCGCGAGGCGGCGTACCGATGCCGAACATCTTCACGTACGACGTATCGAGCACCATGGGCGCATCGGCGGTGTGAATGTAAACGGGGCACTTGTAATCCTCATGGATAAGCGCCGCATCCCACATGTGATCGAAGTGACCGTGGGTGAGGATAAGCGCCACCGGCGTGATTTGCTGGCGCATCAACTCGCGCGCCATGCCCTCGGGGGCATCGAAGACCACCGCGCCTCCCCGGGCTTCAAGCACGTAACCGTTGGTGGCGAGATCGCCTCCGGTAAAAACGCGCGGTGAGATCATAGAGGTTGGACGCCATTCGGTGGCGAAATGTTCGATTCTACCGAAGGTATAGCAGGAGCCGCGCCGAGTGCGTCGGGGTCGTCGCCGGCCCGTTTCTCGGCCCGCCGGGCGGCGGCGGCCAATTGCTCGCGCGCCTGCTCGATCTCCTGCTTGTAGGTCGCGCTGGCATTGTCGCCCATGGCATCGACCGCGTGGCGGGTGGGGTACACGGTGTAATCCAGCGAGAAGAGGCCGAAGCGCGGCGCGAAGGAGCCCCACTCGTAGTTGTCGAAAAGCGACCAGTGCAGGTAGCCGACCAGCGGCTGGCCCTGCTCGATCAGCCGGGCGACGACCCGCACGTGCTCGCGCAGGTATTGGCTGCGCGCCAGGTTGTCGCGGCGCTTAAGTGAGCGGTTGTCCGGCAGCCGGCGCAGCGCCATGCCGTTCTCCGCGATGAGCAACGGCAGCCCATGCTTGCCCAGGTGGCGGACGAAAAACGCAAGCCCCTCGGGCAACATGCGCCAGTCCCACCACTTGCTGGCCACGCTTTCCAGCACCCAGTCGCGAGCCGAGCGCTTGCGCAGTTCGAAGTCGTGCCAGCTTGGCCAGCGCAGCGCGTGGGCAATGAACGGGTCGTAGTAGTCGAAGCCGATGTAATCGAGCGGGGCCGCGGTCGACTCGTAGAGCACGTCGAGCAGGCGATCCCAGATTTTCGAGTTAAATCCGCTCCGCGCGAACTGGTGATGCAGACCCTTGAGCAGCTGGCCCAGGAAGTAACGCGGACCGTGCAGCGGGAAGAGTTTCGCGCGGTTGAACTCCTGGTCGAAGTCGATGGCGCGTGCCACCAGGTCGTGCCGGATCTGCTCGCGCGCCACGCCCCGCGACGGCGCCAGGAGAAGATCCACCATCGCCACGTCGCCCCAGTAAAGGTCGCTCGCGTAATTGTTGAAGCCCACCATCGGCTTGGGCCGCCGCGGGCCGTCCGTCTCGCTGTAAAGCCGGTGGATAAGCCGGTACACGCGCACATGCGCCTCCAACAGATTCGCAAGAGCCTGCACCGTGGGCTCCAGCCCGATGCGGCCGGAGGGGAAAATGCGGTAGAGATAGTGATTGAACGCCTGCAGGTTCGGCTCGTTGATGGTGATGAACCAGCGCGGCGGCGCGCAGCCGAAATCCTCCGGCAGGGTGCGCAGGAGATACCGCACGGTGTGCTCCGCGAAGGCGACGAAGTGGTCGATCGTTTCCGGATTCAGCCACGCATCGAGCCCCAGCCAGGCTGGGTAGACGAAGTGGTGCAACGTCACGATCGGCTCCAGCCCGTGTGCGCGGCAATCGGCCAGCCGCTGCGCGTAGCCGTAGAGCGCGCGTTCGTCAAACGGCGGCGGCGGCGTGCCCGCCGGCGGGCCGGCCTTGTCGCCCATCACGGTGGAGGGCTGCACGCGCGACCACTCGATGCTGAGGCGAAACGCGTTCAGACCCATGTCGCGGCAGCGGCCAAAGTCCTCGTGCGACAGGTTCCAGAAATCCGAGGTGCGGCCCGAGGGCACGACGTCGCCCGCCGTCTCCGCCCACGCCCAGTTGTTGAGCGGCTCGCCCGGGCCGTTGTAGCCGCCTTCCGATTGGTAGCCGGACGTCGCCACGCCCCAGAAGAAGTCGCGGCCGGGATAAGCCATCTCGTGCGGCGCGGTCGCCTCCGCGGTCAGGTCCGGCTCGCGCCCCTTCTCAACGGAAGGAAGGCGGTGCGTGTGGCCGGAAGACATCGCGTGGAGTGTAAACGAGTTTGCCCTTGTGCGCCAGCGGGGTGGTTTGCGCGACGTGAAGGAGAGCTCGTGGCAAGAGGACGGTTTGTCTTAACGGAATTGACGGAATACCGACGGAATTAACGGAATGAGGAAAAGGTCCCGCGCCTAACTCCAATGAATTCCGTCCTGCTCCCGTTAATTCCGGTCAAATCATTCCGCCGGAATCGCCACGCACAAACGCAAATTGCGCCGCTCCGCCGCGCGCGCTAGCCTGCACGGATGCCCCTTGCGCCTTCCACCAGCCATACGGACGAAATCAACGCCCGCATCCTGGCCGTGTCGGAGGACCGTATTGCCGGCTTCGTGCGCGACCCGATGGGCGAGATCGCGCGGCGCTGCGAGCTGCCGGTGGAGACGGTAATCGAGCGCATCCGCGCCATGCTGCGCGGTGGCACGATCCGGCGCGTGCGCCAGACGCTCATGGCCACCGACCTCGCGCCCGGTGCGCTCGTGGCGTGGGAAGTCGATGCGGACAAGCTCGACGCCGCGTTCGACTTCATGTTCCAGCAGGACCCGTTTTCCGGCCACGTGGTCGTGCGCTCCACCGACACGCCGAGCAGCGGCTCGCAGTACCGGCTGTGGACCACGCTGAAAGTCCCGCACGGCTTTGCCATGAAGAAACACGCGGACTACCTGCGCGACCGTGTCGGCGCCCGCAGCTACCGGCTCATGCCGGCCAAGGGCATCTTCGCGCTCGGCGTCGGCCACACGCGGCGCCAGGCGATGGAGCTGGGCGCGAAGTCCGACGCGCCCGCCGAGATGCACACGGTGCGGCAGGTAAAGCTAGGCGACCTTGAATGGCGCGTCCTCACCGCGCTCAAGCGCGAGTTCGAGCCGGAGGAAATCGTCGAAGCCATCTGGGTCGCGCGCGCGAAGGAGGCCGATTTGCCGCTGCCCGTCTTCTACGAAATCGCCGAGAGCCTCAACCAGCGCCAGGTCATCGGCCGTTTTTCCACGTTCCTCGAGCACGTAAAACCCACCGCGACGGGCGAGCGCGTCACACGCTTCAACGCGCTTTTTCATTGGGCCGTGCCGCCCGGCCGCGAGCTGGAGGCGGGCCGCGAAATCGGCCGGCACCACATCCTCACCCACTGCTACTGGCGCGAAGGCGGCCCGGAATTCCAGAACGTGAACATCATGGCCGTGGCCCACGGCACGGACCGCGACCGCGTCCGCGCCCACAAGGCCGCCATCGACGACCATCTGCGTGCGATCGACATGCCCTTCACCTACACCAACGTTTTCTGGGGCGGCCGCAGCGAAATCAAGCCGTCCGAGATCGCGCCTGCTGCTTACGTCGAGTGGTGTCGCGCAAACACGATCGATCCCGACAGCATGCGCGGTTAAAGGAATCCGAGACATCTTGTGGCCATCCCTCGGGTAGCTTCTTGCGCGCAGGGCGCGCGGTAGCCGTCGACCTCTGGCGACGGAGCCGCAGCGGCGGCGGAATGCAGTCCTGCTTTTGCCTTGCAGGAAAGAAGCGAGGCATTCTGGTCGCTTCGCTGCGGCGCTAGGAGCAGCGCTCGCTACCAAACCTCCTGCTCAATCGTGGTTCGGGCTACTCCGCGTCCCATCCCGCAAGCACAATTTCGGCAGTGCCCCGGTCCGTCAGGCCATCGCTGCCCGGATCCAGCGTGCCCGGCCCGCGCAAAAAGAATCCCCGTTTCAAGTCGTCGTACAAAGCGAGCGGAACTGCGGGCGAGCCATCCGCCCACGTAAATAAACGCGCCGCTGTGACCGCAGGTCCTGGCGCGCCTCGACGCAGCGTGGCCACCACGCCATTGGCGCCCAGCGTCAACAGGTCGCGCCCGTTTGCCGCATCTGCCAGTGGACGGCCGGGCACCTCACCCTGATAGCGGCCCTGCACATCGAAAAACCAAACGCGATCCGGAACATCCCAACTTCCCGAGTGAATATAGACATCGTGCGATTGGGGCCAGAAGCCAAAGCCTCCTTCGCCCTGCGAGATGACGGCTTGAAATTTTGACGGCTTCAGCGAATAGGCCGGCCAGCCCACGCCGATACCGTGGCCCGCAGCGTCCCGGCTCAGCGTCAGCGCGCCGTCATCACTGTCGATGAAAAGCGACGTGAACATGCCGCGATACGCCATGCTGCGCGGGTAGACGAGCCGCCACATCTCCGTGTCGTTACGCAGCGGCACGATCTTCCGTGCCGGAGTAATCAACGCCAGGCCGCGGGCCCAATCGGTCCCGAAAGAGACCAGCCATTCCCGGCCGGTGCGGTCCGCACGCGCCCAGCCGCAGGAAGGCTCCGGGCTGTCGGATGCGTATGCCGGCTGGTTCAGACGGTTGATTGCCGCCACGGCGTCCCGGCCCGGAAGTTCCCAGCGCGGGTCGCCCTGCTGATCGAAAAGCGTTAACTGTCGGTCATTTGCCCAAAGGTCCGTTGTGATCCAGCGGCCGTCGGGCAGGAAGGCGCCCAGCCAGTCGCGGCCGTTTCCATCCCTTCGCGGCACGTGGACGTCGGCCAGCACCCGCCCCTTCGCGTCAAAGAGCCAGCCTTCCTTCGGAGTCCAAGCCTCAAAGCGGGTGGCCGCGATCCGCCGAAAAACGGGAATATCCGGCGCGTCCATTTCATCACGGTGGACACCCGGCAGGACAAAAACCGGCCGAAGACGTATCTTCGACGCAGGTGGAATCGGCAGCACCTTTTGCGGCAATCCATCCCGGGCCACTTCATCGGCAATCTCCACCGGCTGCTCGCCGAAATCATGGATCACGGCTTCCACCAATTGCGCGGCCACGTCGCTTCGCTTCGCGGGATCATGTTCCGTCTGCCATTGCGCGTGCAGGAGCTCGACCTGCGCTCGCGATTCGGAAACCCCGTGATCGGTCGAAGACTCCATTTTCACCATCGCGTGGTAGGCCTCCGGCGAGGTCGTGTCGGCGGCCGGCGTGGCTGCCATGGCCGAAAAGACAGCTCCGGCGGCCGTGAGAAAAGCCGGCAGAGCGAGGCTTCTCGTCATGTCAGGCGGGTCTTACGCCTTTTCCGCGATGACGCCTTCGATCACCTGCTGCAGGCGCTCGAGCTTGTAGGGCTTTTCCAACACGGCGGTAAAGCCGAACTTGCGGTGGTCCTTCATGCAGGGATGATCGAGATGGCCGCTGCTGGCGATGATCTTCGCCTGGGGATCGATCTGCCGGATGGTGGGCGCGGCTTCCTGCCCGCCGATGCCCTTGGGAATGATGAGGTCCATCATGACCACGTCGAACGGCTCGCCCTGCGTCTTGGCCTTGGTGAAGGCCGCGATGGCGTGCGCGCCGTCGGTGGTGGTGGTCACGGTATAGCCGAGGTGGGTCAGCATGCGGCTGACGATATCGAGGATCATCTGCTCGTCGTCCATGAGCAGGATGCGGCGCATCGGCATGGTCGCCGCGGTGGCCAGCCGGCCGGAACGCGTGGTGGAGGAATCGGTGGCCGGTGCAGGCAGGTAAAGATGAAGCGTGGTGCCGACGCCCGGCGTGGATTGCGCGGTGAGCGTGCCGCCCATCCGCTGCACGGCCGAGAGCGCGGTGGCCAGGCCGAGCCCCTTGGCGCCGGGCCGCGTGGTGAAAGAGGGCTCGAAGGCGCGGGCCAGCGTCCGCTCGGACATGCCGTGGCCCTGATCCTGGATGGCAAGATGGATGTAGGAGCCGCTCTTGAGCACCAGCGGTGCCTGGCGCGCCACGGTGTCGGCGGGCAGCACCTCGGCGATCACGCGCACGACGCCGCGGTCCATCGATTGGATCGAGTTGGTCACGATGTTGCGCAGCGCCAGGGTAAAGGCCTCAACGTCGATTTCCGGCTGCGGCAGGCGGCGCGGGAAGAGGTATTCCGCGCGCACCAGCGTGCCGCGCAGCAGGCCGTTCACGACATCCTGGATCAGCGGCTCGAGCGCGACGCGCGTGGCGCCCTGCTCGGAGTTGCCGGAAAGCGTGCCCACCTGCTCGAGGATGGTGCGCGCCTGCTTCAGCGCGCGGTCGATTTCGTTGAGCCGCGCGGAAACGGGATTCTGCGCACCGGCAAGACTCTTTGCGATGGTCAGGCTGCCGAAGGCGCCGGTCAGCACCTGGTCGAGCTCGCGCACCATCGAGCCAGTCAGGTCCGCGCTGCCCGACTGACGGGTGGCGAGCGCCAGTGCTTCGGCCATGGCCTTTTTTTCGGTTTGGTCGCGCGCGGCCAGCACGATCGACTCGACGCGTCCGGCGGAATTGGAAATGGGAAATAGGCTGGCCTGCAGATCGGCCCACGAGCCGTCCGGCCGGCGGGCGCGCAGCTCGAGCACCTGTCCTTCGCCCGACTGGATGGTGGCGTCCAGCGCCTCGGCGCACCGCGCGGCGTCGTCGGGATGCACGTCGGCGAAAAGGGAGGTGCCGTTGCCCTCGCGCTCGCCCGGCTGGCGCAGCAGTCGCAGGTAGACGGAGTTATTCCAGATGCGGCGACCCTGGGCGTCTCCGATGGCCAGCGCGTCGCCGACATGCTCGGTCACCGCCTTGAAGAGGCGGCGCTGGCCGTTCCACGCCGTTTCCGCACGGGCCCACTGGATCAGGCTGTGCCGCGCCTCCTGCAGCTGGGCTTGGAGCTCGTCGAATTCCGTGGGCAACGGTGGCAGTTCCGGCTCGGCTTCCGCGGCCGGCTCGAGGCGGGAGAGGCGCTGGGAAAGCAGCGGGCTGTTCGGCGTGGCGCGATGCCGCTCGCCGCTGGGCGCCGGTTCCGGGGGCACGACGCCATCGCTGGGGGTGGCGGAAGGCAAAGGCGAATCCACGGCTTGAAGGAACGTCGAAAAGGACAAGCGCGACGACGGTCCGCTCGTTCAGGCGAGGCTATTTTGCGAGGGAAGGTTAAGCAAGGGAAAAGGGGAGGAGCCTGGAGCGAGAGAAGGCACGGTGAAGTAATTCCAACAGGGAGACGAGAAGGCAAGGATCTGATTCTCGCGTCTAGATGTGGTCGCCGCTGTCGTCATGACTTCCGCCGCCACCGTGGCCGCCGCGATCAGTCCCGCACTCGGCCTTGGACCCGACGCCGAGGTCCACGTCGCCATCTTGGAAGAGGTGACGAGGACGGCGCAGGTGTCTTCTGTAGCGGGGGTCTAAGACCGCCGAGTACGAGCAAAAAACATTGTGTTACCCGCAAGCTATCGACGCCGTTTGCTTCATAGAATCTCCGTCCAAGTCGGCCCATTACGGCCGTCGGTAGCCGCCGACCGCCGGGCGGCGGAAGGAGCGCAGCGACTGGAACGCCTTCCTCGCCGAGCGAGAAAGCCGAGTCGTTCGGCTCTGTCTTTAAGGAATCGCAACTCTGCTGAGAACGACGGCATGGTGCCCGCGCTTGGCGCTCGAACGGCATTCCGCTCTTTCCGCTCGCTCCGGCGTCAGGCAGCCGCCGCTGTCCAAGCGGCGGTCAGATGCGGGCGCGCTTTCTACCCGGACCGCCGCTCGGACAGGCCGACAGCGTCCGGCGTCCACCGGCAACGCTACGCGCCGACTTCCTTGCGCGCGTCTTCCGCCAGGGCGGTGGAGAGGTAGCGCTCGCCGGTGCTGCAGGCGATGGTGACGATGAGCTTGCCCTTGTTCTCCGGACGCTTCGCCACCTGGATCGCCGCCTGGACATTCGCGCCGGTGGAGATGCCCACGAGGATGCCTTCCTCCTTGGCGATGCGGCGTGCCATGACAAGCGCTTCGTCGTTCGTCACCGTGATGACCTCGTCGACAATCTTCAGGTGCAGGTTGCCCGGCACAAAGCCGGCGCCGGTGCCCTGGATCTTGTGCGGGCCGGGCTTGAGCGGCTCGCCCTTCAGCGTCTGCGTGATGACCGGCGAATCCTTCGGCTCGACCGCAATGGCCTTGAACTCCGGCTTGCGCGGCTTGATCACTTCCGCCACGCCGGTGATCGTCCCGCCCGTGCCGACCGCGGCCACGAGGATGTCCACCTTGCCGTCCGTGTCGTTCCAGATCTCCTCCGCCGTGGTCTGGCGGTGAATTTCCGGGTTGGCCGGATTCTCGAACTGCTGCGGGATGTACGAATTCGGCGTCTCTTCCGCGAGTGCCTTGGCCTTGGCGATGGCGCCCTTCATGCCTTCCGCCGCCGGCGTCAGCACCAGCTTCGCGCCGAGCAGCGCAAGCAGCGTGCGGCGCTCCACGGACATGCTTTCCGGCATGGTGAGGATGATCTTGTAACCCTTGGCCGCCGCGACGAACGCCAGCGCAATGCCGGTGTTGCCCGAGGTCGGCTCGATGATGACCGTTTCCTTGTTGATCTTGCCCGATTTCTCACCCGCCTCGATCATGGCCAGGCCGATGCGGTCCTTCACGCTGCCGAGCGGGTTGAAGAACTCGCCCTTGAGCAGGATGGTCGCTTCCGCGCCATCGGTCACGCGGTTCAGTTTGATGAGCGGGGTGTGGCCGATCGTCTCGGTGATGCTATTGTATACAGGCATAGTAGGGATTGTTGGGTAAAGGAATGCCCAGTGTAAGCCGGGATGGAAAGGAGGCAACTCAATCCGTGGGGGCGTCACCGCGTCCCGGGTCCAGGTCTCATCCCGACCTTGTCTCGCAGGCATGGTCGCCGATAGTGTCGGGCGATGTCCCGGCTTGTCTGTGTGTGGTTGCTGCTGGGCATGATGGCGGTCTCGGCGCGGCATGCGCACCATGAGGAACCGGACCGGCCGCTGTTCACCGTCGGCGGCCTGCAGTTCGAGATTCCCGCCGCCTGGCAGCCGCAAACGCCGGAGACCAGCGCGCGCACCGGGCAGTGGGTTGTTCCGGCGCCCACCGGCGAGCCGGGCGATGGCGTGGAGATCGTGGTCTTCTACTTCGGTCCGGGCGTGGGCGGCACGGCGCAGCAGAACATCGACGGCTGGGCCGCCGCGGTCACCACGCCGGACGGCCAACCCACCGCGGCCGCGCCGTTAAAGCGCACGGTGGCGGGCCACGCCATTACCGAGGTCCTGCTCACCGGCACCTATGCGAAGAACAATCCGCAGCCCGCGCTGCCGCCCACCCCAAAGCCGGGTTATGCGCTGCTCGGCGCGGTGATCGAGAATCCAGGCGGCACGATTTACTGGCGGGCGACCGGCCCGGCCTCGCAGGTTGCGGCGCTTGCGCCGGTACTCGACAAGATCATCGACGATCTCAAGCCGCTGCCCGCCGCCGCCCCCACCCCGCCGCCATGACCGCGCGTGCGGAGCCGCCGCAGATCTCCCTGTCGCTCGCGCCGCGCGGCCTCGATCTCGACGCGACGCTGACCAGCGGCCAGGCCTTCTCGTGGAAGCGCACGACGGACGGACGTTGGCGCGGCTGGATCGACGGCCGCCCCTGCCTCGTCTGGCGGCATGACGAGGTGCTGCGCGCGGTCGGCCCCGATCTGACGCACGAGGCGGTCACGCGCTACTTCGGGCTCGATGGGCCGCTGCGCGAGATCTTCGCCTCCTTCCCGGACGATCCCTGGCTGGCGCAGGCGCGGGAGTTTTCGCCCGGGTTGCGCGTGCTGCGCCAGGATCCGTGGGAGACGCTCTGCAATTTCATCTGCTCGGCGCTCAAGCAGATCGTCCAGATCGCGCAGATCAACGCCGAGCTGCGGCGCGCCCTGGGCGAGCCGGTCGGGCCGGAGCTCCACGCCTTCCCCACCGCCGCGCGGCTGGCCCACGCGACCGAGGCGCAACTGCGCGCCTGCAAGCTGGGCTTCCGCGCGCGGCACCTCTTCGTCGCCGCGCGCCAAATCGCGCAGGGCGAGGTGTCGCTCGAGCAGATCGCCACGATGCGCACCTTCGAGGCGCGCGAGGCGCTCATGCGCATCCAGGGCGTGGGTGAGAAGGTGGCCAATTGCGTCCTGCTCTTCGCCTACGGCCGGCTGGAGGCCTTTCCCATCGACGTCTGGGTCGAGCGGGTGTTGCGGCAGCTCTATTTCAAAGGTAGCACCCGTGTGAAGCTCGCCCGCATGGCCGATTTCTCGCGCGATCACTTCGGACCGCACGGCGGCTACGCGCAGCAGTTCCTTTTTCATTGGATCCGAAATGATCCCAAGGCGCTCGCCGCCGCGAAGCCAGCAAAGAAGGCGCGCTAAGCGATGTCTTCTGTAGCGGCGGTCTATTACCGCCGACGGAAAAGCGGGAGATGTCGCCT
>CAJCIA010000180.1 GCA_903970275.1 Betaproteobacteria bacterium
TGCGATCGGCTTCCTTTTTCATCTGCGCGCGCAGTTCCGGCGACGCCGCGGGATACTGGAAACAGATGATGCGCGCCGCTTCCCAATACCAACCGGCTTGATGCACGTCGGCAGGAAGGTTCGTCAACTGCCGCACGGCGAATGCGGAATCGCCCAGTGAATGCAGCGCGATCAAGTTGCGCCCGAGTAGCAGCCGGTTGCGCGGCAGGCCATGCTGACGGAGATCGTCCGTGAAGGCGTTTTCGATTTGCGCCGTGGTTACCGCTGGCAAATCAGTCCGCACCCCGACCCGGGTCCAGACGGAACTGTTCGGCGAGTAGAAGACGAGCCGCCAGCCAAGGTCTCGCAGATAACCCGGCCACTGGAACGCGAATCCATCGCAGAGCACGAAATCAGGATGGTAGATGGAGATGAAAGTCGGCAGCAGGTCCGGATTCATGCCAAGTAACCCGGTCTCGCGGATGAAGGCTTCGTCGTACTTCCCGAAACCGGTGTCGGCCCACGTGGGCAGGATTTCGTTTTGCTGCAGCCAGCCGCCATCTTCGCAGCGATGCAGGAGCCGGCCGGTAACGTGGTTTTGCTTCAGCCATGCCGCCGCGGTTACCGGAAGTTCCGTCCGTCCGGCGTCCCATTCGCGCCATTTCACCGCAAGGCTGGAGTCCGAGTGGCCATCGCAAAGCGTCATCAACTGCATGACGAGCGGCACCAGGACGAGCAGATGGCCCGCGACGCTGAACCACGCGATGCTACGCCGCCGCGTGATGGTAGTGCGGGCAAACGCACCGCTGCTTAGCACCAGCAGCGGAAGAAACACGGCGAAGACCGGCCAGGCCTTGCGCACCTGTAGCGCTTCCAGATAAAAGGCGAAGGCGAAAAGCGCCAGGCTCCAGGAAAACGCGCCGCGCCGCAGAAACATCACGTAAGCGATCAGGAAAATCGCGAAGAGCGTCAGGTGATGAAAAAGCGCCGAGGCTTCGGGATTCAGCGGCTGCATCTCGCCGACGTAGGCGCGGATCGCCTCGAGATGTTCCTGATAAAACGGCGCGCCGAAGCGCAACACGCCCCACGGATTCACAAAGCATCCAAGGAAGACCAGCGCCGTCGCCGCCGACCAGATGCGAACCGCCGTCCAGGGAAACGCGCGGTTGCGAACCCAGCGGCGCACGACCATCTCCACCCCAAAGGCCGCAACCATGAGCGGCCCAAGCACAAAGCCGCTGTGGCCGTTCGTCCAAAAAATCTGCACCAGCGCCAGCGGCCAGAAGCGGGTCCAGACTGCCGCCTCGCGATGCCGCAGCAGGAAACTGCCGAAGGCAGCAATGCCGAGGAAGGTGACCAGGTGCGGCCGCAGCGGAAACGCGAGACCGAAGTAGAGCAGCATCACTCCGAGGATGAGCGAGAACGTCGCCGACGGCCCGAGATCCAGCGCCCGCCCCGTCAGCACGAAGATTGCCAGCAGCAGCGCGTAGCCAAGCGCGCAAAGCACGCAGGGTCCCCACCACACCGCGGTGCTCAGATAAAGCAGCACCTGGAAGACCGGATACTCGTCCACCACCAGGTGCCCGAAGGTCGGATAGTTCAAGACATCGGTGCGGTAGAACGCCAGGTGATGCACCATCCAGCGGCCCTGCGCCACATGCCATCCGAGATCCGTGTGATCGAGCATGGGCGCGAAACAGCCGAGGATCGCGACCAGAAACAGAATGACGAGGAACAGCCGGTGCAGGCGCAGATTAAGTCGCTGCGCGACGCTGAGCGGACCAGTCAACACCGCGCCATGGAAACACAGCGGCCGGCGAAGCTCGAAGGAAAACCGCGGGAAACAGGTTCAATCAGAACTGTCCCTAAGTGCAAAAGTCGCTTCCCTCGGCTAGAGTAGCGCGTGCCCTCAGCCCGCCCCTTTCCGCCGGCTAAAGCGGGATAACAACCGCGCTGCGCTCGAGGCGCATATCGATCCGACTATCTGGTCGGAAGCGGGCCTCGCCCGGACCGGACGAGGAGCAATAAACGGGGCCAGCAAATGGCTTAGACCGTCTGGTGTTCGTGGCTGCGCCACGCCTCGCGAATGTTCACCTGAGTCGATGTCACCGTACTGACGTTGGCCTCGGGGTTGGTCTTGCACAGCTCCTCGACCGCAACCGGGACGATGACCTGACTCAGTTCCATGATCAAGCCGGCGACCTCATGCAGATGCTTCAATGCCTGAGACGCAATCTGCTCATTGCCGAGCGCATTGGCAGTGGTGTGGAGCAGTTCATAGCCGATTGAGACCAGGCTGAGCGCAGTGTAGTCGTCCCGCAGCTTCTTGGTGATCTTGTGCACGCGGCCCTCATTCACCGCCGCAGCCACCGCGCCGGCGGCAGCTGTAACCACCGTCTTGAAATCAGTCCGAACATCGCCGCCGAACTCCTTGATCAGGATTTCCAGCGACGTGATGGCCGTCTGGGTGCGCAGGTCGATCCGCTGCACGAGCTGGCGGGCGTCGGGAAACTCGCCGAAGTCCGCGTCAGCGGCCTGCGCCTTGAGTGGTTGTGCCACGTGCTTCTCCAGCGCGTGCATGTCGGTGAGATACTTGACGAGGGTTTCCTTGGTGGTCATGAGGTTCCTTTCTTTTTCTTTTTTGCGGCTTTCATGTTGTCGACCAGGTTGGGATAGGGACGCCCCGCCTGTTTCGCACTTCGCTTGGCCGAAGCTTTTTGCGACGTACTCAGCTTCGTGTGCTTCGCGTTCTTGGGCGCTGGCTTTTTCCAGGGCACCTTCGCTTTGGCCGTTGGCATATCCCCCGTTTGCAAAGCGAATGCCAACGACCTTCCAGAAATCAGCGCTCGCTGTAAGTGAAAGACTTAGACAGATCTCGTATTTTCCTGCTGGGAATTTTCCCTGCGAAACGCCGGTGCAAGCGGCGGCGGCCTCGCATTCAGCGTGGCTCCTCAAGGGGAAGCCGCGCGCATCAGACCACGGGCAAGGGCGGGTATTTGTTGTCCCGAATCCAGAACTCGCTCATGGCCGTGACGACGGTGCGCAGCTTTTCCGGGCTGTGCGGCTTGACGAGATAGGCGGTGCAGCCACGCCGGTAAGCCTCCACGATGTCGACGGTGAGGTTCGACGAGGTGTACATGATCACCGGCAGTTGCTTGAGCAGCGGCTTGCTCCGGATCTCGCGCAGGACGTCGAGACCGGACCGGCCCGGCAGGTTGAGATCGAGCAGGACGAGGGTCGACTTGTATTCCCGCTGCTGCTGCGGCTCGAGCTCGTCGAGGAAAAAGCGGATGGCCTGCTGGCCGTCGGTCAGAATTTTCAGCTCCACTTCAGGCGCGCATTGGGCAAACGCTCGCCTCATGAAAAAGGCGTCGTCCGGCTCGTCCTCAACATAAATCACGGGTCCTACCATAATAGCCAACTCGCCTTACATTCGGTCAGGCGGCCTGTAGATCAAGCCAGAAGGAGGCGCCCTGGCCCGGTTTCGAGTCGACGCCGACCGATCCGCCCATCCGCTCGGCGGCCTTCTTCACGATCGCCAGCCCAATGCCCGTGCCTTCATGCGAGCGGTCGAGCCGCTGGAAAATCTCGAAGATGCGCTTGTAATCCTGCTCCTGGATGCCGATGCCGTTGTCCTTGAACCAAATCTTCACCCGCCCGTGGGAGGCCTGCGCGAAGATGCGCACCACCGGCTTGACGCCGGGCGCAACAAACTTGACCGCGTTGCCGAGCAAGTTGGAGACGCATTGCGTAAGCGCGGCCGAATTCGCCAAAACAAGCGGCATTTCCTGCGGCAGCAGGATGCCGATCTCCGAGGCGCGCAGGTTGGGATAGCTCTCGATCAACTCGCGAATCAGGTCCAGTGGCGCGATCGGTTCCAGCGGCAGCTCGCCGCGGCTGATGCGGCTGAAGCTGAGCACATCCTGGATGAGGTGATCCATGCGCGCGCTGGCCGCGCGGATGCGTTGCAGGAAGCGGTTGGCCTGCTCGTCGAGCTGCGGCCCGTATTCCTCCTGCAGGATCTCGGAAAAACCGAGCATGGCGCGCAGCGGGGCGCGCATGTCGTGCGAGATGCTGTAGGAAAACGCTTCCAGCTCGGCGACGGAGGCCTTCAGCTTTTCCGTCCGCTGCTCCACCATGCGTTCGAGCTCCTCGCGCGAGCGCCGCTGATCGTCCACATCGGTGGTCGAGCCCACCCAGCGGACGATTTCATCCCCGGCACCGCGCACCGGGTGGGCGC
>CAJCIA010000181.1 GCA_903970275.1 Betaproteobacteria bacterium
TCAGCAAGGACAGCACGGAGCGTCACCGCGTGCAGGTCGAATTGAAGACGGCCAAGAGCGCGGCGGAGTCGGCCAACCGGCTGAAGAGCGAGTTCCTGGCGAACATGAGCCACGAGATCCGCACGCCGATGAACGGCATCATGGGCATGACTGACCTGCTGCTGCGCACGCCGCTCGGGCCGGATCAACGCGAATTCATCAACACCATGCGCGTGAGCGGCGAGTCGCTGCTGACGGTGATCAACGACATTCTCGACTTTTCGAAGATCGAGGCGGGCAAGCTGCAGTTTGAGACGATCGACTTCGACCTGCGCGAGGTGGTGGAGACGACGCTCGATCTTTTTTCCGCGCCCGCGCTGGCGAAAAAGCTGGAGCTCGGCGCGCTGACGCGGCCGGGCGTGCCCAGTGCGCTGCGGGGTGATCCCGGCCGGCTGCGGCAGGTGATCAACAACCTGCTGAGCAACGCGGTGAAGTTCACGGAGGAAGGTCAAATTGTGCTCACCATCTCCCCGGTGCGGCAGGACGCAACGCACGTGATGCTGGAGTTCCAGCTGCGCGACACCGGCATCGGCATCGACCGGGCAGGGCAGGCGCGGCTCTTCGAGGCCTTCAGCCAGGCGGATGGTTCCATGGCGCGCCGTTACGGTGGCACCGGGCTGGGCCTGGCGATATCGAAGCGGCTGGTCGCGCTCATGCAGGGCGAGATCCGGGTGGACAGCGTGCCGGGCAAGGGCTCGGTCTTTTCCTTCACTGCGCAATTCGGCCGCGACGCGGCGGACCCGACGCGGCCCGCGCTGGCGGAACGGCGCGCGCTCATTATCTCGGAGAATCCGACGAGCCGCTTCCTGCTGGGCGAGTATCTCTCCGATCACCAAGCGGAATGGCGGCTGGCGTGGAATTTTGAAATGGCGCAGGAGCTCGCCGCGGCGGAGCGCTTCGATGTGGCCATCGTCGACCTTGTTTGCACGGCGGATGAGGTGCGGCGTTTGACGGAAGTCATTCGCGCCGGCGGTCCCGGCGTGATCGTGCTGGTGCTGCCGGGCAAGCGCATCGCCGGGCTGGAGGCGCTGCCGGGCGTGCAGACGCTCGTCAAGCCGCTGCGGCAGCGGCGGCTGCTCGAGATGGTGGCGGCGGCCACGCCGATGAAGGAGGCGGAGGTGACCGAAGCCGCACCGGCCGCGGCGCCGGCCCGCGCCCTGCGCATCCTGCTGGCGGAGGACAACACGATCAACCAGAAGGTGGCGTGCGGCATCCTGCGCAATCTCGGCCATGGTGCGGACATCGCGGCGAACGGCGAGCAGGTGCTCGCCGCGCTGGCGGAGCAAACCTACGACGTAATTTTCATGGATTGCCAGATGCCGGTGATGGACGGCTTCGAGGCCACGCGGCGCGTGCGCGCCCTGCCCATCGTGCAGCCGGTGATCATCGCCATGACGGCCAATGCGCTGCCGGGCGATCGCGAGCGGTGCCTGGCCGCGGGAATGGATGAGTATATCACCAAGCCCATCCGGCCGGAGGTGCTGGCGGGGAAGTTGGCGGAGGTGGGGAGTGGGGAACGGAGAGCGTAGACCGTTCCTCAGATACCGCTGCTATTTGCGGCGAGGGCTCGTCAGGGCAGGTACCGGCGGTACGCTTTTTGGAAGGCGACGATGCGGGCTTCTTCTTCGCTGAGGGTGGCCGAGAAACGGGCTTGCGAGAGGCCGGCTTGGACGGCTTCGCAAATGGTCTTGTCCTGCCCGACAACAAGCGGGGCCATGCTGATGGCATAATCATTGAAGGCGCGAACCAGCGCTGATTTTTCCAGCTCGGGTGGATTGAGCCGTGTGGCGAAGACCCGGCTGTGCAGCTCGGTCTCGGTCAGGCTGAGAGGCCGGATGACGTTGAGGGCGAACGTGGCACCGCGCAGGGTGTCGATGGAGAAGGTGGGAAAGAGGGAATAGAAAACGTAGTCGTCGAGGGACGCCGGGCGGGAGGCGAAGGTGTTCTTGATGCGGCCCCACTTGGCTGCCACCGGAGCGGAGATGGCCTCCTCGTAGCGGGTGAAGTGATAGCCGGTCTTGATTTCGAAGCGGTAGGATCGGTCGGAGCCGAGCGTCTCCGGATGAACGCAGCCGGAGTGATAGCTTTCCAGGGAATTTTCGACCACCAGCTTCCAGTTCGCGCTTACGCGGAGAGTGGTCACGTGCAGTTCAAGGCCGAGCGCCTGGCTGAATTTCTCCAGCGTGTCCCAGGCTTCGCCGCAGTACTCGCGCAGCGAGGGGCCTTCCGGATTGAGCCGCACGAAGATCAGGTCGCCGCACGTCTCCACGGTGAACTGGCGCAGTCGCATGCCGGCGATCTTGTCTTCATCGAGATTGGAAAAGCGCGGGCGGGCGGGGATGGCGGCGACGTTGCCTTCGCAATCGTACATCCAGCCGTGGTACGGACATTTCAGCGGCCCCGAACCGTGCGGCTGCGTGCGCATGACGGCGAAGCGGTGGGAACAGACGTTGTGCAGGACGCGCAGCCGGCCCTGGTCGTTCTGGATGGTGATGGACGTGTCACCCACGCGCGTGGCGATCCAGTCGCCATCGCCGCTGACCTCGCGGCGCAGGCCGGCGAAAACCCAGGTGGCGGGAAAAAGGTTCTCCATCTCCGACGCGAAGATCGAGGACTCCGCGTAATCCTTCGGCGCGAGAAGATTGTCCATGCGGTTCAGCCGGCCGTGACACCGCCGTCGACGATGAGATTGGTTCCGGTGATCCACCGGCTGGCATCGGAAAGCAGGAAGGCGGCGGCCTGGGCGACGTCCTGGGGTTGTCCCAAGCCGAGGGCGTGGCGCTGGCAGAGCTGCTGGTAGTTTTCCTCCGGGATCGATTGGCGGACCTGGTCCAGCATGGGCGTCTCGACGCACGCGGGCGAGAGGGCGTTGACGCGGATGCCGATGGGCGCCAGTTCCAGCGCGGCTCCCTTGGCGAAGGCGATGAGCGCGCCCTTGGACGCCGAGTAGAGCGTCTGGCCCGGGCAGCCAAGGACCCCGGCCGTGGAGGAAATGAGAACGACGCTGGTCTTGTCCTTGGCGTGGCAATTCGGCTGGACCACCCCCCGCACGAGCATCATGGCGGAGAGGAGGTTGAGCCGCATGGTGCGGTCAAAGCGCTTGATGCTCAGCGCCTGCACGGGGAGAAGCTGGCAGATTCCGGCGCTGTGGACGAAGCCGTTGAGGGGACCGACTTCGCTGGCGATGGACTTGATCCAGGCGGGGATTTCATCGCACGCCTCGAGCTCGAAGGGGCGAAGGAGGTGCTGATGAGGAGCAAACTCGGCCCCGAGTTTTTCCAGCTTTTCCTGATCACGCCCGGTCAGGACCAGGCGTGCGCCGAGGCTGTGCAGCGTGCGGGCGATCCCCTGGCCAATGCCGGAGGTCGCGCCGGTGACGAGGTAGGTCTGGTTGGAAAGGGTGATCATGAAACGGTTGATGTGGCCGGCACGGACGCCGCGGCGCTTTTGACTTCCACGATCGGCGGAATGACCAAGGGGCCGAGCTTGAGCGCGACGGAGGACCAGGAAAGTCCCACCCCGAACCCGACCAGGAGAGAATTGAGCGTTTGATCCCGCAGCTGGGTCAGGTGGCGGACGATGGTGATGGGGATGGAGGCGCAGGAGGTGTTGCCGAATTCACCGAGGCTGATGGGGAGTTTATCGAGCGGGATTTTGATCTTCCTGGCCAGGTGGTGGAGCATGAATTTATTGGCCTGGTGAAAGACGAAGGCATCGATGTTCTCGATCTCCCAGCCGGCCAGTTCCAGGGTGCGCCGGATGAGCTTGGGCACCTCGCGGATGGTGAAGCTGAAGACGTCGGCGCCGTTCATCGCGATGTCGGTCTCGGCGCGGAAGTTTCCGTTCTCGCGCTCCGTGCGCGCGGACGTTTCGGGCGAGTAGGGAAAGCGCTGCCCGCCCGCCCGGCGGATGATCGCCTCCCAGCCGGTGCCGTCGCTGCCCCAGGTGAAATGCATGGGGGAAGCGCCCGGGGAAAGTTCGAGGGCGGTCGCGGTGCCGGCGTCGCCAAAGATCATCGCCGTGCCGCGATCCAGGGGCGAGATGTCGCGGCTCGCCGTTTCTCCGGCCAGGACCAGGCAGCGGCGGATTCCGCCGGACGCCATGAGGGAGGCTGCCATCCACAGGGCGTAGGGATAGCCGGAACAGCCGAGGTTGATGTCGAACGTGGCGCACTCCTTGTTGAGCTCGAGCCGGCCGTGGAGACAGCACGACGTGGCGGGAAAGGGATAGTCGGGCGTTTGCGAAAGGAAGATGAGCAGGTCGATGCTCGATCGCTCCCACGCGAGTTCCGCGAGGAGCGACTCAGCCGCGGCGAAGCAGAGATCGGAGGCGCAAAGGGTGGGA
>CAJCIA010000182.1 GCA_903970275.1 Betaproteobacteria bacterium
TGCCCGGTCCGTTTCCGCATGCCATCGCGCAGCACCCGACGTTTGACCTCATCGCCGCGGCGGATTGGAGCCAGATTTTTCATCATGCCGAGACGCTGGGCACGATCGCGCTAGTGAGCGTGCTTTCCATTCTCATGATCTCCGGCGCGATGGAGGTCCTGTCGCATCACGAGATCGATACCGACCGCGAGCTGCAGGCGGCGGGTCTGGCCAACGTGGCCTCCGCGCTGGGCGGCGGGGTGGTCGGCTTCCATTCCCTGTCGATCACCAGCCTGGCCATGCGGATCGGGCCGCCCACGCGCTGGATTGGACTGATGACCACGATGGCGGCCGCGTTGACCCTGCTGGCGGGGCCGAATCTGGCGTCGTACCTGCCCATCCCGGTGCTGACCGCCCTGCTGTTTTACCTGGGCTTGAACTTTCTGGCGGAGTGGCTGGTTGATTCCTACCGGCGGATGCCGCGTAGTGACTATCTCATCATTGTCCTGATCGTCGTGGTGGTGGCGTGGGCCGGGTATGTCATCGCGGTAGGGGTGGGTCTGATCATGGCCGTGGTGCTTTTCGCGCTGCGCTACAGCCAGATCGATATCGTGCGGATGGAATTGAGCGGCACGCAGCATCGCAGCAACGTCGACCGCACGAAGCCGGAGATGGACGTACTGCGCGAGCTGCAGCCCTCCGTCCTCATCCTCAAGCTGCAGGGCTATATTTTCTTCGGCACCGCGCACAGCCTGCTGCACCGCGTGCGGGTGCGGGCCCACGCCGGGGGCGAGCCACCGTTGCGCTACCTCTTCCTCGACTTCCGGCACATCACGGGCGTGGACAGTTCGGCGCTGCTCTCCTTCGCCAAGCTGGTGCAGTTCTCGCGGCAGCTGAATTTTCGGGTGCTGTGCAGCAGCGTTTCGCCCGCCGTGCTCCGCTCGCTGGAGCGGGAGAAGGCCCTCTTTACGGGCGGCCACGGCTTCCTCGTCCACCGCGATCTCGATCGTGCCATGGAGTGGTGCGAGCGGGAGGAACTCGCGCCGCATGCCGCTAAATTGTCCGAGGCAGGCCTGAGCGCGGAGAACCTGCTTCACGCCGCACTGCCGGGACGCGCCGGAATGGCCCCGCGGCTCCTCTCCTTCTTCACCCCGCAGAAGGTGACCGCCGGCACCGTTCTGGCCGTGCAGGGCGAGAACACGCGCGACTTATTCCTGGTGGAGGAGGGTCAAATCCAGGCGCTCTTTTTTACGCGCCATGGCGAATCAATTCGGCTGCGCACGATGGGCCCGGGCTCGGTCATGGGCGAGATCGGGCTTTACCTGAATCTGCCACGCACCGCGTCCCTGGTGGCGGAAAGCGACAGTGTCGTCTGGAAGCTGACGAATGAGGCGCTGCAATCGATGGAACGGGATGATCCGCCGGCCGCCGCGACCCTCCACGAATTCCTCGCCCGCATCGTGGCGGGCCGCCTTGTCCAGGCGAACGAACTGCTCGAAGTTTCGCTGCGGTGAGATTCCTCCGGATCGGGAGGCTCGTGCCGCTCGAGGAGGGCTTTAGCCCTACGTCTGTTGCGTAAACGCCCGGCTGATGAGGTCGCGGATGTCGCCGGGGCGAACGGGTTTGCTGATGTAGTCGTCCATACCGGCGTTGAGACAGAGGGCCCGGTCTTCTTTCATCGCGTTGGCGGTCATGGCGGCGATGTAGGGGCGCTGCTCGGGCGAGAAGAGGCTGCGGAGCTGGCGGGTGGCTTCCAAGCCGTCCATCACCGGCATCTGCACGTCCATGAAACAAAGATCGTAGCGTTCCCGGCTGAGCACATTGACGGCTTCCTGGCCGTTGCCGACCACGTCACTTTGGTAGCCAAACTGCTGCAGGATGCGGCGGGCGACCTGCTGGTTGATGTGGTTGTCCTCCGCAATGAGGATGCGCAGCGGCATGCGTGCGGCGAGGGAGCTGTCGATTACCTCACGCGGGCGCAGTGCCTTGGTCACCGTCCTGACGTTGCCAAGCGCGGTCGTAAGCGCGTTGAAGAGGTCGGCCTGCTTAAGTGGCTTTATCAGCCGCACGGCGAATTCATCCAGCGAGGGCCCGGCCTGGTTGCGCGAGGGTAGGGAGGAACTGAGCAGAATGAGCGGGAGGCCACGATAGGCGGGCAGGGCATGGATCTCCCGCGCAAGCTGGTATCCGTCCTTGTCCGGCATTTGGAGGTCAAGAATGGCGATGTCAATCTTCGGCTGGTCGCCGAGGTAGGCCAGCGCCTCGTCAGGACGGGCGAAAACGTAGGGGACCATGCCCCAGCGCTCCGTTTGCGTCTGCAGGATCTGGCGGTTGATGCGGCCGTCGTCGACGATGATGACGCGCTTGTCCGTCAATTGCATAGAGGAGCAGAGGAAGTTTACGCGCCGGCGCGATTGCGTGGCCTGCGCGTAGATGGTGAAGAAGAAGGAGGAGCCCCGGCCCATTTCACTTTCGACCCAGATGCGACCGCCCATGGCTTCGATAAGGCGTTTGGCGATGACGAGGCCGAGTCCGGTGCCGCCGTGCCGGCGCGTGATGGAGGCGTCGCCCTGGCTGAAGGCCTGGAAGAGCCGCGTGAGTCGGTCGTGCGGGATGCCGGCACCGGTGTCGCGCACCTCGAACTGCAGTTGGAGCCACGCGCCAGCTGGGGAGCCAGCCTCGATCGCGGCCAGGTACTCATTATCGCCGGGGAGTTCAGCGAGGGAAACGGGCCGGCTGGAGATTTCCACGACCACCTCGCCCTTTTCGGTGAACTTGAGCGCGTTGCCGACCAGATTGATGAAGACCTGGCGCAGGCGGGTCGGGTCGCTGATGATCGCGCCGGGCGTCTGGGCATCGTAGAGGTAGGCGAGGTCGAGATTCTTCTCCGCGGAGCGGATGCCGAAGAGATCGAGCACCTCCTCCAGGCAGGGAATGAGGTCAAAGCCGACCTGCTCGAGCTCAAGCGATCCAGACTCGATCTTCGAGAAGTCGAGTATCTCGTTGATGATGGTCAGCAGGCTGTCGCCACTTTGCCGGATGGTCTCGGCAAAGGTCATCTGTTCCTCCGTCAGTTCGGTATCGAGAAGCAGGCCGGTCATGCCGATGACGCCGTTCATGGGCGTGCGAATCTCGTGGCTCATGTTGGCGAGGAAGGCGGACTTAGCCACGTTGGCGGCGTCGGCGGCCTCCTTGGCGCCCTGGAGCTCATGGTTGGCGCGGTCGAGCTCGGCCGTGCGCTCGACCACCGCGAGCTCGATGCGGTCATTGGTGAGCTCCAGCTCGGCCTGGCGCAAGGCCACAGCGCGCATTTCCGCCACGCTCTGCAGGCACATGATGAAGAGGAAGATGTCCTCAAAGAAGACCCAAGCGGTGTGCTCCAGCCAGCGGGAATAGTCGGGTGTAAGGACGCCAAAGATCGATTGCGGCCAGTAGACCCCACGAAAGAAGTGATCCGCCGCCACGACCACGGTGGCCGTCACGAGCACGCGCCAGTCGCGATAAAAGGCGAGGAAGGCGAGCGATCCAAAGATGTGGAAATGAGTCTCGATGCGGCCGCCGGTCAGGTCGATCAGCAGGGAGGAAAAGAGCATCTGCGAAAAAGCGATGACGTGGCGCGTCACGGTTTCGGCCGGGCGGAAGATGGAGAGGAACACCGGCAGCGCTGAGATGGCTCCGCCCAGGAAGATGGCGGCCAGGACGTGAAGATGGATCGTGCGGGTCTGGCCGATCCAGGTGTGGGGCGTGATCCAGATTGCCACGCCCATCCCGGCGAGCCATTGCAGGATAAGCAGTGCGGCGAAAAGGTGATCCGTGCGCCGCCAGACCATTCGGCATTGGCGCCGGAAATGGCCTTCTGCGATCTCGGTGACGCGGGCGCGTCCGCTGCCGACCGGTATGGGCATGTAGGGATCGAAAGACATGTTAACGCGCGGACCGCGGAGAAGTTGTTCCGGGTTGAAAATAGTACAGCCCGTGAAGAGAGACATGACGCTGCTGAGCGGAGCGAAGATAACCAAAGAAAGTCATGATTTTTAACGAGCGGATTGCTCAGTCTTATCGGCACGCCGTGTTACATCCTCTGGTCTAATTGCGCAGAAGCGTGACAGGAGGGCCATTTGACCGTATCGTTACAGTTTTCCCCTCGACATGACGAACCCGACCGATCCCCTCCAGCCCAGCGCGAACGAAGGCATCAAGGCCCGCTCGCACCATCTCCGCGGCACCATTGCGCAGGAGATGGCCGATACCTCGACCGGCGGAATTTCCGAGGAGGCAGGTCAGCTCACCAAATTTCATGGACTTTATCTGCAGGACGACCGCGACCAGCGCATTGCCCTCAAGCGCGAAGGCAAGGAAAAGGCCTTCCAGTTCATGCTCCGCGTGCGCCTGCCGGGTGGCCGCACGACGCCGCAGCAGTGGCTGACGCTCGACCAGTTGGCAAGTGACCTTGAGGTGGGCTCGCCCTCATTGCGACTGACCACGCGCCAGACCTTCCAGTTCCACGGCGTGCTCAAGGGCAACGTGAAGAAGCTGGTGCAGGGCATGCACGGCGTGCTGCTCGACTCCATCGCGGCGTGTGGCGACGTGAACCGTAACGTCATGACCTCGCCCAACCCGGAACGCAATCCGGTGCTGATGCAGGTCTACGAGCAGGCCAAGGCCTGGAGCGATTTCGCCCTGCCAAAGACCCATGCCTATCACGAGATCTGGCTGGACGACGAATTGGTGGCGGGCGGCGAGGCCAGGGAATCCGAGCCGATGTACGGCGCGACCTACCTGCCGCGCAAGTTCAAGACCGGGTTTGCCGTTCCGCCTTCCAACGACGTGGACGTCTTCTCGCAGGACCTCGGGTTTATCGCCATCATCGAGAACGACAAGCTGGTTGGTTACAACGTGACGATCGGCGGCGGGCTGGGCATGAGCCACGGCAACGTGGATACGTTTCCCCGCCTGGCGGACGTGGCCGGGTTCATCACGCCTGAGCAGGTTATTCCCATCGGTGAGGCGGTCCTGACCACGCAGCGCGATTACGGCGACCGGCACAATCGGAAGCACGCGCGGCTCAAGTACACGATTGAGGACAAGGGGCTCGACTGGTTCCGCGGCGAGGTGGAGCAGCGTTCCGGCATCAAGTTCCAGCCCGCGCGATACATTACCTTTACCACGATCGAGGATCCGCACGGCTGGCATGAATGCGCGGACGGCACATGGTTCTACGGCCTGCACATTCTCAGCGGCCGGGTGGTTGATCGCCCGGGCTGGCCGATGAAGGCGGCGCTGCGCGAGATTGCGCGGATTCACACGGGCGATTTTCGCCTCACGCCCTCGCAGAACCTGACCATCTCCGGCGTCACCCTCGAGCAGAAGCCGGTGATCGACGGCATCCTGCAGAAGCACGGGCTCGACCAGGAAAACGAGCGATCCGGGCTGCGGCTCAATTCCATGTCCTGCGTCGCGCTGCCGACCTGCGGCCTGGCCCTGAGCGAAAGCGAGCGCGTGCTGCCCGGCCTGCTGGCGAAGCTCGAGCCGGTGCTGGACGGCGCCGGCCTGCAGCGTGATGCGATTAGCCTGCGCATGACCGGCTGCCCGAACGGCTGCGCCCGCCCCTACCTGGCCGAGATCGGCTTGGTCGGCAAGGCGCCGAACAAGTTCGCGCTCTACCTCGGGGCCAAGTACCAAGGCACGCGCCTGAACCGGCTCTACGCCGCCACCGTCACGCTTGAGCAAGCCATCGAGATGGTGACGCCGCTCATCCAACGGTATGCCAAGGAACGGCAGCCGGGGGAGGGCTTCGGTGATTACTGCGATCGCGCGGTGCTGCCCAAGGACGCCACGTTCCATAGCGTCGGGACTCCGCTGGCGGCTTAATCATCTGTGGGCGAGGCGAGCCAAAAGTTCGCGCTTTTCCGCGTTCCCAAGTTGTACTTGGAACGCAAGTGCATTCCGCGGCTAACCGCGTTGATTTGAGCGAACCATGTTGCTTCGTCGGGCCGGCTTAAACCCGCGAAGGCACGATGACGCTCCCAAGCGCAATTTGGGAACGAGGGACTCAGAATCCCGGCAAACCACCCATGCCGGCGGGCATAAGCTTGCCGAGTTCCTTGGCGGCGTCGGCTTTGCCTTTGTCGATGGCTTCGCGCACGGCGGTGACGATGAGGTCTTCCAGCATCTCGCCTTCGCCTTCCTTGACCAGCGCGGGATCGATCTTGAGGGAAACAAGCTGGCCTTCACCGGTGGCGACGGCCTTGATCTGGCCGCCAGCGGCCTCGGCGGAGTACTGGCGCGCGGCGAGGTCGGCCTGCAGCTTGCCGGCCTTGGCCTGGAGTTCCTGCGCCTGCTTCATCATCTTCATCATGTTCATGGTCGTGTCCGGTGAGGGTAGGGTGTGTTCGGCTGGTTATAGCGCAGGGGCAATGGTGTGCCCATCAAAAGGGTGAAAGCACGGGTCTTTCCGGTAACCGGCGTCGGCTCGACACCGGTCGCGCGAGCGAAGGGTCGCTTGAAGATCCAGCATTCGCTGCGCGATCACCGACAAGAGTATGGTGAATATGATCGCGGAGGGGATATTGGTCTCAAGAGCAGAAGTTGTCGGCCGCGACCGGCGTCGGGCCGACGCCGGCTACCTAGGGCGCCGGCTACCTAGGGCGCCGGCTACCTAGGGCGCCGGCTACCTAGAGCGTCGGCTACCAAGGACGCGGGCTGCCTAGGGCGACGCGGGCGAGACGATCTTCGCTTCGAAGATTTTCAGTGCGTTCTGGATGACAGGGTCGTTGACGAAATCCTCCTGCGAGAGGGCGGGCGCAGGCGGCGCCGGCTTGGCGGGCGTCGTGCTGACGGAAGCGGTCGCGGCCGTGTCCGCGGGTGACAGACTTCCGCCGATGGTGAAGACCACCCGGAAGCGGCTGCCGAGGCTGGCGGCGAGCGAGTTTTCCAACAGCTCGAGATTACGCGGGCTCTTGAGGAAATAGAGCTTCTTCTCCAGCGGGGTCGGCAGGATGACCTCGATGGTGTCGGCCTTTGCCGCCTCGAACTGGACGGCGCGGATGGTCTCCTCCTCCATTGGTCGGGCGGCAGCGAAATCGGCCACCGCCTTTTTCCAGGCTTCCTCGGCTTTGGCGGAGGTGACCGCAACCGGCGCGGCGACGGTCGGAGTCGTGATGACGGTGTGCGGCGGCCCGACCACCGCCGGCGCGTTGATCGCGGCCTTGGAAGGCGGGGCAAATGACGCTGGCGCGTGCATAGCTGGCGGGGATGGGGAGGAGGGCGCGCCCGGTGCAGGCGTCGATGCTGCCAAGGGAAGACCGGCGCCCGCTGCGCCGATGGTGGCGAGGATCGCTTCGAGCGACATCTTCTCCTTCAACTGGCTGATCTGGATCAGCGCGACCTCGAACACGACGTCCTTGGCCAGCGCGTAACGGAGCCGGCCCTCGAGTTGGCTCAATTCGTCGAGAATGCCGAGCGCGGCGCTGCGAGAAATCTGCGGCGCCACCTCGGCCATGACCGTCTTCTCCGCGGCGGTCAGCTCGGCGTCCAGCGCCGCGGGCGACACTTGGTAAATGACGAGGTTGCGGAAGAACGCGAGCAGGTCCTGGCTGAGCTTGCCGAGGTCTTTACCGGCCGCTGCCAGTGACCGGGAGAGCTTGAGCACGGCGGCGACGTCGCCCGCGGCGAGCGCCCGGCCGAGGTCCGCCACCGGTGCGAAGCCGGTTAGGCCAAAGAGCGAGAGCACGTCGGCTTCCGAAACGCGGTCGCCATAGAAACCGATCGCCTGGTCGAGCGCGGATTCCGCGTCGCGCAGGCCGCCCTCCGCATAGCGGGCCAGTGCGTCGAGCGCGGCGGGTTCGGCTTCCACCTTTTCCAGACGGCAGATGTGGGCCAGATGATCGCGGATCTGCGGCTCGGGAATCCGCCGCAGGTCGAACCGCTGGCAACGCGAGAGAATGGTGGCCGGAAGTTTGTGCACCTCGGTCGTGGCGAAGATGAACTTCACGTGCGCGGGCGGCTCCTCCAGCGTCTTGAGCAGCGCGTTGAAGGCCGCGCCGGTGAGCATGTGCACCTCGTCGATGATGTAGATCTTGTAGCGACCCTTCACCGGCGCGTAGCGGACGTTGTCGCGCAGACCGCGGACCTCGTCGACGCTGTTGTTGCTCGCGCCGTCGATCTCGAGCACGTCGAGGCAGCGGCCCTCTGCAATCTCAATACAGATCGGGTCGGCGGGATCGAAATCGGGCGTGGGCGCGGTGCCGGCCTCAAGCGCCTTGGCCAGGATGCGGGCCGTGGTCGTCTTGCCCGTGCCGCGCGGCCCAACGAAGAGGTAGGCCTGCGCGATGCGGCCCAGCCGCAGCGCATTGCTGAGCGTGCGTACGACCGTCTCCTGGCCGACGATCTCGGCAAAGGTTTGCGGCCGGTACTTGCGGGCGAGAACCTGGTAAGCCATGGCGGTCCCGACAATTTAACGTCCGGGGCGAGCGCAGCAACGCCGAACTTGGGACGCGTCCGGAGCTCAACCCATCACTCGATCAAACACCGCCAAGGTCGCGCACAGGTTCCGGCTCACGTCGTACTGCTGCGCCAACTCCTGCGCGGGCTTGCGAAACATGTGGCGGAACTCCGGGTCAGCCAGGTGCTCGAGCAGGTGCACCAGCAGCATGTCGTCGTCGGCGCGGGGAAGAATGAAGCCGTTGCTTTCGTGCGTGAGGATTTCGGCGGCGCCGTTCTGGGCGGAGGTGATGACCGGCAATCCGGCTGCCAGCGCCTCGAGCGTCACGTTGGCGAAGGGATCGTAAAGCGTCGGCAGCACGAAGACGTCGGCGGCCGCGTAGACGTGCGGCATGGCCACGGGCGGCGGCGAGTCGATGATGACCAGCTTTGCGCGCGGATGCTTCAGCCGTTTCACCGCGGCGCGAGCGATGGCGTGGCCCTTGCGTTCCTTCCCTGCGCCGACGAGAAGGATGACGTAATCGTCCGCGGCGAGCTTGAGCGCCTGCCGGCCGAGCGTGCGATCGCCGGTGCTGAATTGGTTGTAGGGAACCCCGTTGGGGATGATGGTGATGCGGCTGGCGGGATAGTTGAAGCGCAGCGTGACCTGGTCGGCGACGAAACGGGAGTTGCAGATCACATGCCGCGCGCCGCCGGCGGCGAAGACCCGGGCTTCGAGCTCGCAAATCTGCCGGTTCTTGCCGCGCAGCGCCGTGCGGATCGTGCCCATGATGGGGTGAAAGGCACGGCGGTATCCAAGCCACTCTGCGTGCACGCCGTCGCCCGCGCGATAGAGATCGCAGTTGGGCACGCGCTCGAGGCTGAAGATGATGTCATGTCGGTCGCGCAACGGCAGCTTGCCAACGCGGTCGGCAAAGCCGATCGGGTCCTTCGAGTCGACCTTCTTCACGTCTTGGAACGGGTTCTCGCGCGGCGTCCAATCCTCGCAGTAAAGAGTCAGGTGGTGCCCCTGCGTGACCAGGCCCGAGGCGAGGCGAAGCAGATAGCGCTCCGCCCCGCCGGTGGGCGAAAAGCGGCGCCGCAGAAGCGCGATGCGCCAGCGGCGCGCGGTGGGAGCCGGGTCCGGTACGGCCATGGGGCTGACTTGTAACATGCCCCGGGCCGGGAACGAAACGGCTTTATTCGACTGTCGTGAAGGTATTTGAGACGAAGACGGAAGGCCTTCCGTCCGAGCTGAAAATCGAATGTCACCTGTTGTTACACAAAACCGACAACTTAGCGTTTACAAGCGAACGATTTCGTTCGCAATAATTCCCAAGATTAAGTTGACTCAATAGTGTTGGCAGGAGAACGAAGTGCGACCCAAGACTCAAATCAATCGCGCCGATCTGCGCACGCTCGCGGAGAGCGTCGGGGCGTTGCGTGGCGTCCGCACGCTGACGGAACTGCAGGCGAGCGTCTTTTTCCATCTCGACCGGATCGTGCCGGGGTGCGTCATTTCGCTCGACCAGCTCGATATCTCGCCGCTGGCGCACACCGTCGTCCTTAATCATCAGGTTGCCCGGGCGAATGAACTGCTCCCGCGCTTCACCGATCTGCTCAAGCAGGGCCACCATCCGTACGTGCAGTACCTGCAGGCCGGCGGCCAGAAGATCGCGCACCGCACCACGGACATGGTGCCGATGACGAAGTTCCGGCGAAATCCAATCCTCGATGAAGTCTACGGACCCTCGGGAATTCCGTACGGCATGTTCTCGGCCCTGCGTCTGCCCGAAGCAAGCCGGTACATCAATTTCGCCCAGTTGCGCGACCGGAATTTCACGGACGTGGAGCAGGCGCTTTCGGAGGCTTACCTCGAACAGGTCGGCCGCGTTGTCGCGCAGTTCATCCGCGGCTCGATCGAAGTCGGGCAGGCCTTTGCCGCCAATTGCGCGCTGCTCAAACTCACCCCGTGCGAGACCCATGTCATGACGCGCATCTTCCGCGGACGGACAAATAAGGAAATCGCGGCGGACTTGGAGAAAAGCGTCCGTACCGTCGATGCGCAAATCCGCGGCATCTTCGCCAAGCTGCGGGTGGGAACGCGCAGCGCGGCGATCAAGAAAATCCTGGATGCACGGCCTTTCCCTGGACCTTGAAATCGACGATCAGGACGCCGGCCGATCGATAAAGCCGGAGGAACAAAAAGGTTTTAGGCAATACTGCCTATATCCCGTCGGCAGTAAGCCAGCTTGACTCGCAACGCCCGCGGGAACCGGGGCAATCAATCATAACCCTGTCTTCGGAGATTAACATGAAACATCCTCAAATTGGCTCATACCTGAAAACGCTTTCAGCCGCGACCGTGGCCTTTGCGATTTTGGGAATCAGTGCCCACGCCCAGATCAAATCCTATAGCGACTACGCGACATGGAATGCCGCGGCGGGACCGACCATCGTCGAAACGTTCAATACATCCGCTGAGGTCCCCTATGCGGACACCAGCATGAATACTCCGTTTGGCCCGATTGGTTACAACGGCTTCTCGGTTTCGGGCACAAGCAACGGAAATTCCGTTGGAATCACGATTGGATCACTGGATTTGGCAACAGGCGGGGACAATACGCCGATCCCGTCGAGCTTCACGGGCCAAAACTTTCTGGGTTGGGGCGAAATCAATGGGGGTACGGGTCCAACCATTACCCTGACCTTCACGAACCCGACGACTTCGGTTGGTTTCGATTGGTTCAACACGGACCAGACAGACGAGTACTCGGTCACCACTGCGCCAGGTGGAAACGTCTACGTGGCTCCGCCCTTTTCCGAAGCGGGAGCGGCTACGGCGGCCTCAGGCTTTTTCGGTCTTATCTCCGCGACGCCACTGACCTCGATTACGATCAAAACGTCGGTTTCCGGCGGTTATATTTCGACCGAGGGGCTCGACAATGTTCGCGTGGGTGTTGCTCCGGAGCCACGGCCAGTCGCGTTTCTCCTGCTGAGTTTCGCGCTACTGACCACGGTGCGGAAGTTTCGCGTCCCGTTCAACGCTACCGCTTGAGGAACGGCCCGAACGGTCCCGGTTGCTTTAAACCAAGGCGGGAACGCCCTGGTTTTTAGCCGCCGGTTCCTCATACCGGCACATGCGGTCGGCGAGGCGGGCAAAGGC
>CAJCIA010000183.1 GCA_903970275.1 Betaproteobacteria bacterium
ATATTAAAAATCATCGCATCGAGTGAAGGTCGAAGAGTTCGGGCTCGCGGATCACGCCCTGGTGATCGAGGTAGTGGTCGGAGATCAGCACGTTGAAATCGAGCAGCAGGTCGGTGAGCTCGGTCAGCTTCTGGCTGAACTCGGGCGCGGGCGCGTCGGAAAGCCCCGCGCCGTCACCGTCGGGATCGGTTGGGAAGAAATAGGCGGGCAGGTCCATGAGGTTCAGCTCGGCGATGACCCGCTCGCAATGGCGTAGGGGCGCCTCGGCGCCCTTGGCGGGACGATCGCCCATCGTGGTGCGCAGCGCCCGCTCCATGCGCGTGAGGCAGTAGAGCGCGGAGCGCGGGAAATCGGCGTCCTGCAAAAGTAGCCGCGCGGCACGGGCCGCGACGGGCCGGGCATGGAAGAGCGACCGGTAGGCGTACTGGCCCGCGACCATTTGCAGCAGGAGGTCGAGGCTGGCGCTGCTGGCGGCGTCGACCCGTGTTTCCTCCTCCGGCGCGAGCACCTGCTGGAGGATGAGGATGGTCATCAGGCTGCGCTCGGCGTAAACGCCCAGCTGCCAGAAGTACCAAGCGTCGTCGTGCAGCATGTGCTTCTCGAGCGCGCCGCTCAGCTCGTCGAGCTGCATGATCACCTCCTGGTGAAGCGAGCGGTCCTCGAGCCGGGTGCGCACCTCGTCGCTGCCGGCCTGGTCGGCATAATGGCCGAGCTGGAAGTAGAGACGGTTGAGGACGGACGAGACCTCGGGCGGCACGTGCTCGCGCACGCTTTCCGCATTCTGGCGGCAGCGGCGAATGAATTCGATGACCGAGCCGCGGTTCTTGCGATCGAGCAGGAAGTAAAACGGCACGTCCTTCGCGCGGGTCAGCTCCTTACTCGGCTTGACGAAGAAATCGGCGGAAAGCCCGTTGATCTCCGCCAGCGCGGCCCACAGGCGCGCGCGGGTGCCACCACCGGTGGCAAGCGGCGGCGGCTGCATCTGCACGATGCGCACGCAGCGCGCGGTCGCCTCCGCCCGCTCGGCGTAACGGCCCATCCAGAAGACCGACTCCGCCACGCGGCTGGTCAGGCGGAGGCGGCGCGGGGCTTCCTCAGCTTGCGGAAAGAAGGAGAATTCCGGGACGGTCGGCCGGCGCAGGATCCAGACGTCCTTGATCGCGTCGGTCGTCTGGACAATCGCGCTGGTCAGCGCGGTTGAGCCCCCACTCCAAGCCAGCGCGCAGGGCGCGACGCGATTCTGCGCCAGCGCGAAAGCCCGCACGGTGACCGTCTGGTCGCGCAGGCCGGTCGCGGTCCAGCAGGAATGGCGCGAGCCAGTGGCCGCCTTGAAGGCCACGTAATCGCTCGGGTTCGCCTCAACCTTTTGCCAGAAACGATTCCACTCGAAGGCCGGCATCTGCCGGGCCATGTACTCGTGCTCCGGTCCGCCAAGCCAGGCATGCCGGATGACGTAGCTATCGCGCTTGTCGTTCACTTCCTCGCGCACATCGATGTCGCGCAGCTCGAAGCCGTGTGGCGACGCAAGGATCATCCGCTCGCCGGTGTAATACTCGATGATGTTGGGCAGATGCGTGGCCAGCGCGCGATTGTTCGCGAGGTCGGAGCCGAGTCCATTGGCTACCGCGAGCGTGCCCTTGCGCACACACGAGAGCAGGCCCGGCACGCCCACCCGGCTGTCGCCGTCGAACGTGACCGGATCCAGCAGCGAGGTGGCAAGCCGGCGCAGCACGACATCGACGCGCTCCATGCCCGCGATCGTTTTCAGGTAGAGGCGGCTGTCGAGCACGACGAGGTCGTTGCCCTGCACGATCGGCACGCCCATCTGCCGCGCGAGCGCCGCGTGATCGAGGTAGTGATCGTCGCCGCTGCTGCCCTTGGCCAGGAGGACGCTGCGGGCCATTCCTTCCGGCTTGCGCGCCAGCTCCTGCAGGACGTCGAGCACCTGGGCGGGAAAGTCCTCCACCGGCAGGATCTCGCGGCCGTCAAAAAGCCGCGGCGCGACCTGGCGCATGACCTGCCGCTTCTTCATCGCGTAGGTCGCGCCCTCCGCCACGCCCAGGTTTTCGTCCATCACCATCCACTCGCCGTGGGCGGTCCGCTGCAGGTCGAACGACGTGAGCTGCAGGTAGGGCACTGGCGCGCAGGGCAGCCGCGCGCAGCCACGATGGAAATTCGGGTCCGCATAGACCGCCTCGTAGGGCACCACGCCGGCCTTGAGGATTTCCTGGCCGTGATAGATATCGTGTAGAAACGAATTCCAGGCGCGCACGCGCTGGGAGAGGCCCTCTTCGATCCGCGCCCATTCCTCGCCACCGATGACTACCGGCATCAGGTCGAAGCCGGCATGTCCGCGTAGCTCGGGGCGCGCCTCGCCGCCGGGGAAGTAGGCGCCGTCCTCCTCCTGCAACTCGTCGGCGAGAGAGAAGATGCGCTCCAGGTGATCCGGCGACATGGCGCCGAGTTGGTGCTGGACCTCCCGGATCATCTCCGCCGCGGGCTGGTCCACGCCCGTCTCGGGCGGCGCCTCGCCGGAGCTCGGGAAGGCGGTGGCGGACATGAAGTAAAAAGTGCCGCAGGCGCCGTGCCGAGGGAAGGAGAAGTTTGTGCGGGGCTAGAAGTTATCGCCGAAAGGGATCAAAGATTGTAGCAACAGTTGATGACCGTCGTGCAGGTGCTGCAGATGGTAGCCGCCGTCGGCTCGACGGCGGGGCGCGCCGGTGGATGCGGGCCTGGCAGGAGGCTTCGGGCGTTCCTCAGGAAGGGAATCGCAATCGAAGTAGGACGTGAATCGCGGAGCGGAGATGGCTTGGGAAACGGGCTCTTGTGGCCGCGACCGGCGTCGGGCCGACGCCGGCTACCCCGACGCTCGGCAGTCGGCGGCAACTTCCGGAGAGCTCACGACTCGGTGAGAGTCGTGCTGAAAAAGGCTAGACCGAGATTTCTACAAGGAAGCGTCGTGAATGAGCGCCGGTTGGCATTCTGCTGTGCTATGTTGACTGCAACTGCTTGAGACCATCGCGGCCATTTCACCCGGCGTCCCAACGCGGCCTTTACGGCCGGTCGGTCTTGCGCGCCGTCTCCTCACCGTTCTGTTCCACCTTCTGCGTCTCGGACTTGATCTGGCCGCCGAGCTTCTGCGCCTCGTCCTTCGCGACCACCGCCGCCTGCTGCGCCGCGGGCGCGAGGTAGAACTTGAAAAGGTGGTAGTAAAGATCGACCACCTCGCGCGCGATGCTGAAGGCGTCCTCCTTGCGCACCACGCCGGCGTGCACTTGGGAGAGGTCGCGAATGCCCTCGCGGCGAAAGGCCAGCTTGGTGCGCGTGATGTGGTAGTAACTGGTCACGATCATCACGCTATGGAAGCGACGCGCGCGCATCTCAGCCGCCACGTCGCGGGCCGTGGCGTCGGTGTTGATCCCGCCGCGATCCTCCAGGATGGCGCGGCTGGGAATACCGTGGGCCATGAGGTAACGCGCCATGCCCGGGGCCTCGGAATAGCCGTCGCCCTCCACATGGTCCGCGCCACTGACAATGACAATCGGCACGCGGTTGGCGCGATAGACCTCGATGGCCTTGTCGAGCCGCTCCTTCAGCACGGGCGAGGGCTGGTCGTTGGCCTGCATGCCGGCGCCGAGCACCACGGCGCAATCCGCCTTCTCGCCCGAATCGTTCATGCCGTCATAGACGATCCATACCGCCGTGAGCGCAAACACCAGCACGGCGAGGGTCAGCAGCCGCGACAACAACCGGAAGAAACCGCGAATCATCGCCGCACGTTGCCGCAAGAGTCCGGTCAGCGCCAGCCGGAACGCGGGTGGGATTTGATCATTTGATCTAAGCGCTAGTCACCGCGCTGACACCGTCAGTATTGGTTGATGATCGCGCCGGCTGAGATCTATTTGTCATCGGAATTCTTTCGGCGCGACCGGCATCGGGCCGATGCCGGCTACCGTTACGTGATCTGGCGGCGCAGGGCTTTAGCTCGGCTAACCCAGACGGCTTCGCGCCGGCGCTGAAAGTTGGTGGTGTATTCCGCGCCGTTGATCACCTCGTCGAGGTGGCGGGCGGCCTCCTCGCGCGAGCCGCCGGATTTCAGCAGCAGCTCCGCATACTGGACCCGCGCGCGGGAATATTGGTAAAGCGCCAGCACCTGCCGCCACGTCGCCAAGGCCGGCTCGGTCTGACCCGCCGCCGCCTGCGCCTCGGCCAGCGTCATGAGCGTGTAGCCGTAATCATGCTTGGGATTGACCGCGCAGACGCTGGTCAGAAGCGGCAGCGCCTCACCGGGCCGGTTCTGACGCATGAGGCAGTTTCCCAGGTGGGCGCGTGTATCCTCGTCGCCGGGATCGCGATCGTAGGCCGCGCGGTACGACGTTTCCGCGTCCTGCAACTTGCCTTGGCTGAAGTAGATGTCCGCAAGCTGGAGATGCAGGTGCGCCTTGTCCAGGTGGTGAATCTCGGCCTTGAGCCGCGCGATCTGGCGCCGGTCGGCTGCCCCCGGCAGCTCGAAGCCAGCCAACGGGTTTCCGATTGGCCCCGCCTGCCGGTAGACCATCAAAAAGTAGAGCACTGCGGACAGCCCCCAACCGATGAAGATGATAACGGCCCAGATGTACTCCCCTCGCCGCACCGCATCGACAAACATCCAAACCTGAAACGCGGTCACGACCAGCGCGAAGAGCCCGACGCCGCCGCCGCCGGCCAGTTGCAGGATCGTGTTCAGCACCCTCTCTTAGTCCCAAAGCGTGTGGCGGGCGTCAATGGAACAAAGCCACCGCACTGTCAATCCGCGCAGGCTGTGGGGCTCGAATGGCAAAGATTACAACTTCATCCCCATCTCAGGCATGTCGGATCAACGTAGGCAATTTGCTCATAGTCAAAAGGTTATTCAGTTCTTGCCCCGCCGAATACTCGACACCTAATCTTGACAATGATCCCTCTGCCCGTACTCTCCACCCTTTAATCGCACCCCACTATGGTACCTATCTCCCAAGCCTGGACAGTCGCGTCGTACGTTGCTGTGCAAAAGTTCATCAAGGGCCGCAAGCGCTATCCGCTCGTCCTGATGCTCGAGCCTCTTTTCCGCTGCAACCTGGCCTGCGCCGGCTGCGGCAAGATCCAGTATCCCGACCACGTCCTGAGCAAGCGCCTCACCCCGCAGCAGTGCTTTGACGCGGTCGAGGAATGCGGCGCCCCGATGGTCAGCATCCCGGGCGGCGAGCCGCTCATCCATCCGGAGATCAAGGAGATCGTCGACGGGCTGGTCGCGCGCAAGAAGTACATTTACCTCTGCACCAACGCACTCCTGCTCAAGCGCAAGCTCGACCTTTTTACGCCTTCCAAGTACCTCACCTTCTCGATCCATCTCGATGGCCTGAAGGAGAACCACGACACCGCAGTGTGCCGCGACGGCACGTATGACACCGCCGTGGAAGCGATCAAGGAGGCGGTCAAGCGCGGCTTCCGCGTTTGCACGAACACCACCCTCTTCAATCACGCCAACCCGGCCGAAGTGCGCGAGTTCTTCGACGTGGCGATGGACATGGGCGTCGAGGGCATGATGCTCTCGCCCGGCTACATCTACGAGAAGGCGCCGGACCAGCAGGGCTTCCTGCATCGCGATACGAGCAAGCAGCTCTTCAAGCAGATCCTCGACCAGCCGAAGAAGAGCTGGAAGTTCAACCTTTCGCCCTTGTTCCTCAAGTTCCTGCAGGGCGACTTCGATTTCGAGTGCACGCCATGGGGCAGCCCGGCTTACAACATCTTTGGGTGGCAGAAGCCCTGCTATCTCCTCCAGGACGGCTACGTGAAGACCTTCAAGGAATACATGGAGGACACGGACTGGGACAGCTACGGCAACAAGAGCGACAACCCGAAGTGCCAGGACTGCATGGTTCATTGCGGCTTCGAGCCCTCGGCTGTCGATGCTACCTTTGGTTCCTGGTCGGGCTTCCTGGCCACGGCCAAGGCCACTCTCACCGCCTAAGCCCTCCGAGCGCCATGCCAGCTGACGTCAAGACGGGTCCAGGCGCACGTCCTGCGACCCTGCAGGGAAGCGTGTTTGTGTTCCAGAGCGAGCAGGACCGAATCGAGGCGATCGACAAGGCGTTTGATTACCGCGGCGATGTCACCCTGCAGGTCGCAGGTCAGCCGGTGGAAGGCTACATCTTCAACCGCGACGCTGCGGCCCGGCCCCCGCGGATCGAGCTTTTCGTCAAGGATAGCGACGAGCCCCGCATCATCCCCTACGCCGACATCGAGTCGATCGCCTTCACCGGTCGCGACACCGCCGATGGCAAGTCGTGGGATGCCTGGGTGAACAAGAAGGCGGAGCAGCGCCAGGCGGAAGCCGAGCGCCTCGCCGCCGAGGCGGCCGCCCGCGGCCACCTTTAGTCAGGCTTTTACCGGGGACTCCTGACCCCGGCGTCCGGTAGTGACCTACTGGACGGTCAGTGAGCTTTCGCTAGCTTCGTTAAACTGCGGTTTTCTGGCCGTGTCCTTCGCCTATTCCTCATGAGACTTTCTATCGGCGTCAAAATCGCTCTCGGCTTTGCGTTGGCCCTGACCGCGCTGCTTTGCCTCGGCTTCCTCACCTTCAGCGAACTAAGCGCGCTGAACGTGGAATCCTCTTGGGTCGATCACACCTACCAGGTGGAGTCGAAGCTCCAGAACCTGACCGCCAACCTGGCCCGGGCGGAGAGCAGCGCCCGCGGTTACCAGCTGAGCAACCTGCCCTCCCTGCAGACCGAGGCGGATGCAGCCGCCGCCGCGCGCAGCGAGGTCGCGCAAATCCGGTCCCTCACCTCCGACAATCCCACGCAGCAGGAACGGCTCGACCGTCTGGAACCGCTTATCCAGCGGCGGCTGGATAGCCTGCAGCAGATCACCAGCACGCCCAACCTCCCCGCCGCCGATCGCGATACGCTGGTGCGCGGCGGCGAGTCGGTCATGGATCAGGTGCGGCAGGTCATCAACGACATGCAGGCCGAGGAAGCACGCCTGCTCAAGATCCGCAGCGATGGCGAGGCGCAACTTTCCAATCATGTCCGCCTCACACTGGAGTGGGGCACCGCCCTCGCCTTTCTGCTCATCGGCAGCGCCGGGTTGCTGATCACCTACAGCATCACCAACCCGCTGCGCCTTCTCGCCGATGGCGCCTCCCGACTGGGCGGCGGCGATTACACGCACCGGGTGCTCGTGCGCTCGCGGGACGAGGTGGGGCAGCTCGCCACCAACTTTAATCGCATGGCCGAGCAGGTGGAGGACCGGCAGCGCACGCTGGCCGAGCAGGATTGGCTGAAGGGCGGCCTGACCCGCCTGGCCGGGTTGCTTCAGGGTCAGCGAGATCCGGCAGAAGCGTGCCGCCTTGTGCTGACAGAATTGGCTGCGCTGGTGGGTGCGCACAGTTCGGCCCTCTACGTGACTGCTGGCGACGAGACGCCTGTGCTCCAGCTTCAGGCCACCTATGCCGCCGACGCCGCTCCTGAGGAAATTGAACCCGGCAAGGGCCTCGTCGGCCAGGCGTATCTCGATCGCCAGCGCATCCAGCTCAACGAAATCCCGGAGGGCTATTTTCGCATCAACTCGGCGCTGGGCCATGGGACGCCGCGCTCCTTGCTCATCGAACCTGCCGTCTATGACAACCAGGTGCGTGCCATCCTCGAACTGGCGCTGCTCAAGCCGCTCACGGACACACAACTCGCGCTGATCGAACGCGTGGCCGAGAATCTTGGCGTCATCCTGACGACGATTGCCGCCAGCCAGCGCACCGAGGAGCTTCTGACGCAGTCCCAGGCGCTGGCCGGTGAATTGGGCACGGCCAACCGCGACCTGCGCCAGTCCGAACTTCTCCTCCAGGAGCAGCAGGAAGAGCTCAAGCAGACCAACGAGGAGCTGGAACAAACCAACGAGGAACTTCAGCAGACCAACGAGGAAGTAGAGGAAAAAGCCAACCTGCTCTCGACCCAGAAGAAGCAGCTGGAGAAGACCAATCGCGAGATCGACGTGGCGCGCACAGCGCTGCAGGAAAAGGCCGAGCAGATCGCCCAGACCTCCCGCTACAAGTCCGAGTTCCTTGCCAACATGTCGCACGAGTTGCGTACGCCGCTCAACAGCCTGCTCATCCTTTCCAAGATCCTGGCCGAGAATCCGGACGGCAACCTGAGCGAAAAGCAGGTTCAGTATGCGACGACCATCCAGTCCTCCGGCCACGATTTGCTCGAGCTGATCAACGAGGTGCTGGACCTGTCGCGCATCGAGTCGGGCGTGGTCGAGATCGAGACCGAGGAGACGCGGCTTTCCGACCTTCGCGACTTCGTCGAGCGCACCTTCCGCCCCATCGCGGAGAACAAGAAGCTCGAATTTTCCACGGAACTGGCCGAGGGACTTCCGGCCACGCTTGTCACCGACCAGCGGCGCCTGGAGCAGGTGCTCAAGAACCTGCTCTCGAATGCCTGCAAGTTCACCGAACAAGGCTCGGTGCGGCTGCGCATCGCCCCGGCCACCAGCGGCTGGGAAGCGGACAAGACGTCACTCAGCCGGGCCAGCCAGGTCATCGCGTTCAGCATCATGGACACGGGCATCGGCATTCCGGAAAACAAGCAGAAGCTGATTTTCGAGGCCTTCCAGCAGGCTGATGCCGGCACCTCGCGCAAGTACGGCGGCACCGGGCTTGGGCTGTCCATCAGCCGCGAGCTGGCCAGCCTGCTCGGCGGCAGCCTCCAGGTCTCGAGCCGGCCGAACGAGGGCAGCACGTTCACACTTCTCCTGCCCGCCACGTTGAGCCCGGCGGACTCCAAGCCGGCGTCCTTCAAGTCGGCCCCGCCTCCTGCGTCCAAGCCCGTTCCCTCCAGCACTCCGTCACCGTCGCCCTCCCCGCTGACGGAGACGCCGCTGATCGACGATGACCGCGCCAACCTGCAGCCGGGTGACATGCTCCTTCTCATCATCGAGGACGATCCCAACTTCGCCGGCATCCTGCGCGATTTCGCCCGGGAAAAAGGCTTCAAGACGGTGGTGGCCTCGACCGTGAACGCAGGCGTGGCCATGGCGCGGGAGCTCCATCCATCCGCGATTACGCTCGACCTGCACCTGCCCGACAACGATGGCTGGCTGGTGCTCGACCAGCTCAAGCACGACCCACAGACGCGCCACATTCCTATCCACATCATTTCCGCCGACGAGGAACGGGACCGCAGCCTGCGCCTTGGCGCGGTCTCGCATTTCCAAAAACCGGTCACGCGCGAGATCATCGACCAAGCCCTCAGCCAGACCATCGACTTCCTCAAGCGTCCGCTGAAGAACCTCCTCATCATCGAGGACGACGCGAACGAGCGGCAGGCCATCGTGGCGCTGATCGGCAACGGCGATGTGCACAGCACCGCCGTCGGCTCGGCCGCCGAGGCCTTCGCGGAACTGGACCGGATCCGGTACGACTGCATCGTGCTCGATCTCGGCCTGCCGGACAAAAACGGACTCGATCTCATCCGGGAGATTCACCAGAAATACGGACACGCGGCGCCGCCCGTCATCGTCTACACCGGCCGCGAGCTTTCCCGCCAGGAGGAGACGGAGCTGCGGCTCATTTCCGATTCCATCGTGATCAAGAACGCCCGGTCGCCGGAGCGGCTGCTGGATGAGACGGCGCTCTTCCTGCACCGGGTGCAGACCAAGCTGCCCGAGGCCAAGCGCCGGATGATCGAGCAGGTGCACAAGAGCGACTCGGTGCTGACCGGGCGCAAGGTGCTGGTGGTCGACGACGACGTCCGCAACATCTTCGCCATCACCTCCGCCCTCGAGGCGTCGCACATGCAGGTCAACTATGCGGAGAGCGGCCAGGCGGGAATTGACTTCCTACAGCTGCATTCCGACGTCGAGATCGTGCTCATGGACGTGATGATGCCGGACATGGACGGCTTCGAGGCAATCCGCCGCATTCGTGCCATCGACCGCTTCAAGAAGCTGCCGATCATTTCGGTGACGGCCAAGGCCATGCGCGGCGACCGCGAGAAATGCCTGGAAGCGGGCGCCTCCGATTACATCACCAAGCCGGTGGACATGGATCAATTGCGCTCGCTCCTGCGCGTCTGGCTGTACCGTTGAATTCCGGTCTCCTGACTGGCGTGCGGGCGGCAGTTGAACGAAGCTGGCTGCGGTCATGCGAGAATATCCCGACGATCCGGAGGCCGCCGACGTCCGGTCGCTGCTCGAGACGCTTTACGAACTGGCGGGCGCCGACTTCCGCGCCTACGCCTATTCCTCGGTCAAGCGGCGCATGCTCGTCCAGGTCGGGCGCGAGAACACCGGCACGATCGCGGGGCTGGAAAAGCTGGTCCGGCACGACCCGGCCACGCGCGACCGCCTCATCACCACGCTCACCATCCATGTCACCGCCATGTTCCGCGACCCGGCGTTCTACCGGGCTCTGCGGGAGGAACTGGTTCCGATGGCCCGCACCTACCCGTTCATCCGGCTCTGGGTGGCCGGCTGCTCGACCGGCGAGGAGGTCTATTCGTTGGCCATTCTCCTGCAGGAGGAGGGGCTCTATTCGCGCTGCCGCATCTATGCCACCGACCTCAACGAGCGGGTGGTGCAGAAGGCGCGCCACGGCATCTTTCCGCTCAGCGCCATGCAGGAGTACACGCGCAACTACCAGCGCGCCGGTGGCACGCGTTCCTTTGCGGAGTATTATACGGCCGATAGCGAATTCGCCATCCTGCGCCCGGCGCTTCGGGAGAACGTCGTCTTTGCCGTGCACAACCTGGTCGGCGACGCCTCCTTCAACGAGTTTCACGCCATCTTCTGCCGCAACGTCATGATCTATTTCAACCGCTCGCTCCAGGACCGGGTGCACGGGCTGCTCTACGACAGCCTGATGACCTACGGCTACCTCGGCCTCGGCCGCAGCGAGACCATCCGCTTCACCCCGCACGCAGCCGACTACGAGGAAGTCTCCGCGCGCGAAAAACTTTTCCGGAAAATCCGATGATCGTCATGGGCGGCTCCCTCGGTAGCATGGCGGCGCTGCGCCTGTGCGTGCAGGACCTGCCCACCTCGTTTTCCCTGCCGATCGCCGTGGCCCTGCACCGGCACCGGGAATCGGATGACGCACTCGTGAGCCTGCTCCAGCGGGAGCTCGCCCTCGCCGTGCGGGAGGTGCTCGACAAGGACCCCCTTCTGGCTGGACACGTGCATGTGGCGCCGTGCGATTATCACCTGCTCGTCGAGCCCATGTACTTCTCCCTTTCCACCGACGATCCCGTTCAGTTTGCGCGGCCTTCCATCGATGTCCTCTTCGAGTCGGCCGCCAGCACCTTCGGTCCCCGCGCCATTGGCGTGATCCTGACCGGAGCCAACCGCGACGGCGCGCACGGGGCGCGCGAGATCCGGCGCCGCGGGGGCACGGTTATTGTCCAGGACCCCACCACTGCGGAATGCGATGTCATGCCCCTAGCGGCGATCGAAGCCGTGCCCGACGCGCTGGTGCGTCCGCCCCAGGAAATCGGCCGACTGCTCTGCGCGCTGGCCAACCCCACTCCCTCATGAACGAGCCTCGCGTCAACATTCTCATGGTCGACGACGAGCCGGCCAATCTCATTGCCCTCGAGGCGACGCTGGAGGGCCTGGGGCAGAATCTCGTCCACGCGCGCTCGGGCACGGAGGCGTTGCGCCAGGTGTTGGACCACGATTTCGCCGTCATCCTTCTCGATATCCAAATGGCGGGCTTGAGCGGGATCGAGACCGCTGCCGCCATTCGCGAGCGCGAACGTTCCCGCCACATCCCCATCATCTTCCTGACCGGCATGGACAAGACGCAGGAGACGATGTTCCAGGGTTATTCCGCCGGCGCCGTCGATTACCTGGTCAAGCCGATCCAGACCGATGTGCTCCTGGCCAAGGTGGGTGTCTTCATCGAGCTGGCGCAGGCGCGGCAGAAGCTGCATGCGGAGATCGAGGAGCGGACGAAGACCGGCGTGGAAATCTCCATGCTGAACCAGGCGCTGGCGGACAAGAACCGCGAGCTCGAGCAGCGCACCGCGGAGCTGCAGGACACCGTGCAGGAACTCGAACGCTACTCCTACAGCATCTCCCACGACATGCGCGCCCCGCTGCGCGCCATGAAGGGCTACTCCGACGTGCTGATCGAGGAGGCCAGCGAGACGCTTTCCGAGGAGCACCAGAAATTCCTGCACAAGATTTCCTCCGCGTCGCAGCGGCTCGACCGGCTGATCGAGGACGTGCTCAGCTACAGCCTGCTCTCGCGCTCCAAGTTCAAGCTCAAGGCCGTCGATGCCGACGCGCTCATCCGCGAGATCATCGAGCAGTATCCCGGCTTCCAGCCGCCCGAGGTCGAGATCGTGATCGACGGGCAACTGCCCGTGGTCTGGGCCAACGAGGCGACGCTGACCCAGTGCATCTCCAACCTGATCGGGAATGCGATCAAGTTTGTGCCCAAGGACAAGAAGCCGCGCATCGTCCTGCGCGCCGATGTTCATGGCAAGGATGCGACCATCTGGGTCCAGGATAACGGCATCGGCATCGCCCCGGCCGACCTTGATCGCATCTTCGGCATCTTCGTCAAGGTTCATGCGGTCGAGTCCTATGCCGGAACGGGGATTGGCTTGAGCATCGTCCGGCGCGCCGCAGAGAAAATGGGCGGTCAGGTGGGAGTTGAGTCAACTCTTGGCGAAGGCAGCCGATTCTGGGTTAAGCTGAAAATGCCATGAAGACGATCCTGGTGGTGGAGGACACGGAGGACGACGTGTTTTTCCTCAAGCGCGCCCTGAAATCAGTGTCCATTTCCAATCCCGTGCAGGTGGTGGATGACGGCCAGAAGGCCATCGACTACATGGCGGGCAACGGCATCTACGCGGATCGCGCGGCGTATCCCCTGCCCTTCCTGGTCCTGCTCGACCTGAAGCTTCCGTACATCATGGGTCTTGATGTCCTGAAATGGATTCGCGGCCGCCGCGAGTTCGACGACGTCATCGTGGCCGTGCTCACCTCTTCCCAGCAGGATAATGACCTGACCGAAACCACGCGGCTCGGCGGCAATTTCTATTTCGTGAAGCCGCCCTCCGCGCAGAAGCTGAGCGAGCTCGTCCAGAAGCTGGCGAGCCACTGGGGCCACACCGAGACGTGACCCCTAGGTCCCGAAGCTGATTCCCATCGCCTTCGCCGTCTCCACCATCTGGCCTTCGGGCTTCACGCACTTAAGCTGGCCCACCGCTTCCTTGATGGTCACCGCGCCGATGTGATAGTTGAGGTAGCTCACCATGTGGCCGAACTTGCCTTCCTGGATGAGTTGAACGGCGCCCACGCCGAAGCGGGTACCGAGTATGCGGTCCAGCGTGGTGGGCGCGCCGCCGCGCTGCAGGTGACCGAGGACCATGGCGCGCGTCTCGCGGCCGGTGCGCTTCGCGATCTCGTCCGCCACGCGATGCCCGATGCCGCCCAGCCGTGCCTCGCCCTTCACGTCGACATGCAGCGTCTCGAACTCGCCGCCCTCAGCGCGCGCGCCCTCCGCCACCACGATAAGCGTGGCATCCGCACCGCCGCCCATGCGCCGGTCGACAAACCCCGCCAGTCGCTCGTAGGAAAAAGGAATCTCCGGAATAAGGATCGAATCGGCGCTGCCAGCGAGGCCGCCGTGCAGGGCAATCCAGCCGGCGTAGCGGCCCATGACCTCAAGGACCATCACGCGCTTGTGGCTGGCGGCGGTGGTGTGCAGGCGGTCGAGCGCGTCGGCCACGCACTGCACGGCCGAGTCGAAGCCGAAGGTCATGGCCGTGGCGGAAATGTCGTTGTCGATCGTCTTCGGCACGCCAACGCAGGGCACGCCGTTTTCGAAAAGCTGGTCCGCCGTGGTCAGCGAGCCGTCGCCGCCGATGCAGACCAGCGCCCGCACGCCGAGGTCGGCAATCGTCCTCTTGGCCTCGTCGATCACCGCGGCGGGAATGACCGCCTTCTCGCCATGGCCGGACTTGGCCACAAAACGGCCCTTATTCGTCGTGCCGATGATCGTGCCGCCGACGGAGGTGATGCCCACGGTGTTCTCGGGCGTGAGAATCTTGTAGTTCACGGGCGAGAGCAGGCCCTCGTAACCGTCGATGAAGCCGAGCACTTCCCAGCCCAGGTTGTGCGCAGCGCAGACGGTCGCGCGAATGACCGCGTTGAGGCCGGGACAGTCTCCCCCGCTGGTCAGGACGCCGATGCGAAAGCGATGCACGCTTTAGGTGCTAAACCGCTTTGCGAAAAGTGCAACCAAGAAGTCATTCCCCGCCCGCCGCCTAAGCGATGATGCACATCGGAGTTTGTTGCACCGCAGCCCGGGCAACTTGCGCAGAAAGAAAGTGACGCCCTCGCCGCGATGGGCATTCTCCCATGGAATGCGACGCGAGTTTTCCGAGGACAAGCCCGAGATCATGGATCTCCCCGGCCAGGATGAGAATGAACTGCGGCTCGATCTGGAGAATCTCGGCTGGCTCAATCGCACCTTCGGCGGCTGCAGCGCGGTGCAGAAGATGTTCCGGTACATCGCCGGTTCCGCGCGCCGCCTGACGCTCATCGACCTCTGCTCGGGCTACGGCGACCAGGGCCGCAATCTCATTGCGCATGCCCGGCGCCGCAACTGCGATCTCGCGGTGGTCGCGGTGGATCGCCAATTCGACACGCTGCGCCTCTCGCGCGAGGCGACCCCGGCACACCAGCGCATCTTCTTCGTCCAGGCCGACGCGCGGCATCTTCCGTTTCGGGAGGCGGGCGCCGACCTCGCGCTCTGCAGCCTGGCCCTGCATCACTTCGGCGATCAGGATGCCGTCACGGTGCTGCGGGAAATGAAGCGCGTCAGCCGCCAGGGCGCCGCCTGCATCGATCTCGTGCGCGGACGCATCGCCGTCTTTTGCATCTGGCTGCTCACCGCTGTCGTTCTGCGCAACGACATGACCCGTTACGACGCGCGGCTCTCCATCCGCCGCGCCTTTACCCACGCCGAACTCCTTGCCCTGGCCGCCCGTGCGGGCTGGAGAAACCTCAAACAGACCAAGTTCTTCTGGTTCCAGCAAGCCGTGCGGACCGAGTCCCGCGCATGAAAACCGTCAACGCCATCACCATCCGCGCGCCGCTACCGGCCATCTTCGCCACGGCTTCCGACCTCGCGCGCTGGCCCGACTTTCTTCCCCACTACCGTTACAACCGCTTCCTCTCGCCCATGCCGTGGGGCGGCATCGTCAAGATGTCCGCCGTGCGCTCGGGCATTCCGACGACGTGGGTCTCTGTTTATCGCGTGGACGCCGACCGCTGCCAGCTCCATTTCGAGCACCTGCGCTCCACGCTCAACGCCACGCGCGGCATGATCGTGATTTGGAACTTCACCGAGACGCCGGAAGGCGTGCGGGTCGAAATCGATCATCAGCTCGATTTACGTTGGCCAGTCATTGGCGGGCTGGTATCAAAGTACATCGTGGGCCGTTTCTTCATCCATCACATCGCCACCCTGACCCTCGCCGGGTTGAAACGCAAAGTCGAGGGGTTGGCCTCGTGACGCGGCGCGTTGTCGTCACGGGCGTCGGGGCTCTCACTTGCATCGGCCATGAGGCCAAGGGTCTCTGGAACGGGATTCTGGCGGAGAAGTCGGGCATCCGCTTCACCACGCGATTTGACTCGGCGCCGTATGACGCCAAGTGCACGGCGGAGATCAACGATTACGATGCCAACGCGTATTTTCCCCCGCACAAGCTCAAGCGCATCGATCGCTACGCGCAATTCGCGCTCGTCCTGACGCGCCAGGCCTTTGAGGACGCGGGGCTCGACTACACCGCGGAGCATCCGCGCACGAACGCGGGCGTCAGCTTCGGCACGGCGCTCGGCGGCATCACCACGGCGGAGTTGACACACGAAAAGTTTGTCCGGGAAGGCTCCAAGCCGATTCCCGCGGCGCTGGCGCTGCAGGTCTTCGGCGGTTCGGGCCACAGCAACATCGCCATCGCACACGGCCTGCGTGGCTATGGCACGACCAATTCCAACAGTTGCGCCTCGGGCACGGTGGCGGTCGGCGAGGCGTTCCGCGTCATTCGCGAGGGCCGCGTCGATGTCATGGTGGCCGGCGCGGCGGAGGCGCCGCTGGCCTCGCTCACCTTTGGCGCATTCGACACCATCAAGTCGATGGCCAAGGAGACCAAGCACCCGGAAACCGCCTGCCGCCCGTTTGACTCCACCCGCACCGGCTTCGTCATGGGCGAGGGCGGCGCCAGCGTTGTCCTCGAGGAGCTCGAGCACGCGCGGGCACGCGGCGCTCGCATTTATGCGGAGGTGCTGGGTTATTCGCTCAACAACGATGCCTATCACATGTCGTCCTCCCTGCCCGAGGGTGAATCGGCTCTCGTCGTCATGGGTGACGCCTTGCGCGAGGCCGGCCTGCGTCCGGACCAGATCGATTACGTAAACGCGCACGCCAGCAGCACGCCGATGAACGACGGCACCGAGGCGCGCGCTCTTTCCAAATTCTTTGGCGGCAAGACGCCCGCGGTCAGCGGCACGAAGGCGTATTACGGCCATCCGCTCGGCGCGTCCGGTGCGATCGAGGCGGCCATCTGCTGCCTCGCCATGCAGAACAACTGGATTCCGCCCACGCTCAACTGCCACGAGCCGTGCGAGGAAGTCGGTCCTGGCTTCGACCTCGTCCGCCTCAAGGGCCGCGAGGCAAATCTTCGCTACGTCATGAGCAATTCGTTCGGGTTCGGCGGCATCAACGCCTCGCTTGTTCTCGGCCAAATCTAAGCCGGTCGCTGGATTGACAGCGGCGGTCCATGGCCGAATCTCCTTCAGCGCGTCCCTTGCGCTTACGATGGCTCCTTCCTTTTCACATGATGTCGTGGTGGTTGGTGCCGGCCTGGCGGGTTCAAGCGCCGCGCTGGCGCTGGCCCGCCGCGGGAACCGGGTGGCGCTGCTCGATCGCGCCAGCTTTCCGCGCCCAAAGGTGTGCGGCAACTGCCTTCACCCGCGCACTTGGAAAATCTGGGAGCAGCTCGGTCTCGCAGATTCCTTCCGCGCCCTCCCGCACACGGATATCGCCGGGTTCGACATTCAATGCGAGGGACGGCCGGTGCACCGGCTCGATTTTCAGGCGCAGGGACCGCGCTCCATCTCGCGCTACGTACTGGACGATTGGCTGCTTGGCCACGCTCGCGAGGCTGGCGTCGAGGTGTTTCCCGGCACGACGGTGACCGCCGTTGACGCGGAGCAGGGAACGGTGCGGACCTCGGGCGGCGAGTTTCGCGCGCGCTTGGTCTTCGGCGCGGACGGGCGCAATTCGCTGGTGGCGCGTCAGGCGAGGCTGATGCCACCGCCGCGCCGCTGCCATCGCGTGGCGTGGCAGGCCACGTTGCTCGCGCCCCTCGAGCTCGACCGCCACGTTTATCTCCAGGTCTTTGAGGATGGTTATTTCGGCTACTGCCGCTTTGGCGATGACGGGGCGGTGGTAAGCTTGGTGCTCGATGCACGCCGCAGCGCCGATCCGGTTGCCGCCGTGCGCCGCTATCTGCCGCACCTGCCCGAGCAGGAGTGGCTGCGCATGAGCCCGATCACCCGCGCGCCGGCGCGGCCGGGCCGGGATCGCGTGTGGCTCGTCGGCGATTCAGCTCACGTCATGGAGCCGTTCACCGGCGAAGGCATGTCCTTCGCCCTCGCCACTGGGCTGCTGGCCGCGGAGAGCGCCGCGCCCGCCCTCGATAGCGACAGGATCGCCCCTGCGCTGGCCGATTACACCCGCAAGCATCGCTCGCTCTACAATCGCGGCGCCTGGGTGAACACGTTCACCCGTTGGATTCTGGGCGAGCCGCAACGGCTAACGCATCTGCTGCGCCGTGTGCCCTTTCCGCGCTGCGCGCTGGATTTGCTTTCACGCCAGATACAGCTGGCTTAGGCGAGAAGGTAGCCGCCATCTGCGGGATGGCAGTCGCGCCATGGCACATATCTAGTCATGGATGGATGTGCTTGGCGCGATCCAAAGGAGATCGCCGCTTGGATTAGTTAACGAGCGCGGGAAGATTGTCTAGCGCGCGATTGGTGTCCTTTCCTCGCACCCGGCGTCGGGCCGACGCCGGCTACCTGCAGAGAATCTGCGGCATTTCGGCCGCTGAGGCTCGGTGCGAATACCTCGCAACGGCGGCAGCGACCATTCCGCTCCCGACATAAGGGCAAAAAAAAGCGGCCCGGAAATCCGGACCGCTTTTTTGTGAAGCAGGAAGCGCTTAGTACCGGCCGCGACCGCGGTCGCCGCCGCGATCTCCGCCACGGCGATCTCCACCGCCGCCACGACGATCACCGCCGCCGCCACCGCCACCACCGCGGAATCCACCGCCGCCACCACCACCACCGCCGCCTTCGCGGGGCTCCATGGGACGGGCTTCATTCACCGTCAGGGCGCGGCCGTTGATTTCCTGGCCATGGAACTTCGCGATGGCCGCCTGGGCTTCGTCGGCCGTTCCCATCTCCACGAAGCCGAAGCCGCGAGGGCGGCCCGTCACGCGGTCGTTGATCATTTGCACCCGCGCGACATTGCCCGCTTGGGCAAAGAGATCGGTTAGGTCATTTTCCGTCATGCTGAAGGGCAGATTGCCCACATAGAGTTTAACGCTCATTTTCTCCTTATGGCTTGCTGTTTGTTCCGGTCTTCGGATCTACGCTGCCACTGAGGTCATACTCACAGCACCGACGATCAACCCACCGTGAGCTTAAATGGTAAGAATCGTCCTGCACCGCGCAAGACAATTCTGGATGCGCCGGACATGCGCGCCCGAGGCCACCGGGCCGAGGACCAACCGAGCCCGACAACCACGGCCACATCGAGCTGAAGCGACGCCACCTGGAGCGGGAAATCGACCGCCGCCATGATCGCCACGCCGCCCAGCGCCAGCGCAAAACCGAGCGCCCACGCGCGATCCTCACGCCGCCAGTCGCCCCGCCGCAAACCGGCGAGCGAGCGTCCAAGCGCACCGAAAAAGTAGACGCTCCACGCCGTCGCGCCCACCGCGCCCCACTCGAGAAAGGTCTGCAGATAATCGTCGTGAGCCGCGAGCCACCGGCCGTCCGGCGCGTTTGCGTCGGAGGCTTGCAATGCGGGAAAGATGACTGCGAAGGTGCCCGGACCTTCGCCAACCCAACCAGCCGCCGCCACGCCGGGAAGGCACGCGCGATCCACCTCCAGCCGGTTACTGAGCGTCGCCTCACCGTGCGTTGCGAAGAGACGCTGCCAGCGGTCCTGGCTCACGGCCCAACCCGCGCCCCACGTGATCAGCGCGACGGCGCCGATGAGCACGAGCGCGATCATCACGCGGCCAGTTGAATGCTGTCGCCAGAGCGCGCGACGCTGCACGCAGAGAAAGACTATCGCGCACGCGAGTGCGACGAGCGGCGCCGCCTTGGAACCGCAAACCAACACGCCAGCCCCGAGGATCGCCAGCGCGCAGACCGTTGCGGCGCGCCAAATGGGTGACCGGTCGAGCGCAATCCACGCCGCGGCGCCGGCCACCGGCAGCGCAAGGTTCAGGTACTCGCCCGCGCTCGTCACGTTGCGGTATGTGGCGAAGAAGTAGTCCAGCCGCCGCGAGCCCCAGAATATATCCGTCGCATCGGTCCACCTTTGCGCGCAACCGAGGAGCACGATGGAAACGGCCACGGCCACCAGCGTCACTGCAAACCGCTCGCGCCATACACGCTCCCGGCCGAGTGAGCACGCCACCAGCGCCGCGCCGAGCAGCGCCGTGACGCGCGCCATCATTTCCCAGGATAGATCGCGCTCCACTGAGCCGGGCAGCCAGTTGACCGTCGGATCGAGCGGGGCGAAGTAGCCGGTCGTTTCCGCAAAGAGTGAGCGGCTGTTCAGCGTGAGCAGCCAGCCTTGCAGCAAAATTGTTGTCACCGCCGCCATGAGCAGCCACGGCGGCCGATACCGCGCCGCGCCCGGCAGCCAGCACATCGTGGCGGTGAGCAGGAGCAGGTTTAGTTCATCAATCCCCGCCGGCCACGTGCAGCCCCAGCACCATGGCGCGAAGACCAGCGCGGCCTGGAGCAGCACGCCAGAAAGGCGCCGAAGTTCTTCCCTGCGCGGCGCGTCTGGCGCGAGAGACCGGCGCACGCGACTGGTCACGCTATTCCCCCTTGAAGCTCAGCATGACGTAAAGCGTCTTGAGCGCGATCGAGGCGTCGAGCAGCAGCGAGTAATTCTTGATATAATAGAGGTCGTACTTGAGCTTCTCGAGCGTGTCGGCGATCGACCGGCCATACGGATAATTCACCTGCGCCCAGCCGGTGATGCCGGGCTTTACCAGATGCCGAAAGTGGTAGCAGGGAATCTCGCGCTCGTGGACTTCCACGCACCGATCCCATTCCGCGCGCGGGCCGATGAGGCTCATGTCGCCGCGCAGGACGTTGAAGAGCTGAGGCATCTCGTCGAGACGCATGCGCCGCAGCCAGCGCCCGACGCGTGTAACCCGCCCATCCACGTCGCGGGCTTCCAAGCCGGATGGTGCCGCCCGCATGGTACGGAATTTGTAGAGCGTGAATTCGCGGCGATCGCGTCCAATCCGGGTCTGGGAATAGAGAACGGGACCGGTACCTTCCAGCCGCAGTGCCAGAGCACAAAGCATCAGCAGCGGCGCGGCCAGTACCAACCCGAGGAGGGCCGCGGCGAGATCAAAGGCGCGCTTGAAGACGCAATGCGACGAGCCGCGCGCGAGGCGGAAATCCTGTCGCAGTGCCCAGAGCGGATCGAGCGGTGCGACCGGAATCTTCCTCCAGTATTGCTCGTGAAACGCTTCCAGCGTGAAAATTGGCGCATGGCGAAAATGGGTGCGCACGAGCGTGTCCACGCTGGCAGAAGGCAGCCCGGCCAGCGGCTCCGCCAGCACCATGGCTTCGACGGAGGGATCGATCAGTTCGTCCAACGCGTCGAGGTCGGCGTCTTCAACCCGGGGCGTGCCGGGACCATCCAGCCATTCGCCCGCGCGTTCCCCGTTCAGGTCGACTACGCGCAGCGATTGGCGCAGGCAGGCGGCGCGGGTGTCCCGGTAAAATTCCACCGCCGCCGGACCGGTCCCGATCACCACCAGCGTCCGTCGCCCCGCATCCTCGCGCGCGACGCGCCCGAGACCCCGGCGAAACACGAGCGTCATTGGCGCAAAGAAAAGAAAGGCGCCCAGCAAGGAGAGCCGGCTCCGGCTGACCTCCGGCACGGTGGCAAACTGCAGCAGGAGCGCGAGCGCGAAGGCGATCAGGCAGGCCAGCCCGTGCTGAGCCGCAAAGTCGACCGTCTGCGTGTCGCGCCGCAGATTGTAGCGCTCGGCCGCAACGAAAACGACGCCGATCGAGCCGAGACAAATGCCGATCGGCGCCAGCCACGGAAGCTCCGCCGCATGGCGCGCGTGGAGCAGGTCCAGATAGGAACAGGCAAAAGCCAGTGCATCGAGGCCAACTAGTACCGCGAGCAGCGCCGGGCCAGAGCGCGCACTCCTGCGTGCCGGCGCGGGCGCGGGCGAAACGCGGGGAGTCGCTTCAGCCAAAGGCACGCGCGGCAGGACGGGAAGGCGTGCCAGGTGCATGGCGTCTTACGCTTCCTTTTCTGCGTAGTTCTCGCCGTACTTTCCGCCCGAACTGTAGTGATAATAGTAGGTGCGGTGATACCCGAGGTCCGCGCGCCGCGGCAGGCGATTGAGCACGAGCCCGACCGGGCGCCGCCCTGCTCCATCCAGCACCCGCACCGCGCGCAGCACCGCCTCGCGCGGTGACGCCGCCGCCCGTACGACCAGGCAGACCGACTGAATCTCGCCCACCAGCATCAGCGTGTCGCTCACCGCGTGGATGGGCGCGGTGTCGACCACGATCTGGTCGTAGCGCGTCATGGCCTCCGCCATCAGCCGCGCGAAGCCGCCGTTGGAAAGCAGCTCCGCCGGGTTAGGCGCCTTGGTGCCGCTGAGGAGAAGATCGAGGGCGGGCAGCGAGGTCGGGTGCGCATACCGAGGCAGCGGCTGACGCGCGAGAAGGTAATCGACCAGCCCGGTCGATTCGCGCTTTACGCCAAAGATTGCGTGCAGCCGCGGCCGGCGCAGATCGGCGTCGATCAGCAACGTGCGCTGGCCGCGACCAGCCAGGGAGAGCGCGTAGTTGGCCGCCGTGAAACTCTTCCCCTCACCCGGCAGCGCGCTGGTGAAAATCACGGATCGCCGTTCCTCGTCGACGCCAATCAACGCCATGGCCGCACGCAGCGAGCGGATCGCCTCCGCCGCGGGTGAATTCCGGTCAGTAAGAATCGGCAGGTCGCCCGGCAGCTCGGGCGGCAGCTTCTTCTCCTGGCGCTTGGCCGCCTTGCGCCGTGTCATTTCCGGCACCGCGGCGAGCACCGGCAGGCTGAGGAACTCCTCGGCCTGATCCACCGTCTTGAGCGACCGATCCATGGTGCTGAGCAGGAACGCCAGCGCTATTCCCACGCCCAGCCCCGCGATCGTTCCCCCGACGAGAAGTTCCAGCGGCTTTTGCAGCACGGGCAACTCGGGCAGCACCGGCTCATCCGCGATCTTGACCGCCGTTTCACTTTGCGCGCTGCGCAGAACGTCACTCTGGTTCTTCTGCGCGGTAAGCGAGGCGAAGAGCGTGCGCTGCGTTTCCAGGTCGCGCTTAAGCACCTGATATTGCCCGATCATCCGCGCGCGCAGTTCATCATTGATCCCGACGTTCGGGTCGATCACGACGGCCGGCTTCACTCCGTTGGCTTCGTCGTTGCGCACGATCCGCATCATCTCCGCATCGAAGGCGTCCTGCTGCGTTTGCAGGAGGCTGCGCGCCTCGATCATGGCGGGATACTTGTCCTTGTAACGCTGGCTGAGCTGCTCGATGGCCGCGCGCTGGGCGGCAATCTGGTCGGCGTACTTGGCGAGCAGGTCATACTTCTGGATTTGCCGTTCCTCGTCGCCCAGCGCCGAGCCGAGCCGGTCCGCCTCGCCGAGCAGGAAGCGGTACGTTTCCTCCTCCGAGCCGCTCTTGTTTTCCATCCGCTCCTTGACGAAATTGTGGAGCAGCGCGGCACAGATGCGTTGCGCCGTGGCCGGCTGGGTGTGCAGGGCGGAGACCTCGATGAGCAGCGTTCCCTTAAGCAGCGTCACTCGCACTGAAGTCATCAGCGCCTTGATCTTCTCCTGGTCGGTGTAGGCCGAACCGTCCGGCTTGGGCGGGAAAAGCGAGAGATCGTTCTGCAATTCCGGATCGTTTGCCACCAAGAGAAGAAACGAGGGCCGGACCAAATCCTGCACAAGGGTGTTGAGCTCCTCCGCCGTGCTCAGGTTCGGCTCCGCATCGACCAGCTTGTCGGGCTGCACCTGCGTGGGCGGCGTGACCTGCAGGCTGCCCGACGCGCGGTAGACCGGCGCCTGGCGCGCGAGGTAGCCGTAGGTCACGAAAAAACCGACCACCGCCATGAGCGCGATCAGCCACAGCTTTTCCAGCAGGATGACAATCACGTCGCCTGCCGTCGTTTCCTCCAGCTCGGGCGGCGGCACGAGGGAACGATTTGGCGCCCAAAGCAGGGGAGGTCGCGAGGCGTGCATGGATCAGAAAAGAGTCTCGGGCACGGTGATCGTGTCTTCGTTCTGGATCAGAAGCCGTTGCGTGCCGGCGCTCTTTTGCATGGCGCGCGCATCGACCGTCTGGACGGTCTCGCGGCCGTTCTCCGTGCGCTTGAGCAGCACGTGCGACGCGTTGGCCAGCCGCGTGAAACCACCGGCCAAGGCGATCGCGTCGGTGAGGTAAACCGGTCGGTCGTCGTTTACGTCGTAATCGCCCGGCCGGTTGATCTGGCCCAGCACGGTGAAATGCCGTTTCGGCAAAATCGCGATGGTGATGGCGTCATCAGGCTTCACCTCGTAGGCGTCGGCTGCACCGTTGCCGATGGCGGCGTTCACCTGCGTCACCACCGGCTTGTCGTTCACCACCCGTCGCACGCTGACGTGCGCGGCGTCGGAGGTCGGCAGCAGGCCGCCCGCCATGGCGATCGCGTCGCTGAGCATGAGCGCGCCGTGCTCAGGATAGCTGTAGAGACCGGGCGTCCGCACCTCGCCCATGACGTTGATCTTTTTCTTCGCGTACGAGACGATGCTCAGGCTGACGCGCGGGCTGACGAGGTAATCCTTGGCCAGCCCGGCGCGAATCGCCTCCGTCGCCTGGTCGACCGAAAGCCCGGCGACCATCACCGGCCCGAGCAGCTTCATCTCGAACTGCCCGTCCTTGCGCACGATCGCGTTGGTCGTCAGGTCGGGCTCCCGGAAAACGATCACTTCGATCACGTCGTCGGGCTGGAGCAGGTAATTCGGATCGATCGGCGCCAGCGTTCCACCGCGCGGCAACTCGTCACCCGCGGCTGGCGCGCTCGCCGAGGAAGTGGAACCCGGGTCGGCGGCCGCAGGCGGCGCACTGTCCGGCGCGATGGCCTGGGCGTGCAGCCGCGCACCACCAGCTGCCACGACCAAGAGGAAAAGAATAAGCGCGCGCATATCAATAGGTGAACCGCACCCGGGCTCCCACCTGGTTGTCGACGAAGCCATTGATCGTCGCCGAGATGTTCCGCCGGTATTGGTAATAGCCGCCGAGCGACCACCAATCGTTGGCCTGGTAATCGAGCGCCGCGCGCAGGGTGAAGTAGTCGTAGTCGAGATCGTTTGCCTCGTCGGCGAGGTTGTCCTCGTAATGGGCGTTCTCGTAGCTGCCGGAAAGCGTCGCCCACAGCTTCTCCCGAAAACCCTGCGTCACCGAAAACGAGGTGCCGGTGGCCAGGTAATCCTGCCCGAAGAACTTGGCCGAATAGTTATACGACCGGTAGGCGCTCACCGTGATGTTCGTATCGTCCCACGGGTTGTAGGTGAAGCCGGCGGAGAACACCGGGGTCACCGTGGTTTCCGACGATCCCTGCGTCTGCCGAAACTCGCCGCCCGCCGTGGCGGTAAAGCTCAGCTTTTCCGTGGGCGTGTAGACGACGCGTCCATTCACCTGCTGGAACGTCTGGTTCGGGCCCTCCAGATCCGCCGCGCCGCCGACCACGCCGAAGCCCAGCGTCGTCTTCGGCATGATTTCGTAGTTTAGATAAAGGCTGCCCGTCCATTGCTTGGAGCCGAAGCCCTGGTCGTAATCGTCGATGTCCTGCTGCGCCCGCACCGAGGCGCTCAGTTTCGCGCCAATGATGTAGTCGAAATTCACCACCGTGCGGTATTCCTGCACCTTGACGAGGTCGCCCTCGTCCGGTGCGCTGTTCTGCACCGAGGCGTATTGCTGGCTGACGACCAGGTCGCAGCGCGACCCGTGGTAGCCGTAAACAAACGAGCCGGTCTGTTCGAACGTGTCGTTGCCCGAATGATCCTGATAGACCACGAACCCCGGCGCGTAGGTCACCTGCACCGAGTTATCGACGCCCGTGTTGCGCGCCGAGTTGTAGGTGATAAAGGGAACGATGTCGTAGATGAAATCGCCCGTCCGTCCCGCATCGCCCGGCTGGATATAGATATTGTCGTCGTAATAACCCGCGAGCGTCGCGCCGAACGTGATGGGGAGCCGCGTGTTATCCTGGGCGGCGGCATCGGTCACCGCTCCCGGCTCCAGCGCGCGGTCGGGCGATTGCAGCGCGCGCGGCACCACGGCATCGGTCGGGCCGGCCATCGGGCCGCTCAGTTCCTGCGCGAGCAGCACGGAAGTTCCGAAGGTGAGCGTCCAAAGCATGGTGAGCACAGGGGCGGGAAGGGTTGTCATTGTGGGGGCGAAACCACGAGGCGCTGGGGTGGCCGATGAATGGGCGGGTCGCCGACGTCCGGTCCGTTGCTCGCCTTGCCATTGCCCTCCGCGACATGAGGCTCGAGGCCGGCGAGCAGGCAGGTCTGCGTCCCGGCCGCCAGCGCTGAAAGCGGCAGCATCTGCAGCCTCCCGTCCACGTTGATCACCCCCACCTGGCCATTGCCGATGAGCACCTGCGTGCGGTCCGGCTGGAGAGGCTGCAGCGCGGGAACGGCTGCCGGCGTTGCCCCGTAGATCGGCTCGTCCTCCGTGAGGGGGCGAGCGTCGCGGTCCGCGTGGGTGGAGACGGCCAGGCTCCCGCGCGCAACGTAGAAATAGGTGCCGCCGCCATGCATGCACATCACGCATTGGCCGTTCGCCATCGAGGCCTGCCCGTGCCTCAACCCGACGTGGTAACAATGAGGCGGGCGGGCGGCGAGCTTGATGGTGACTTGCAGCTTCCCCTGCTGAAGATGGAAGTTGGAACGCAGGTTCATCCCCGGCCCCTCCATGCGGCAGAGATGATCGTCGCCGTCGTAGGTCAGCGTCCCGGTCTCGCCCAGCCGCAGTTCCGAGCCGTCGAAGGCGCTGAGAAAAAGAACGCCGTCGTTGCCTGCGGAAAAGCGACCGGGCCCGAGCTTCTGACCGGCCTTGACCGGCTGCATGGGCAGCGCGTTCCCGGCGCCGTAGAGAACCTGTCCTTCAACCCCGGTGACCAACACCTGCTGCGCCCGGACCGGAAACAACAGCCCGAGCGTAACCGCCGACAGGCAAAGAAAAAGGACGCGGTGACAACTCATCGGCTGTCTTGGGGAATCGGCGGGCGTGTCCCAGCGTTAAGGTCAATTTTTCGAGGCAGCGCGGCTCCTGCCAGCGCGATAAATCGGCCTCGGCGGGCAGATGGCCGGCACCCAGCCGGGCGCGCCGGCGGATTTCGCAGGCCAACGGCACGCGGTCGCCATGACAGAACGATGCGGCCGAATCGCCCAGACCCGCCTGGTCGATCACGTCGGCGACAGGGCTTTTCTCCGGACCGATGTGGAGGAACGGCCGTCCCGTCGCGAGGATGTTATAGACCTTGCTTGGATGCAGCAGGCCGTTGAAGGCGTCTCCCATCACGACCACGTGCAGGTCGGCCGCGGAAAGCACCGCCGCCAGCTTCTCCCGCGGCAGATAGGGAATGAGCGTGACGTTGCGCGCCGCGTGCTCCTGCAGCGTGTTCCATTGCGCGCCGCCGCCCACCCAGCAGAAGTGAATGTGCGGGTCGTCGCGCAGCGCATCGGCCGCCGCCAGCAGCGTCTCCATCGAATGACACGCGCCATGGTTGCCCGCACACATCACCACAAACTTCCGATCCCAGCCTCGCGCGCGGCGCATGGTCGCGCGGCCCACCGCATCAAATCCTATATCCGCCTGCATCCAGAGCGGAATCACCTCCACGCTTTCCGAATCAGCGCCCTGGAAGAAAAGCGCGCGACGCATGGCGTCATCCAGCGCGATGATGCGGCTGGCCCGACGCAAGCTCCAGCGCGATACCGCCCGCGCCACCCGGGCCGTGATGCCGTTCTCCGCCAGCAGGCCGGCGGCAATCGCCACCTCGGGGTGAAGGTCCATCGCCCAGATGACCAGCCGCGCGCCGCGCCATTTGGCGAGCACCGCCGCCACCGCCGGCAGCAACGGCGGAGTAGTCAACGCCACAATCACGTCGGGCTTGGGGCCGAACAGGCCGCGCAGCAAAATGGCGGCGAGAAACTTGACGAAGCCCACGACGCGGTCGGTGCGCGTCCGGCCGCACGGTGTGGCGCTGCCCACGCGCACGACCCGCACGCCCGCGATCATTTCCCGCGCGGGATGAAACTTGTGGCCATCCTCATAGGCGCGCCGGCTGGCCATCACGGTCACGTCGTGCCCCTCGCGCGCGAGATGCTCCGCCCAGCGGCCCAGGTACTGGCTGGTCGCCACGGGGTCGGGCAGATAGGTCTGATTGAGGAGGAGAACCCTCACCCTCCTTTTATCGGTTGCGGCGCGTCGAAATGCAGAAACTCGTTGTCACCTCTCCGCCAAACCCGTTTACTCGGCGTAATCGCGCTCAATTCCGTTTAGACGTGAAAACTTCCCGACTTCTCCTTGGCTTGGTCCTGACCGGCGCGGCTTCCTCGCTCCTGGTCGCGCAAATGGTTTATCCGCCGGAGACCCACGCCATCCCGATCCCCAAGATGGAGGACCTTCCGCTGGCACCCGGGCCGTTCCAGGGCACCGCGGAATCGCTCAAGCAGTTTCAATGTCCCGAGTGGTTTCGCGACGCCAAGTTTGGCATCTGGGCGCACTGGGGGCCGGCGGCGGTTCCCGGCGACGGCGATTGGTACGCACGGCAGATGTATATCGATCAAAACCGCTACGGACATAATGCTTACCAGACCCACCTGAAGTTGTATGGCCCGCCGTCCAAAGTGGGCTACAAGGACATTCTCCCCCTCTGGAAAGCAGAGAAATGGGATCCGGACCGTCTGATGGAACTCTATAAGGCGGCCGGGGCGCATTACTTTTTCGCTCAGGCGGTGCACCACGACAATTTCGACAATTGGAATTCCAAATATCAGAAATGGAATTCCGTGAACATCGGTCCGCATCGCGACATGGTAGGCACCTGGCAGGCGGCCGCTCGAAAACAAGGTCTGCCTTTCGGCGTCTCGGAGCATCTGGGACACAGCTTCACTTTCATGCAGTCGTCGCACGGCGTGGATAAAACCGGGCCTTACGCCGGCATTCCCTACGACGGGGCGGACCCGGCGAATTGGGATCTTTACCAATTGCCGGCGAACCCCCGCGACACCGGTTGGTACAGCAACGATCTGCGCTGGGCGCAGGAATGGTACGCGCGCATCTACGATCTCGTCACCACCTACAAGCCCGACCTTCTCTATAGTGACGGTGGCCTGCCCTTTGGTGAAGCGGGCCGCAACATCGTGGCGCAACTCTATAACCAAAGCATCCAGGCGCACAACGGGAAGCAAGAGGCGGTCTATTGCTGCAAGAAGAACTATCACGGCACCGATTTCATCGATGGTTCGTGTGTTGAGGACCTGGAGCGCGGAATGATGTCGGACATCCAGCCGCTGCCCTGGCAGACCGACACGTCCACCGGTGAGTGGTACTGGGTTCCGCACGACCGCTATCGCTCGAGCAGCGAGGTCATCCACACGCTCGCCGATATCGTGAGCAAGAACGGGAATCTCCTGCTCAACGTGACGCTGCTCCCGGACGGCAGCCTCGCCCCGGAAATGGAAAACTTCCTGCATGAGATGGCCGACTGGATGAAGATCAATGGCGAGGCGATTTTCGGCACGCGGCCATGGACGATTTTTGGCGAGGGATCCACCGCTTTCCGGGCGGGGGCTTTTCACGAGAACTTCAAGTTCACGCCGCAGGACATCCGTTTTACGCGTAAAGGCGACGACATCTATGCGATCACCCTCGGTTTGCCCACCGGCCAGGTGATGATTCGCTCCCTGGCGCAGGGCTCGGCGCTTGTCAAGGGAGAGCCCAGCTCCATCAGCCTGCTGGGAAGTGCGGAGAAGCTTCAGTGGAATCGCACCGATCAGGGCATCATTATCACCCTGCCCGCCACGCTGCCGTGCGCGTCGTCGCTTTGTTTTAAAATTTCAGGTTTCACCACCGTAGCCGACCTGACTCCTCAGGCCCTGCAAGCGGCAAAGGACCAGCTCAAGAAACTATAGGCCCAATTGTCTGGTCCGTGCAGTTTGACTCCTGAACAAGATCCTCGACTCCAATCACCTCATGAAACAATCATCTGCTCCTTTCATCATCCCCGCACTGCTTGGTTTTTTGGCGGCTTCTCTGGTACCCGGCACCAGCCGCGCCGATGTGCGGCTGCCCGCCATCTTTGGCGACCACATGGTCCTGCAGCAGGAAGCGACGCTTCCGGTCTGGGGCTGGGCCAACCCTCAGGAAAACGTGACCGTGACCTTTGGCAGCGAGAAGGCGCAAGCCACGGCTGGCGCGGACGGCAAGTGGCGGGTCGATCTCCCTGCCCTTCCCGCGGGAACGCCGGCCGGAACACTGGTCGTCGCCGGGAGCAACACGATCACGATCAACGATGTGCTCGTGGGCGAGGTCTGGGTTTGTTCCGGCCAATCGAACATGGAACTGCCGCTGGACAAGACAGACCATGCAAGTGAGGCGGCAAGCCAGGCGACGGACGATCAGCTTCGGATCTGCCAGGTGCCGGCGAATCTGGCGCTGGCCCCGCGCGACGATTTCTCGCCCGTCCCCCCGGTTGCGGACACCTGGGAGGTTTGCACGCCGGAGACGGTTGCCCACTCCTATGCCGTGGCCTATTACTTTGGCAAGAACCTCCGCACCACGCTGCAGCGGCCCGTGGGGCTGATCGAGGATGCGTGGGGTGGCACCCCGGCCCAGGTCTGGACCGATCCGGCGACCCTGCAATCCGACCCTGATTTTCACCATTATGTGGAAGCGCAGCAGAAGATCGCGGCCAAGTATCCCGGCGGGGACGCCGACTTTGCCACGCAGTTGGCCGCGCAGACGAAGCCCGGGGCAAAGCCGGGCGGTGCGCTCGTCAAAGGCGGATTTGGACCCACGCTCCCAAGCAGCCTTTTCAACGCGATGATCAATCCGGTCATCCCCTTCGCCATCAAGGGCGTGATCTGGTACCAGGGCGAGGATAACGCCGGGCCCGCGGCGGCGCAGGAGTACGCCAAGTTATTCCCGGCGATGATCACCGGCTGGCGGACGTTGTGGAAGGAAGGGGATTTCCCGTTCCTCTACGTCCAGCTGGCGAACCTCGCGCAACGCTATAGGGACAACTGGCCCCTCCTGCGCGAGTCGCAGCTTAAGACACTCTCCTTGCCCAAGACCGGCATGGCAGTGACCATCGACATTGGGACGCCCTACTACATTCACCCGCCCGATAAGGCGGACGTTGGCCTGCGTCTCTCGCTGCTGGCGCGGCACATCGCCTATGGCGAAAACGTGGTGTGCTTCGGGCCGCTCTACGATTCCATGAAGGTGGAGGGCACCGGCATTCGCATCAGCTTTCGGCCGGACACTATCGGCGGCGGGCTGGTAATCGGCAGTTCGCCGTGGAAGGACCCGAAGGCGACGACGTTCCCTTCGACCACGGAGTTGCAGGGCTTCATGATCGCGGGCGACGACAAAAAGTGGGCCGAGGCGCAGGCCACGATCGATGGCAACAGCGTGGTGGTCTCGAGCCCGCAAGTGCCGAACCCCACCGCGGTCCGGTACGCGTGGGCGCAGAGTCCGCTGGCCAACCTCTATAACAAGGACGGCCTTCCCGCCTCGCCCTTCCGTACCGATACCTGGGATCCCAAGAGTTCGATCGATCCCGCCAAGTAGCCGGCGCTGCATTCGCGGGCGGTCGCAGAAACTCGTTGTCACCTCGTCCGCTTCCATTACGATGATCGGCATGGTCGTGAACCGCCCGACGCTCTCGCGGTGGGAAAGCATGTATCTGCCGGGCATCCTCATCGGCCTCAAGATCACCGCGGGCCATTTCATCGATCACCTGCTCGGCCGCAAGAAGGTGACCATGCAGTACCCGGAGGAAAAGTGGCCGATGCCCGACGGCTATCGCGGCGCGCCCACGCTGGTGAAGGACGAGGAAGGCCGCGAGAAATGCGTCAGCTGCCAGCTTTGCGAATTCGTCTGCCCGCCGCGCGCCATTCGCATCACGCCCGGCGAGATTCCGCTCGATTCGCCCTACGCCAAGGTGGAAAAGGCGCCAAAGGAATTCGACATCGACATGATCCGCTGCATCTACTGCGGGCTGTGCGAGGAAGTGTGTCCTGAGGAAGCGATCTTCCTGCTCAAGGATTACGCCATCACCGGCCTGACCCGCGCCGAGATGGTCCATGACAAGGACAAGCTTTACGAACTCGGCGGCATGCTGCCCCGGCCCATTCACAAGTGGGACGCAAAGAAGTAATCGGCGTCTGATTCATCCGCCCCAGCCATGGACGTTTTCTTCTTCTGGCTCTTCTCGGCGGGGATGATCGGGTTCAGCCTGGCGGTCGTGCTCGGGCGCAATCCGGTGGCCAGCGCGCTCTGCTTCGCCACCAGCATGATCTTCATGGCGGCGCTTTTCGTCATGCTCAACGCCTTCTTCCTCGCCGCGGTGCAGATCCTCGTGACGGCCGGCGCGGTGATGGTGCTCTTCCTCTTCATTATCATGCTGCTCGATATCGGCGCAATGTCGCACCTGCCACGGCAGCGGGTGTGGATGGGCGTCACGCTCCTGCTCGCGCTGGGCTTTGTCTACCTGCTGGCACGGACGCTGGATCTGAATCCGCGCGGGGCGATGACGGCGGCATCCCTGCCCACCACCCCAAAAACCGTCATGCAGCAGCATGATGTGGTGGACACGAGTCACGGCCAATTTCGCCTGATTAACTCGCATCGGTACGCCGTTTCCAACGACGACACGCATCGCATCGGCCGCGTCCTCTTTACCCGCTACGTCGCGCCCTTTGAGGTGACCAGCCTGCTTATCCTCGTCGCCACCGTCGGCGTGATTGTCCTCTGCAAGGAGGAGCCGAGCGTCCGCCGCAAGACGGAAGAGGAGCTCGAGACCGAACCGCAGCGCACCGGCCCGGCACTCACCACCACCCGCTGACCATGGAGATCACGCTTAACCACTACCTCGCCGTCGCCGCGGTGCTGTTCGTCATCGGGCTGATGGGTGTGATCATGCGGCGCAATCTGCTCATCATCTATATGTCGCTCGAGATGATGCTGCAGGCGGCGAACCTGACCTTCGTCGCCTTTTCCCGGTTCGACAACCTGGTCGACGGCCAGGTCTTTGTCTTCTTCGTCATCACCGTAGCAGCCGCGGAGGTCGCGGTCGGCCTGGCGCTCATCGTCGCGCTCTATCGGCTGCGCCAGACCACCAGCGTGGACGCGCTGACCACGCTCAAGTTCTAAGCACCTCCGCACGACTCCATGCTTCCCTCTTCCGGACTCGCCTGGTGGCTGCTGATCCTGCCGCTGCTCTCGGCGGCCTCGACGCTGGTCTATCTCCACCGCAAGCCGAACATGGCGATCTTCGCCTCGGTCGCGTCGGCTTCGCTCTGCTTTCTGCTCGCGCTCGGCATCGCCGCCGGGTCGGTGGGGGAGCCCACGCCCTTCGAGTGGATGTCGTTCCCCGGCCTGCAGATCGATGTCGGCATGATCCTCGACCCCCTTTCCAAGGGCATGCTGCTTGTGGTTACAGGCGTCGGGTTGCTCGTCCACATCTTTTCCATCGGCTACATGGCGCACGATCCGGCCAAGGCGCGCTTCTTCGGCGGGCTCTCCATCTTCATGTTCTCGATGACCGGCATCGTCATCGCGACGAACCTGATCGAGATGTTCTTCTTCTGGGAGGGCGTGGGCCTGAGTTCCTACCTGCTCATCGGTTTCTGGTACGACCGCGAATCAGCGGCGCAGGCGGCGAACAAGGCCTTCGTCTGTAACCGGCTGGCCGACTTTGGATTCATGGCCGGGATCTTGACGCTTTGGATGATGACCGGGTCGGTGTCGATCACGCAGGACGCGCTGCAGGGTGCGCTGCTCCACCCCTCACCGGTGGCGGAGAACCACGCGCTGGCCACCGCCACGCCACCGGTCACACCGGCATCGCGGCAGCCGCTGCTCACGAATGGGGGTGGCGTGCAGCAATTCTCCGGGTGGCTCGCCTTCGTCCTCGTGCTCGGCCTCTTCGCCGGTTGCATGGGCAAGTCGGCCATGTTCCCGTTCCACGTCTGGCTGCCGGACGCGATGGAGGGCCCGACGCCCGTCTCCGCGCTGATCCATGCCGCCACCATGGTCGCGGCCGGCGTCTATATGCTCTGCCGCGTTTATCCCCTGCTGCTGCTTTCGCCGCCTGGGATGCTCTTCATCGCCGGCATCGGCTGCTTTACTGCCATTTTTGCGGCGCTCATCGCCGTCCAGCAAAACGACATCAAGCGCATCCTCGCCTATTCCACGCTGTCGCAGCTTGGCTACATGGTCATGGCCGTGGGCTGCCGGGGACCCGCCGCCGCGATGTTTCACCTGAGCACGCACGCGTTCTTCAAGGCGCTGCTCTTCCTCGCCGCGGGTTCGGTCATCCACGCGCTGCACGACGAGCAGGACATCTGGAAGATGGGCGGGCTCGCCCGGAAAATCCCGCTGACGTTCTGGACCTTCCTCATTGGCTATCTGGCGCTGATCGGCTTTCCCGGTTTTGCCGGCTTCTTCAGCAAGGATGTCATCCTCGCCGTCGCGTTTCAGGCGCATCCGATCTTCTTTTGGGTGGGCGCGTTCACTGCCTTCCTCACCGCTTTCTATATGACGCGGCTCGTCGTCGTGGCGTTCTTCGGCCGCGCGCGGTCGAACGCGGCTGAGCATCCCCATGAATCCGGCGCCGTCATGACCGTGCCGCTGATCATCCTGGCGGTCTTCTCCGCCGTCGGCGGCTTCGCCTTGGGCATCGAGGGCTTTTACCATGGCTGGTCGATCTCCCAATTGCGCAGCACCGGGCAGCTTCCCTCCACGGGCGCAACGCCCCAGTTGCCGGCACTCGGCCTCTTGCTGGGCACCGTGGTCCCGCTCATCATGGTTTTCGGCGGCATCTTTCTTGCCTTCGCGCTCTACCGCGGCCGCGATTCCGATCCGCTCCACATCAAGGTACTCGCGAACAAGTTCTATTTCGACGAGCTTTACGATCGCCAGCTCGTCGGCGGCCAGCAGCTCTTCGCCCGCTTCCTCGGCTGGATCGACGACTGGGTACTGGAAGGCGCGATCCTGCGCGGCGCAGCCTACCTCAGCGTCGGCGTGGGCGAACTCTGCAAGCTGATCCAGACCGGCAGCCTGCAGACCTACGCGTTCGTCCTGAGCATCGGTGGCGCCCTGCTCGTTTACTTCACCCTTTTCGCGCATTGATCCCCGCATGACCCTCCTCGCGAGCAACGATTTTCACTTGCTGCCACTGCTGCTTGCGCCGCTGGTGGCAATCGCGTTCATTCTCGGCAAGGCCCCGCCGCGGCTGACCGCCGGGCTGGCCTGCGCCTTCAACCTGCTCTACGCGATCGGCCTCATCCTTTTTTATCCGGCGGCGCAGGGCGGCTACCAGTACGAGATGAGTTACGCCTGGGTGAACATGCCCGGTCTGCCGCCGATCCATTTTCATCTCGGCGTGGACGGCATCAGCCTGCCGCTGGTTTTCCTCACCGCCATCGTCAGCTTCGCGGCCGTCGCCATCGCACCCGGGCTCGTGCGGCGCCCGGCGGAATACTACTGCTACCTGCTGCTCATGTCGCTCGGCGCAATGGGCGCGTTCACCTCGCTCGATCTCTTCTTCTTCTACATCTTCCACGACTTCGCGCTCATTCCGACCTTCCTGCTCATCGGCATCTGGGGTTCGCAGAACCGCCAATTCGCCTCGTTCCAGGTGACCATCTACCTGCTGGCGGGCAGCCTCATCCTGCTCGCCGGCCTGGTGGCGCTGGTCATGGAATTGCCGCCGCCGGACCGCACCTTCGACATTCCTACCCTGCAGGCGTACATCTCCGCGCATCCGCTTTCGCACGAGTCGCAGAACATCATCTTCCTGCTCCTCACCGTCGGGTTCGGCATCCTCGTTGGCCTGTTTCCCTTCCACTCGTGGGCGCCGCCGGGCTATGCCTCCGCGCCGCCCGCCGCCGCGATGCTCCACGCCGGCATCCTCAAGAAGTACGCGCTCTATGGCATGATCCGCATCACCATCCCGATGCTCCACGACGGCTTCGTTTTCTGGCAGTGGCTGTTGCTTCTGCTGCTCGCGGGCAACTTTCTGTACGCCGGCTTCATCACGCTCGCGCAAAAGGAACTGCCCACCATGCTCGGCTTCTCGAGCATCATGCACATGGGCTACCTCTTTCTCGGCATTGCGTGCTGGAACATCATCGGCGTGACCGGCGCGGTGGTGCTCATGGTCGCGCACGGCCTCAGCGCCGCGCTGCTCTTCGGCTTGAGTGGCGAGATCACGCACCGCTCGGGCGAGAACCGCTTCTCCGAGCTTGGCGGTCTGGCCAAGCGCGCACCGGTGCTCGCCATTCTCTTCAGCTTCGCCTCCATGGCTTCCATGGGCGTGCCGGGCCTGGCGAACTTCGCAGGCGAGCTTATGGTCTTTTTCGCCTCGTTTTTGCCCGGCAACGTTCCGGCCATGGCGCTGATCGCGATTTACGGCACGGTCATCACTGCCATCTTCCAGCTGCGCGCGATCAAAAACGTCTTCTACGGCCCCATGCCGCAGCGGTACGCCGCCGACACGCCTGCGCCGCCCGGCTCCGGCGTCATTGCCCTTCCCGCCATGACCGATGTCTCCTCGCTGGCCGAGCGGGCGCCCTACGTGCTGCTCACGCTCGCGTCGCTCGGCATCGGCTTCATGCCGTTCCTGCTTATTCATCTCGTGCAGCCGACCGTGACTCTGCTGCCGTTCATGAAGTAGACCATGCTGCACCTCCTCAATTCCAACCTTCTGCCTTACTTCGCGCCGGAACTCCTCGTCACGGTCTGGGCGATGGTGCTCCTGCTCGGCGACGCGTTCTTCGAGTTCACGCCGCGGCAGACCGCGAATCTCGCGCTGGCCGGCTTGGCCGTGGCGGCGGTCGAGACGCTGCTGCTGGACAGCGCGCCCATCGTCTTCTGGAACGGCATGTGCATCTGGGACGGCTCGGCCAAGTTCTTCGATATCTTCTTCCTCGCCGTCGCCGCGCTCGTCATCTGGATGGGCGACGAGGTGCAGGCACCGGTGGAGTACGGCGGCGAGTTCGCCATCCTGCCGCTCTTCACCACCGTGGGCCTCATGCTTCTCGCCTCTGCGAACGATTTCATGCTCCTCTTCGTCGCGCTGGAGCTGGTCACCATCTCGTTCTACATCCTGGTCGCCTACCGCCGGCGCACCCTGGCCGCGCTGGAGGCGGGCGTGAAATATCTCATCCTCGGCGGACTCTCCTCCGCTTTCCTCGTCATGGGCGTCGCCTACATTTTCGGGGTGATGGGCACCACGCGGTTTGACGTGCTGGTGAACGCGTTCCACGGCGGCGTGCCGGTCATGGCGGCATTCGGGCTCATCCTCGTGCTCGTAGGCATCGGCTTCAAGATCGCGATGGTGCCCTTCCACGTCTGGGCGCCGGACGTCTACGAGGGCGCCCCCAACTCGATCACCGCGTTCCTGTCGGTCGGCTCGAAGGCGGGCGGACTCATCATGCTCCTGCGTATCGCGCTCGGCGCCTTTGGCGGTGATGGTGGAACCGCCGTCTGGTACCCGGTGCTCACGGTCGGCGCAATTCTCTCGCTGCTGCTGGGCAATCTCGCTGCCATCCCGCAGCGCAACCTCAAGCGGCTGCTCGGCTATTCCAGTATCGGCCACAGCGGCTTCATCCTCGTCGCCGTAATCGGCGCAGCCGCCGCGCTGCCCCACCTGCCCCGCCCACAGATGGCCGACATCAACACCGGCCAGGTCGCGGTCAGCGTCTACCTTGTCACCTATCTGCTGGCCACCTTCACCTGCTTCATCGTGCTCGCCCTGCTTCGCACCCGGCTGCCGGGCTTAGAGATTCATCATCTCGCCGGACTTTCGCAACGCGCTCCGCTGTTGGCCGCGGCCTTTGCGCTCGCGCTTATTTCCCTGGCCGGTATTCCGCCCCTGAGCGGCTTCGTGGCCAAGGCGTTGGTTGTGCTGGTGGCGTGGAATCGCGGCCTCTACGTGCTGCTTGCCCTCGTGCTTTTCGCCGCCGTGGCCGCGCTCTATTATTACCTTGGCCCGATCAAGGCGATGTATTGGTCGGAGCCGCTCGACCGCACGCCCATCATCGTCAGCCGGCCGGCCACCGTTGTTCTTTCCCTGCTTATCGCGCTCATGATTCTCACCGGCTTCTGGCCGCAATCGATTGCCTGCCTGATCAGCGGCGCCACCCTCGCCCGCGAAGGCGCGGCGCAAGGCACGCTTACCGCCGCCCCGCCAACCCCATCGCCAAGCGTCGCGCAAGCCACGCCCTGATCGCCCATCCCGGCACCCGACTTGCATCGGGGGATAGTTCGCGCATACTCAATATGTTATGGAAGCAACCGTCAGCGCCGCTCCCCCCGTCGCCTATAAGATCGGCAACGAGAAGCTGTGCAAGATCACGCCCAAGGCCTCCGAGAAGCTGACCTCGCTGCTCGTCCGCCAGGGTCGGCCGCAGGGCGCGCTTCGCATCGCGGTCATTGGCGGCGGCTGTTCCGGGCTGCAGTACAAGATGGACTTGGTGGACGGCCCGGCCAATCGCGACATCCTCGTGCGCTCGCAGGAGGTCAACGTGGTGATCGATCCCAAGAGCGCGCTTTTTGTTTCCGGCTCACTCCTCGATTTCAGCGAGGACCTGCAGAAGGGTGGCTTCAAGGTCACCAATCCGAGCGCCGCCGCGCATTGCTCCTGCGGCGAGAGCTTCAGCGCCTAGGCGCGCCCTTTTATGATGATCCGCTCCCTCCGCGGCCCCGGCCGTGTTGTCGCCTGCTGGCTGATGCTCGGTTGCGCCCCGTTGTTCGCCGCCGACGACAAGACCCCGCCCCCCGCCGGCGGCGCCGACCCTGACGCGTCGACCACCACGTTCGGCGACACGATGACGAAGCAGTACTTCGGCCGCAATCCGCACAACGGGATGGTGACGCTCTACACGCTCACGAACAAAAACGGCATGAGCGTCAGCATCATGGATTACGGCGCGACCATCACCAGCATCCGCGTACCGGACCGCAACGGGAAGTTCGACGATGTGGTGCTCGGCTACGACCGCTTCGCGCCCTATCTCGCCATGAAGGACTATTTTGGCGCCACCGTTGGCCGCTACGCCAACCGGATCGCGCGCGGCCGCTTCACGCTGAACAAGGTCAACTACCAGCTCGCGATCAACAATCCGCCCAACGCGCTGCACGGTGGCTGGTTCGGCTTCAATCGCCGCCTGTGGAACTTCGAGCAGGTGGACTCCGACATCCCGGCCGTCCGCCTCACCTACCTGAGCAAGGACGGCGAGGAAGGTTATCCCGGCAACCTCTTCGTCAGCGTCACCTTCTCGCTCAACGACGACAACGAGCTGCGCATCGCCTACGCCGCCACCACGGACAAGACGACGATCCTCAATCTCAGCAACCACTCCTATTTCAACCTCGGCGGCGCCGCCAGCGGCACCATCCTCGACGATCTCGTTACGCTCCACGCCGACAAGTTCACGCCGGTTGACGCCACGCTTATCCCCACCGGCGAGATCAAGGATGTGGCCGGGACGCCCTATGATTTCCTCCAACCCACCGCGGCCGGCGCGCATCTCAAGGAGCTCAAGAACAAGCCGCTGGGTTACGACTTCAACTACGTGCTGAACAAGGGCTACTTCTCCGACTACGGTCTTGCCGCCACCGTGCAGGATCCCGGCAGCGGCCGACGCCTCGACATCTCCACGGACCAGCCGGGCATCCAGTTCTACACGGGCAACTTTCTGACTGGCTCCTATGTTGGCCGCGAACGCAAACGCTATCCCCAATACGCCGCCATCGTCCTGGAGACCCAGCACTTTCCCGACTCGCCAAACCATGACAATTTTCCCAGCACCGTGCTGCAGCCCGGCGAGGATTTCCACAGCACGACGGTCTACAAGTTTAGCGTTGATAAATAGACCAACGAGGTAGCCGGCGTCGTCCCGACGCCGGTGCGCGCCACAAGAGTTCGCGTCTTCGTGGCGTATTCCCCGCGCGCATCGTCGGCAAAGGCGCTCCTTGATCGCCCGAGGGAAGCGGCTTCGCTTTCCCAAGCGCCCCGAGCGCGACCGGCGTCTTCCGACGCCGGCTACCTTCTGACGCGGCTTTACTCCTTGCTTTGGAAGCCGCACTTACATCTCTGTTACTCCTCATTGCCGCTCTCGCCAACTTCGGCGCTCGTGGTACGCTGGACCCTTTATGACTTCCGTCCGTTTTCTCGTTTCCGTTGGACTCATTTCCCTGTTGGCCGGTTGTGGCCCGCAGCCGGCACCGCCTGCTCCGCCCGCACCTCCTCCCGCCGCACCGGCCACACCGCCGGCTCCGCCAGCCAAGCCCAAGATTACGAAATTGGACGATCTGCCGCGCCACACCTACCCGGTCGAGGGCAAGGTGATCGACCTGTTCAACAACGACGCGAAGATGAACGCGCTCGCCGACCAGGTCCGCGCCGACGTAGAGAAGGACCTTACCGATTACGACATTGAGGATAAGACGACACTGAAGCGGTTGAAGGAAACGCTGCTTATCATCGCGCTGGTGCAGGGCCGCAACGACGATGCCCGCAAGCTCATCGGGGAGCTGACCGACCTCGAGCAAAAGCAGGCGCTCAAGCTCACCACCGGCCTGCTGTCCCTCACCCGCATGGATGTGGCGGACCGCACGGGCTCGAAAAACCTGAACGATCCCGCTTTCCAAAAAGCGTTCCAGGACGAACTGACCACCCGCACTGCGGCGCTGCCCTACGGGGTGGTGCAGGACGAATTGAAGTCTCTCAAGGCCGGTGCGGAGATTGAGAACAAGAACCTGGTGCTCGGCGGCATCCAAAGCGAAATGGAGCCAACCGTGGCCAAAACCCACTCGCTCGATGACGGCATGGCGGCCGGCCTGATCGCCAATCGCGCGACGCTGCAAAATTTCCTGCCGCTCGCTCCCTCCATCGACGCCGCCATGACCACGGTGATCAAGCAGCACAACGTGGCCAAGGCCGACGTCTGGAAGGCGCGCGATCTCACCCTGACCAAGGCCGACCATCTCACGCCCGTGGTGATCGGCATCTGGGATTCCGGCGTCGACCCGAAGGACTATCCCGGAAAGATGTTCGTCGATCCCACCTCCAAGGATGATCCGAACGGCATCGCGTTCGACCTTCATTCCAATCGCGTGCACGGCGATCTTTATCCGCTCGGGTCCGATGCCAAGCGCACGACGGAGCTGCGATCGTTGATCAAGGGCGAGCTCGACCTGGAGGCCAACGTGGACAGCCCCGAGGCCACCGCTCTGATCGCCCGGATGAAGAAGCTGCCGCCCGCCGACGTGAAGAAGTTCGGAGAGGACATCGAGCTCTTCGCCAACTACGTCCACGGCACGCACGTCGCGGGCATCGCTTCAAAGGGCAACCCGGCCGCGCGCCTGCTCGTGGCGCGCATCACCTTCGATTACCACGTCATTCCGGAAAAGCCCACGGTCGAGCAGGCGCGCAAGGACGTCGTCGCCGACCAGGCCACGGTCGATTACTTCAAGGCCCATCACGTGCGCGTCGTAAACATGAGCTGGGGCGGCTCGCTCTCGGACGTGGAGGACGCGCTGGAAAAGAACGGCGTCGGCGATCCGGACGAACGCAAGAAGGAGGCCCGCGAGATTTTCGACATCGGTCGCGACGGCCTCCTCGCCGCGCTCAAGAGCGCGCCCGACATTCTCTTCATCACCGCGGCTGGCAACAGCGACAACGACGTCAACTTCGACGAGGTCATCCCCTCGTCCTTCGATCTGCCGAATCTCATGACCGTCGGCGCGGTCGATCAGGCCGGGGACGTCACCTCGTTCACCAGCTTCGGCAAAAACGTATCCGCCTACGCGGATGGCTTTGAGGTCGACAGTCCGATCCCGGGCGGGACGACGCTGAAGCTTTCGGGCACGTCGATGGCGTCACCAGAAGTCACCAACTTGGCCGCCAAGCTCTTCGCGCTTGATCCCGCACTGTCGCCGTCGGATGTCATTGATCTGATCAAGGGCGGCCTGGCGCCTTCCCAATCCGACCCCCGCATCCAGCTGATCGACCCCAAAAAGTCCCAGACGTTGCTTAAGGAAAAACAGAAGAATCCTTCTTAACCTAGCGCATCGCCGATTGTTACAATAAGGTGACACTCGCAAACCATTCGGCTAGAAGAACTCTCATGGCCGGAAAAAAGCGAGATCCCAAACGAAGTCGGAACAGCGCAGGGAAGGAGATTTCCGTCCTGGCCTGGATTCAGGACGCTTACGGGAATGTCCTCATGGTCCAGCAGACCGCCGGCCGGAAGCTCTGGTCGTTGCCGGGTGGGAAAGTCCGCCCGCACGAGCCGATCAAGGCCGCGCTTCGACGTGAACTGCGCGAGGAAATTGGGCTGACCGTCAGCTCCGCGCGCGTGATCGACCTGTTCGACCGCCCGCGCAAGGGCGGCCTGGCCATGCTATTTCGCACCGTGCTGCGCCGCGGGAAGCTCAAGCTCGGCGAGAAGGAAATCGCCGCCGCCGCCTTTGTCAGCCGCCTGCCGCTGAAGGCGACACCTTCGGTGCGGTATTTCTGGACGCGGCATTTCCCCAAGAAGAACTCCCGGGGAAACGCGCTCGAGCTGTGATCCCGGGCTAGTGCCCGTCCGCACCGCCCTGCCGGCTGGCCTCGAAGAGGAACCACGTGCGGCGCTCCGTCTGGTCGATCCAGTTTTCCAGCAGGCTCGCCGTCGCGATATCCTCGGCATCCTCGCACACTTCGTGGGCGGCGCGCATGCGCTTGGTGAGCTGCTGATTGTCGTCGCGCAGCTCCGCCAGCATGTCGGTGGGGTCAACGTATTCCGCGTCGTTATCCAGGATGCGCTGGTTGCGCGAGATCTCCCCAATCGACCGCAGGGTGGTCCGGCCAATCTTGCGCACGCGCTCGGCCAGGTCGTCGGTCATGGCAAAGATCTGTTCACCGTGCTCGTCCAGCATCAAATGGTAATCCCGGAAATGCGGTCCGCTCATGTGCCAGTGAAAATTCTTGGTTTTGAGGTAAAGCGCGAACACGTCTGCGAGGATGCCGTTGAGCGCCGCCGCCACGTTCTTGGTGCCCTCGGCCTCCAGATCCGTACGCGGGCTGAGACGCTCGTGCACATAGTTGGCCCGGCTTGGCTTGCCGTCGGTGTGGCCGTTCGTCGTGGGGGTCTTCTTTGAATTGCGATTGGGGGTAGCCATGAATCTTCTTGGGTGAGGTGGAGAACCAGTATCGCCCCGTGTGCATCCCCGTCAACGCCACGATCAGCTTTCAACCGATTGCAGTTTACGGCAATGCGCGCAGTCTTTGGATGGCCGGACCGATAACCTGATCATGACCAAACGCCGTGCGAGCCCCGCTCCGCCCCTGTCGCGGAACATCATCCTGGCCGTGCTGGCGGTCGCGTATCTCGCGACCGCGTCCCTCGCGGCGTTCAAGCTCATCCAAAGCGCGGAGCACTCCACCCAGTCGATCGAGAAGATCTTCGAGCTCTACAGCCTCAAGAACGAAGGCTCACAGGCGCTCGAACGCTACAACCACGAGCACCCGTTCCTCGGCATGTTCATTAACTCGCCGGCAAGGCAGGAGATGGAGCTACCCTCCGCCGCGGAATCGAATGAGGCGCTTCACTCCGAGCTTCCGCACGACCTGCGACTGGTGCGCGAGCAATCGCGCGTGGCCGCGTGGTGGTCGGAATTCCTGCTCTGCGCGAGCGTCCTCTACGTCGTCCTGGTGCTCACGGTGGAGCGAAGCCTCACCGCCCGGGGCACACTTTTTTCGCTCACCGCGGTCTCCCTCGTCTGCTTCATCGTTGGCATCCTCGCGCCTGCGATGGTGATCTGGACCGTGCCCAATATTCCCATGGCGACGGGGAACCTCAGCTTCATCATCCAGCATCAGGTGCGCGGCATAGCCGCCATCATCTGGGAACTGCTGACCGGCGGCCACTACATCATCGGCGGATTCCTGCTTCTCTTCAGTATCTGCACGCCACTGACCAAGGCGTCGCTGACGTTCTTCGTCACCGTCTCCAGGAACAAGCAGTGGAATTACCGCGCGGGCGAGTTCCTCCACACCATCGGCAAGTGGTCGATGGCCGACGTGTTTGTCGCCGCCGTGCTGCTGGCTCTTTACGCGCTCAAGTTCCAACAGGCCACCAAGTCGATCCCGTGCGTTGGACTCTATTATTTCATCGGCTACTGCATGCTCAGCATGTCGACCACGGAACTGCTCGTGCACTCGGAGGAAGCGACCGGGCAGAAGGCGGGCGGGCTATGGGGCCGGCGGCTGGGCGTCTGGTCGATCGGCGCGGCGTTCGCCGCCTTCCTTGTCTTTGCTGGAACCTCGAGCGTCTACACCTACGAGCAGTACACGGTGAACGTGAAGCAGACGATCAAGGCGCCGGAAAGTCCCACCAAGCTGGACAACTCGCACCTTGTCCTGCCGGCCCACAAATAGCGGGTCGGCCGCCAACTCACGCCCGCTCGCGCGGGGTGATCCACAAGTGCACGAGCTGGTGCTGGCGCAGCACCGTCAGCCGGGAGCGCCGGTTCGGTTCGCGCAGGACCAGCAGCCGGTGCAGTTCGTGCACGGACCGCAGTTCCTCGTTATCCAGCCAGATGAGCAGGTCGTTGGGCTCCACGCCCGCCTCGTCCGCGGCCGAGCCCTTCTCCACCGTGTGGACGAGGATGCCCGAGCGCTGGCGCAACTGGTGGAAGCGCGCGACCCGCTCGTGGATCGGCGCATCCTGTCCCGCCACGCCGATGTGGGCGCGGCGGATGTGGCCGTCTTTGATCAGCCAGCTGGCGATGAACTCCGCCGTCTTGCTGCCGATCGCGAAACAGATGCCCTGCGCCGCGGCAATGATGGCAGTGTTCACCCCGATGACCCGCCCGCGCGTGTCGAGCAGCGGTCCGCCCGAGTTGCCCGGGTTGAGCGCCGCGTCGGTCTGCAGCACGTTGTCGATCAGCCGCCCGGTGCTCGAGGGAAACGTGCGACCCAGCGCGCTGACAATCCCGGCCGTCACCGTGTTGTCGAAACCAAACGGATTTCCGATGGCCACGGCGATCTGGCCCACGCGCACGTCCGCGGAATCGGCGAAGCCGATATGGGGCAGCTCCGGCAGGTCGATGCGGATCACCGCGAGGTCAGTGTCCGGGTCGTCACCAACCAGGTCCGCGCGGGAAAGACGGCCGTCCGAGGTCTGCACCATGAGCTTCGCCGCGCCGTGCACGACGTGGCTGTTGGTCATGACCAATCCGTCCGGCGATATCAAAAAGCCGGAACCGCTGCCGCCGCGCCCTTTTTCGCCCTGCGTCGCGATGTGCACCACGGCCGGACCGGCTTGCTGCACCGTCCCGATGATGGCACGCGAATAAGCATCGAGCAGGCCTGTCTCCGCCGGCAGCGGTGGCGCGGGATCAAGCGGCGCGGAATGGTCGGTAACGGAAGCGTCACGATCCAGAGAAATATTCATAAAGCAGATTACGCTTCCGCAAATCATTTGCAAGTGACCGCCCTGCAGTGGAGGCTCGCCAAGGTGGTGCCAGCGGGAGAGATGATGGTCATGACAACATCTCCAAGGCTGACTTTCCTCACGTAGATAGCCTAAGGTTCCGTCCCGTGCACCACGGGGCCGAAACTTTCACGTTCGTGGCGAAGCCGCGTCGGGCTCTTTTTGTTTTCCTCCAGTCTTTGTGCCGGGGCCGCCTTACGATGGCGGCGGCTCTGCTGGTTTCCCTTGCCGGGTGGGCACGCAGCCAGACCACCGCCGTTTGCGCGAACGACTTCCTCAATTCGCTCGGCGTCTGTGCCCACGTCTCGCAAGGCATCGACGATCCCGACGATGTCGCGTCTGCGCTTGTCTATGAAGGCATTCGCAACATGCGCGATGACGGATCGACCAACGCAGACGTGATCGCCGATTTTCTCTACATCAACGAGAACTCCGGCGCGAAGCTCTGCCTGCTTCCCATCAACGGCGACATCCCCGACAGCCTGGCCATGTATGAGAAGGTGGCGAACGCGGGCGCTCTCCTCGCCGTGGAAGGACCCAACGAGATCAACAATTTTCCCGTCACCTACCAGGGCGCCACGTCCTCCTACAGCGGCTCCTTTCTCCCCGCGGCCCGCTTCCAGCGGGATCTCTATCTGGCGGTGAAGGCGGATTCGAATCTCGTCGGCATCCCCGTCTTTGCGCCCAGCGAAGCGGGCGGCTCGGAGCCGGACAATGTCGGCTTCCAGTTTCTCACCATCCCGGTCGGCGCCGGCACGCTCATGCCGGACGGTACGATCTACGGTGATTTCGCCAACACGCATAATTATATCTGCAGCCAGCTTACCGGGCTGGTGGACAATTGCGCCTTTGGAGCAGAGGACCCGACGTTGAACACGCTTTGGGATGGCATGGTGGGTGAGTACAGCACCACGTGGCACGAGCATTTCACCGGCTATCCGCTCGCGCAGTTGCCCTCCGTCCCGCGCGTCACGACCGAGACGGGCTGGCAGACGCAGGGCGGCAACGCCATCTCCCCGATGGCGCAAGGCAAGGTCTTTCTCAATCTCTATCTCGACGCCTACAAGGAAGGCTGGAGCTACACCTTCATCTACATGCTGCGCGACGATCCGGTGCAGGGCTACTGGGGCGTGGTCGACCCCAGCTACAACCCCAAGCCCTCGGGCGTTTATCTGCACAATCTCACGACCATCCTGGCCGACAACACCTCCTTCCCGCCCGGCACGCTGGCCTATTCCATCACGAGCGAGACAGCGACGATGCACGACATGCTGCTGCAGAAAAGCGACGGTACCTTCGAGCTGGCAGTGTGGGACGAGCGCGCCAGCGGCAGCGAAACGACCACGGTGAACCTCGGCGCCTCCTACCCGAGCGTCAATGTCTACGATCCCACCGTTAGCGCCGTCCCCACGCAGACGCTGAGCAATGTGAGCTCGGTGCCGCTCACGCTCAGCGATCATCCGGTCATCATTGAGGTCTCCGGCACGGGCACAGTGGTCATTCCACCGCCGCCCCCGCCGGTGCCCACACTGACCGATTACGACATTGGCAACCCGGGCGTGCCCGGCTCCGACTCCGTCAGCCCGGCCGGCGTCTTCACTGTCAGTGGCAGCGGCGGCGACATCTGGAACAATATCGACCAGTTCAACTACGCCACCGAAAGCCTGGCCAGCGACACCACGATGATCGTGCACGTCGACTCGATCACGAACACCAATGCGTGGGCGAAATCCGGACTGATGTTCCGCAACTCGCTCGACCCGGGTGCGGCGCACGTGAGCGTCTTCGAGAATCCCAGCGGCTTGGTGGAAATGCAGTGGCGCGATGTGGACAACACTTTTGCCAACACCACGAGCCAGGTTGGTGGCACGAGCCCCAAATGGCTCCAGCTCATCAAGGTCGGGTCGGTTTTTTCCGCCTACTACGCCACCACCACGAGCACACCGACCGCCACGGACTGGGTGCTCATCGGCAGCCACACCACCACGTTCACGAATCCCAGCTACGACGGCGGTCTCGCGGTCACCGCGCACGACAACACGCTGCTGAATACCAGCTTCTTCTCCAATCTTTCCATCGTCAGCAGCGGAACCGGCACCGGGACAGGCACGGGTTCCGGCACCGGCAGTTCGACGGGAACGAGCACAGCCACCGGAACAGGAACCGGCACTTCTACGGGGACCGGGACGGGTAGCTTCACGGGCACCGGGAACGCTACGGGGACGGGGACTTCGACTTCTACAGGAACTTCCACCGGTACGGGCACATCAACGGGCACGAGCACTTCCACCGGTACCGGTACTTCTACTGGCACCACCTCAACCGGTACCGGCACTTCTACTGGCACCACCTCGACCGGTACCGGGACATCCACTGGTACAGGTACCGGTACGAGCACCGGGACCGGTACGGGCACCAGCACCTCGACCGGTACAGGAACCTCCACGGGCACGGATACGGGAACCGGAACTGGTACTTCGACGACCACCGGTACAGGCACGTCCACAGGTACAAGTTCCGGAACTGGCACAGGTACTTCCACCGACACGGGAACGGGCACGAGTACGTCAACCGGTACAAGCACCGGGACGAGCACAAACACTTCGACTGCCACCAGCACCGGGACGGGGACGGGCACTTCCACGACGACAAGCACGGGGACTGGCACAGGCACTTCCACAAGCACGAGTACTGGTACCGGGACGGGGACCTCCACCACGACCACCACGGGTACCAGCACGGGAACGACAACTACGACGGGCACCTTCACCGGCACCGGGACGTCGACCGGCACCGGCATGATTGCTCTTGCCGACGCGGATATCGGCGGTCCCTCCCCCGCC
>CAJCIA010000184.1 GCA_903970275.1 Betaproteobacteria bacterium
ATTCCGTCGGCGGTCATAGACCGCCGCTACAGAAGACGGCTACCAGCGGATTTCCCGCTTCTCGCCTAACTCCCACATATCTTGCGGAACGGGTGCCTCGAACGTTCGCTCTACGCCCGCCCAGGTAAAAGCCAGCCGCCAGGCGTGCAGCGCATGTCGGCGCAACGCCAGCCGACGCTCGTGCTCTTCGGTCCAGTCGTGCTCGATGAAGCGCAGGTAGAGCCCCGCGTCCGGTCCGTAAATCTTGTCGCCCAGGACGGGATGCCCGCGATGCGCCAGGTGCACGCGCAATTGATGCAGCCGCCCGGTGTGGGCCCGCAGCCGCAGGAGCGATGCCCCGTGGCCGACGGCGAGCCGCCAGAATTCCGTTCGCGCGGGAGCCGACTTCCGTCCTGCCGCATCGTCCGGCGTAATCACACCTTGCCGCAGCCAAATCGGATTCTCTGCCGAAATCCCGAGCCGGCCGAGCGGCGCGTCGATCGTTCCGTGTTCCTCTTCCACTTGGCCGCTCACCAGCGCGAGGTAGTCCTTCGCGATCTCGCGCCGCATGGTCAGCACGCCCAGCCGCGACGCTGCCTCCGCTGAGCGCGCGACCAGCACGGTGCCGCTGGTCTCACGATCCAGCCGATTGGCCAGCGCGACAAACTCGCCGGGAAATTCCTGCTGCAACCAGCCGAGCAGCGTCGGTGCGCCGTCCGGCCGCGTGGGATGGGAGAGCAGATGGGGCGGCTTGTTGACCACGAGGAAATCCGCCTCCCGCGCAACGATTTCGGGAGGGCCGGGCATGCGCAGATCGAAAGTAGCCCGCGCCTGTGCTAACCTTCCAGCGTGAATCAGAGCGTGACCATCGCCATGGTCCTGCTCGGCCTGCTCTTCAGCCTTTCGGCGGGGGTGCGGATTACCCTGCCGCTGCTGGCGCTCAATCTTCTGGCCGCGCACGGCGTCGTCACGCTCCCGCACAACCTGGCGTGGCTTGGCCGCACCTCCACGCTCATTCTGCTGGGCGTCGCCTTCATCGCGGAGACGCTTGTCCATTTCGTGCCCATCGTGGGCACCAGCGTGAAGGCGCTGTCGACACCGCTGGCTTTTGCCGCGGGCACGCTGCTTATGGCCGTGCCGCTGGACGACCAGACGCCGCTGGTGCAGTGGACCCTCGCCGGGATCGTCGGCGGCGGGCTGGCGACCTTTACCCACCTTGGCATCACCGGCGCGCGCACGGTCAGCGCCCCGGCCAACGTCGCCACCGGCGGGCTGCTCGGGGCGGTTTGGAACGTGGGCGAGATTGGCGGGGCAGGCTTGCTTGCGCTGCTCGGTTACGCCTGCCTGCATATTCCCTGGTACGCGGGCGCGGTGCTGCTCGCGCTCGTGCTCGGCATGTTTGGCTTTTGCGCGCTGGTGGTCGTGAGAGGCTGGCGGCGATTGACGCGGCTGCAGCCGGTGTAAGCCGCTGGCGACGTCTGGGGGAGGGACTCGCCGAGGAAGCGCTTTCTCTTTTTGTCCGTTGCCCGGAGGTCAACGGCTACCGACTGCATTCCGGGTTCTGTTCGTGCTAACGAGGAGATTCTGGGGCCCCGACGGGGCGGTTTAAGAGAGCCCAGAGCAATGCGTTGGGTCTATCATGGCGTGAGAGGAGCCCTGAAAGGGCGGCATCTATAGGTCCAATGCTTTGGCCGCCCTTTCAGGGCTCGTCTCGGCATGGTCGGTGAACCCAGGGCGTTGCCCTGGGCTACCTTGGGGCGCCCCGTTGGGGCTTGAAGAACGTTTAGCGGTCAATCATCGAGATGGGCGTCAATGGCCTCTACGACGACGCGCTGCCGTACCGCCTCAACCCTGCTAGGAAGACCATGCGGCTCAGGCTGAGAAGCACCGCTGTCACCGCGACCAGCCCCGTCAGATCGGTCCAATGGACGCCGTCGAACAGTGTCCGTGCCGGCACGTTGGCGATGAGCAGGAGCGGGATCGCCCAGGTGAAAATCAGCTTCGTCACGCCGAAGAATGCTTCCCGCGGCAGCCGCGCGATCTGGAAGACGCTGTAGTAGGCGTTGATGAAGCCTTGGGCCCGGGTCATCCAGAATGAAAGCGACATGAGCATGAGCATGAGCGCGTAGTGGATGAGCACGCCGAGCGAAACGAGCAGCGGATAAAGCGCCAGCCCGAGCCAGCTCAGCCGCGTGGGCAGGTGCGCGATGGCCACGCCGCAGACGACCAGCGCCACCGCGCAGCTCACGACCGAGCCGGGCTCGAATTTGCGCGTGCTGACGAGAAACTGCGGCGAGGCCGGCTGCGCGAGAAAGAAATCCAGTTTCCCCGTGCGCACCAGCTCCGGCAGGTTGGTGCAGTTGATCATGAGGAAGGTCTGGAAGATCTGCTGCACCAGGTTGTTGGTCGCGACGAGCAGGATCATCTCCCACTTGTCCCAACCGGCGATCGTGTTCACCTGGAGGTAAAGAAACTGGATGAAGGCCAGACTTAGGCCGAACCAGGCGAGGTCCACCGCGATCCAGAGCAGGAAGTTCGACTTGAACATCAGCTCGCGCACGGTGGAGTAGCGAATCTGCGCCAGCCAGATGCGGGCGTAGCGGGCGAAGGGCATGGCGGAGTTTAGACGGAATTAACGGAATTGACGGAATTTTTTGGCTGCTGACCGTCGGTTTTTGCAAATTTGGTAATTCCGTTAATTCCGTCCAAAACCGTCAGCCACCGATGTTAATCCTGTCTTAAACTCAATCTTCCCCCTAGGCTCGCCCGCCCATGTTGACTCTCTCCCAGATCGAAAAAAGCTTCGGCTCGCGCACGCTCTTTGAGGATGTCTCGCTCTCGATCAACTACGGCGAACGCATCGCGCTGGTCGGCGCGAATGGCGCGGGCAAGTCGACCCTTTTTTCCATCATCCTGCAGGAGGAGGAGCCCGATTCCGGCAGCGTGGTGCTCGACCGTCACACCACGCTCGGCTACCTGCCGCAGGAAACCGCCGCGACCGGCGACGAGACAGTGCTGGAACTCGCCACCGCGATTACGCCCGAGCACGGCAAGCTCAAGGCCATCCTCAACGAGGGGGAGCGCACGGGCCAGATCGACACGGAGGAATATCACGACGCGCAGGGCCGCTATGCGGAGCTGGGCGCCTACCAACTTGAGCCCAAGGCCAAGCGCATCCTGAGCGGCCTCGCCTTTCGCGAGAGCGACTTCAATCGCGCGGCCAAGACGATGAGCGGCGGCTGGGTCATGCGCGCGCACCTCGCGCGGCTGCTCGTGATGGAGCCGGACCTGCTCATGCTCGACGAGCCGACGAACCATCTCGATCTGGAGTCGCTCGGCTGGTTCCAGAATTATCTCAAGAACTATCCCGGCGCGATCCTGATGATCTCCCACGATCGCGCGTTCCTGAATGCACTGATCGACAACATCATCGAGATTCGCAACAAGCAGCTGCACCACTATCGCGGCAATTACGACGACTTTGTCGTGCAGAAGAAGGCGCGCGCCGAGCAGCACCTGGCCGCCTACAAGAACCAGCAGGCGGAGATCGAGCGGCTGCAGGATTTTGCCAACCGTTTCCGCGCCAAGGCGAGCAAGGCTTCGCAGGCGCAGAGCAAGCTCAAGCAGATCGAGCGCATGGAAAAGATCGAGGCGCCGGAGGACAACGAGCGTCGCATCCACATCAAGTTTCCGCAGCCCGTGCGCAGCGGGCAGCGCGTGATGACGCTGGATAAGATCCATTTCGCCTACGACAACCTCGTCGTTTACCGCGGCATTGATCTCGAAATCGAAAAGGGCCAGCGCATGGTGCTGGTGGGGCCGAACGGCGCAGGCAAGTCGACGCTGCTCAAGCTCCTAGGCGGCGTGCTCGAGCCGCAGCAGGGCGAGCGCAAGCTCGGCCACAACACGGAGGTCGGCTACTTCGCGCAAAATCGCGCGGACATGCTGAACTCGGACAAGACGGTGCTGCAGGAGGCGATGAACATCCCGAACCCGGTGCCCGAAGTGCAGGCACGCGGCATCCTCGGTTCCTTCCTCTTCAGCGGCGATGACGCGTACAAGAAAGTCAGCGTGCTTTCGGGCGGCGAGAAGTCGCGCCTCGGGCTGGTCAAGCTGCTGCTCAATCCCCCCAACCTGCTGCTCATGGACGAGCCGACGACGCACCTGGACATGGCGAGCATCGACGCGCTGATCGACGCGCTCAAGCAGTTCCAGGGCACGCTCGTCTTCATCAGCCACGACGTCTACTTCATTCGCGCGCTGGCGCAGACCGTCCTGCGCATCAGCGCCGGCGTGCTCACGCCCTACGCGGGCGATTACGATTATTACCTGGAGAAATCAGGCGCGCTTTCCGAGAAGTCCGGTCTCATCGCCGGGGAGAAGCTGACCGACAGCCGGCCGGCGGAGGCGCCCGCCTCCACCGCGGCCAAGGGTCCTTCCACGGTCAAGACCAAGGAACAAAAGCGGCGCGAGGCCGAGGAGCGCCAGGCGGTTTCCGCCGCGCGCAAGAAGACCCAGGCCCGCGTGCAGGAGATCGAGCAGGCCATCGCCACGGCCGAGGCGCGCCACAAGCAGATCATCGCCGACATGGAAAAGCCGGAGACCTACGCGGACGGGAACGCTGCCGTGCGCCTCAACCGCGAACTGGTCGAGCAAACGGATCGCCTCGACAAGCTGAACGAGGATTGGGCCGATGCCAGCGCGGAGCTGGCGGCGTTCACTCTCAAGGCCGAGAACGGCGCCTCAGCCTGAGGCAGCCGCCGTCGCATCCGCCCGGACGAGCCGAAGGTCAATTCCGAGACCAGGGCCGCGGCGTAAACAGGTAGTCGGCGCTCTCCGAGCGCTGGTCCGAGTACGCAAGGTTTCGCTACTGACCGGCGCTCGGAGAGCGCCGGCTACCTGAGGGAACACCGCCCGCACCACGCCGACGGCAACAGTCGCGGAGGCAACTGAGTTTGATAGGATTATGTGATTAATGAGATTGGGAAGCAGCTGAAGCGAAGCCGCCCCTCTGCCTTCCCCAATCATCTTAATCCTATTAATACCATCTAAACTGCCTTCATCAGCCGCCCAAACTCACCCGGCAGCGGCGAGATGAACCGCATCTCCTTTTGGCTGACTGGATGCGAGAACCGTAGTTCGCTCGCATGCAGCGCGACGCGCCGTACCGGATTGGTCTGCGCGCCGTAGCGCTTGTCGCCCACGATGGGGCAGCCCGCTTCCCCGAGCTGCACGCGAATCTGGTGGCGACGCCCGGTTTCCAGCGTCAGCTCCAGCAGCGTAGATGGACCGCCGCGTTTCTCCACGCGGTAGCGCGTGACGGCCCGCCGGGTGGCGGGACCTTCCGGCGCGATGCGAACGCGAAAGCGATCCGATTCGTCGAGGTGCGAGATGAGCACGCCCGTCTCCGCCGGCGGCGCGCCTTCGACCACCGCGCGATATTTCTTCGTCACCGCTTCCCAATTTTCCTGCAGCGCGTTTTTCGCCGCCTCGGTACGGGCGAAGACCATCAGCCCCGAGGTTTCCTGGTCGAGCCGATGCACGATCCAGACCCGCTCTCGCGCGCGCGGATTGCCGCGCCGCACATGGGTGGTGAGTTGCGCGTAGGCGGTCGCCTCCGATTCCGCCTCGCTGGCGATGCTGCGCAGGCCGGCTGGCTTCTCGATGACGATCACGGCGTCGTCCTCGTGCCGGATGAGGATGCCGCCCGCGATCCGCGTGTCCGGCGCGGCCAGCGGCTGCGCGCGAATCTCGACCTGGTCGCCCGGCTGCAGCTCATGATCAAATTGCGAGATCACGCAGCCGTTCACCGTCACGCGCCGGCCGCTGAGCCATTCGCGCACCGTGTTGCGCTTCGCCTCCGGCCAGGCGGCGAAGAGCCAGGCCAGGAGGGGAGCGGGTTTATCAACGCTGCGGCAGTCCACGCTCCATTCTGGATCGCACCGCATCCTTGTCGAGGCCCTTGGCCGCGGCTACCTTTCCAGCCCGGGCTAGTGGCGAAATGGCAGACGCGCCAGATTTAGGTTCTGGTTCCGCAAGGAGTGGGGGTTCAAGTCCCTCCTAGCCCAATTTTACTTTTACCGATCAACGATTTTTCCATGACCCGAGCTGAAATCTTTTCCCTGATCCAAGGTGCCGGGATGATTCCCGTGCCCGTGAGCCGCGAAGGCGATGCCGAGGAGGTCCTCAACTATTTTGAAGGCGAGCTGAAAGGCTTCCTCACCGCCGCGAAGGCCATCGGCTCAACGGCGGTCTTCGTGATGGAGCAGCCGCTGGAGGAGGACCACTTCTACTATCAGTACGAGGACGATCTCGACGAGGAAGAGGACGACGACGATGATGAGGACGAGGAGGAGATCGAGGAGATCGACCTGGCCACCGTCCTGCCGTCGCTTTCCAGCTACAAGCGGCGCCTGGGCGAAACCTATTCTTTTTTCATGATGGCCAAGGGCGGCGCGGACAACCTGTGCCTCTTCTACTATCCGGAATGGGTGGACGACTTCGAGGACGAGATCGAACAGGCGGAGGGCCTGGCCATGTTGACGCGCCACCGCAAGAAGGGCCCGTGAACTGGGTGCCGGTCCACACGTGACAGACGGCTGACGCCAAGCGCGCCTTGCGCCCGCGAGGAAGAGCCGCGAGTTCTGAAGCCGGACCAAGCCGCCAGCAAAAGGCGGCGGCAGCGATCCCGATGATCGCCGCCACCGGAAAGGGAACTAGGCCTTGAGGTGGCCCGAGACGTACTTGTTCATCTCGAACATCGTGACCTGCTTCTTGCCGTCGAAGATCGCCTTGAGCGTGTCGTCGGCATTGATCTTGGTGCGCTCCTTCTTGTCCTGGAGCCCGTTCTTCTTGATGTAGGCCCAGAGCTTGGAGACGATTTCGGTGCGGGGCAGCGGCTTCGCGCCGACAACAGCGGCCAGCTTTTCGTCCGGATTAACGGGCTTGAGGAAGGCGGCGTTGGGTTTGCGTTTGGTGGTTTTGGGTTTGGTTGCCATGGGTTCTTGCTAGCGCTCCACAACCTCTTGGCAACACTTTTTCCTCCTCTGAAAAACACCATTTTTCACTCGACAGACTGCCGTTGCCCCGTGCGCTGCTTTGGCGTATAGTCATTAGGCGATGAAAACCGTGCCTGCGCTTCTTCGCTGGGGCGGCTTCCTCGCCGCAGGACTTCTCCTCGCGCATGCGGACAGCAACAGCGCCACGTCCCCGCCTCCCGCGACAACCTCAACCGCGCCCAAGACTGGGCCAACGGGGCCGTGGGTGACGTGGGTGCCGGCCCGGCCCGCGACAGGAAGCGCGCCGGAATGGAACGGCGCGACGGGCGACGATGTCGGCCAGGGCGGTTCCGCGGGCGAGGGTGCCGACCCGGAAAATGCCGAGCGCATCGCCGAGCAAACGTACGCGATGAACCAGGACAAGCAGCAGCATCCGCAATCAACCACGGTGGATGAGACGGCCAAGCAGCAGGCCTACGACCAGGACTGGATGCTGCGGAACTACACCGACGAGTTGAAGAAGCGGCACCTGGAAAAAGCCGACTACACGAATCCTTATCTTTCGTCCGAAACGATGGATGCACCGAAGGACCTGCTCGCTGATGATCCCCTGCTTGATCCGCCCGAAAAGAAGAAGACGCCCAAGTCCGCCTCCCTCACCTCGGACATCGATAACCCGGAGACGCTGAAGCCGAAGAAGTCGCTGACCGCGCTGACTTTCCAGCCTCTGCTGAATCCGCTTATTTCGAACAGCATGGCGCACCCGGACGCCGCCGGCAGTCTCGTCGATGAGAGCGCATTAAATACGGGCGCCTCGCTGCTGCCCGTGCCGAGCGTGCGGCCTACGGACGAAATGGGCGTCACCAATGATGGCTCGGTCGCCTCCCTGCTGGACGTACCGGGACTCACGGCCGCATCGCAGGGGGGCATTGCGCCGAACAATGCCATCGACTTCAACGATTCCGGTGCCCCCATGACCAACCGTCCGCGGTCCGATAATTTCCTGGCTCCCACGGCGCAGCCCAATGACGTGGCCGAATTCTTCAAGAAGCAGGCGCTGGCGCTGGCCCCGCCCACTGCTCCCGGGACCGTGCCGACGGTGGCGCAGCCTTTCAAGCCGCACGTGATTCTCAACCTGGAACCGACGGCCAAGCCTGCCATCTCCAGCATGCGTACGCATGTCGACGATCCGTTCGACATTCTGCAGCGCTAAAGCGTGGGAGGGGGTTGAGGGAGGCAGTTTTGATAGGATTAAGATGATTTATAGGATTGGGGAACAGGGTCGTTAAAGGCGTGGCTTCCGGTATTCCCAATCTCATTAATTCTATCCAATAACTTGGGCGCTCTTCTCGAATCTCTCGCCTTGTTCTGCTTGGCCAACGAGCCTTGGACCGGCGACGAGGAGCTCCGTGCGGTTTCGCGTTACGAAGAGCCGGAAGAACCGCCGGGCGTGGGCGGCGGAGTTGCCTTCGCGATCAGGCGGCCCGGCTCCTGGGACGGCTCGGCGTTCATCCCGGCGGTGAGATATTGGGTCAGCCCGTCGCCGCGCAAGTCGGGCGGGATAAGCGTCACGCTGACTTGTCCCTCGAGCATCTTCTGATTTTCCAGGATCTCGAACATGACCTCGGCCACCTCCGGGTCGCGCGCGATTGTTTCCAGCGCGTTGCCGACGATCGAGGGTCGCATCGCCGCAGCCTTGGCAAACTGGACGGCCGCCTGCCGCTCCGCCGTGCTCGCGATCAGGTTGACCTGGTTGGTGCCATCCTGCCGGATGGCCGACGTGACCTGGCGCAGGCGGTTGACCACCTTTTGCTCGATCTGCTGGATCATGTTGCCGTCGCGGAAGTGGACCTTGCGGATGTAAACGGAGCCGAGCGAGTAGCCCCACTCCTTCGACTTCTCGCTGACTTCCTCGCGCACGAGGTTGCTCATGGTGTGCCGGTCCTCCAGCATGTTGCTGAGCTTCATGTTGCTGAGGTTGCGCACCGTGGCGTTGCCCACATTGGCGCGCAGCGAGCCGCGCGGATCGGCGTTCTTGAACATGTAGGAGACGGGATCGCTGATCCACATCTCGTACCAGACGCCGATGCCCATGGGCGCGCCTTCCTCGGAATTCACCGCCTGGCTGCGCAGGTATTCCTGGTCCAGCCGCAGGTCGATCTCGTGCACGTCGCCGGCAAAGTTCACCAGCAACGCGCGCCAGCCGAGCGACTGGATGGGGAAGTGCAGCCCGGGCTCCGTCAGCACCAGGCGCACGCGGCCGAAGAGCACGTAGACCAGGCAGCGCCGCTCCTCGACGATGATGTAGAACCCAAGCTGCCGCAGGATGAGCAGCAAGGTCGGCATGGCGATCATGCAGCCGAAGAAGACGAGGGCCGCGACCACGCCCGTGGTGACCAGGCCGCCGGCAAACAGACCCGCGACGTTGACGGAATCGGCGTTCATTTCTTCATCTCCAGGATGATGTGCGAGGCCTTGGAGTAGAGCGCGAGCCGGATGTTGCGGAGGTAAAGCGGCAGCGCGCCGGGGCCGCCCTTGCGGAGCTCACCCAGTTGCGCGGCCAGCCAGTTGAGCGGCTCGACCTCCGCCTGCGCCTTGAGCGTCTCGATATCCACCGCGCGCTTCGACTGCACGATGCGCTGGTCGGCGGAGGCCTGGGCCAGGCTGATGCTGGAGGAGACTTCGTTGTGCGCGGTGTTGATCGCCGCGAGGGCCGATTCCACCTCCGGCGGCGGATCGATGCTGGTGATGAGCGCGGCGTCGAGCCGGATGCCGTAGCGCGCGGCAGAGGTGGCGCATTCCTGGTCCATCTGCTCGTTGAGCGCGCGCAGGTTCTTGCGCAGGTCGTTGATGGAAATTCCCTGCACCACCGCGGGCTCCATCGTGCTGCCGGGCACCTCCGCGCTGATCACCATGGGCGGCGCCTCGAAGTTGGCGATGCGCTCGCGCAGGATGGAAATGAAGTAGCCCATTACGTGCGCGATCGGGTTCTTTACCGCGAAAAGCGTGGCGTAGAGATTGCGCTCGGAAACGGTGTAGCGCAGCTGGCCCATCAGCCCGGTGTTGAGCTGGTCCTTCGTCACCGCCTCGAGCACGGTGTTGTTGCTGTTGGCGCGCGGGCTTTCGGGATCGAACGCAATGTTGAGCGTCTGCGTGGCCACGGTGATCTTGTAGACGCGCTGCCACGGCATCTTGAAGTAGGGCCCGCCCGGCTGGATGACGCGCAATTGCGGATAGGCGTAACGGCCCTTCTCGATGTCGGTCAATTGCTCCGAAATCGGGTCGTCCAGCGTGGTGCCGGCGAGGCGCTCGGCGCGGCCGCAGGTGGTGACGACCGCACGCTCGTTCTGGTCGACGGTGTAAATGCCGGTGACGACAATCTTGACCAGCAAATAGGCGAGGAATCCCAGTACGAATCCCACGGTGATCGCCATGGTGCTAGTTAAAACCGCGGCGCCGGGAACGCGAGTTCTTTTACCCTCCACCACTGTAGCGGCG
>CAJCIA010000185.1 GCA_903970275.1 Betaproteobacteria bacterium
CAGCCGGAGACTCCCGCTCATGCCCCCGAACAACTCGAAGCCAGCCTTGTCGCGCCAGATGCTGCGCCTGCGGAAGCAGGTGGACCAGATCGACCGGAAGTTGCTGCGGCTGCTCCAGCAGCGGACTGAGCTTTCCGCCGAGATCGGTGAGACGAAGCGCCGGCACGGCGCGGAAATCTACGTGCCCGATCGCGAGCGTGAGCTGCTCGCCCGCATGACCCTTGGCGCCGGCGACAAGCTGCCGCCCGCGGCGGTGGGCGCCATCTTTCGCGAGATTCTTTCGAGTTCCCGCGCCGCGCAGGGCCAGGCACCCATCGGCGTGGTGGATCGCTACGGCGACAGGAAGCAGCCTGGGCATCTCCTGCGTTGGCGGCGCGACGACGTGGCGGCGATGATTCGCGCGGCCCGCGGCCATTTCGGCGCCTGCGACAGTTATGTCGTCCTGCGCAACTGGCGGGAACTCGCCCGCCGGCTCCGCGCCGGGAAGCTGGCCATCGGCCTGCTCACGTTTAGCGACATGGTGGTGGCGCTACGCGATCCCTATGCTGGCGGCTTGGACGTGGTGGGCGATTTCCTGCCCAGCGACGGCCGTCCGGGTCTGGATCACCAGATCTTCATTGTGCAGCCCGCCAAGGCGGCGCCGGAAGGCAATCGCGCTCTCATTTTAATCGAGTGCAAACCCACAGCTAATGCGGTAAAAAGTCTGGTCAGCGCCATGTCTTGCACCCCTAAACTTGTTCAACTCGCGCCCTTGCCCGGTCGCACCAAAACCTGCCTGGCTGCGCTGACCTTTCCCTGGCCCGTGACCCGCGCGACGCTCACCCTGCCGGGAGTCACCCTCCTGGGAATCTACTCTGCAAACGAGGCATATGCCGGATGACGTAACGCCGAAACGGCCCGTGCCGGAGCCGGCCTCGGATGCAAAGAAGCACGCGAACAAGCTCGTGGTACTCTCGTCGGTGGCCAAGCCGCCGATGAACGACGAAGAGTCGCTTCTGGGCGAGCCGGATCCGACGAAGACACCGCCGCTGCCGCCAAAGACCAGCGAGGAGGGCCTCATCCGGCCGGTGGGCTGGACCACGCGTCCCGGCGGCACGACGACGATCATCAAGCTCCCGCCCAAGACCGGCGTGCTGCCGCGCCTGACGTCGCTCGGCCGCAAGGCTGTGCCGCCGCCAATCCCGGCGCCCGTCGCGGGGGACGGAGGAGACGACGAGACCAAGGAGCTTCCGCCGGCGAAGATCAAGCCGGCGCCGATGGCCCCAGTGACCGCCAAGGAACCCATCGCCAGTCCGATACCCCCTCCCAGGGTCGAAGTGAAGCCGCCGGTGGTGAATACCGCGCCACCGGTTGAAGTCAAAAAGCCGGCCTCGGAGCCCAAGCCGCCCCTTCGCGAGGCCATCGCATCCACGCCGCCAGTCACGCCATCCGTGATTGAGGCCAAGGTTGCCCTGACCGAGGCGAAGCCGGCTCCCTTGCGCAAGGTTCTGCCGCCACCTTTGCCACGCGTCGAGTCGCGCCCCGCACCCGCGCCGGTCTTCGTCGCACCGCGTTCGGCTGTCCCGTCGGTGGTGGAGAGCAAGCCGACGCCCCCACCTTCCGAAGTGCACCGGGTCGCGCACGTGCCGCCACTTGTCGCCCCCCATGCGCCGACCCCCGAAGCCGACGAGGAGGCCCGGGCAGATTCCATCAAGATCGATCCCAACGCGCAGACGACCCGGATCGTGCCGCCCTCGGTCGTCCCCAAGGCTTCCGCCGTCCAGCTTCCGCTACCGGAAGCGGCCAAGCCGACTCCCACCGAGACGGTTCGCCTCGACCGCTCGACGAAGAAACATCGCCTGCCGCCTCGCGCCACCATCTCCGTGCCGAAAGTTGCCGAGGCTGCTGCTGCTGCTGCTGCTGCTGCGCCCTTGGTCGAACCCTTTTCCGAGAAGCCCGTCGGTCGCCAGACCGGTCCGGTCGCGATTCCGCCCAAGGTATATCCCATTACACCACCCGGCGCTCCCGCGGAGACGGTTCCTGCGCCGCGTGCCCCTGCGGCCATCACCGCGCAGAAAGCTTCGGTTACGCCGCCGACCATCCCGCTTAATCCGGGCAAGGGCACGGTCAGGCCGCCCACCATTCCGCTTAAGCCGGCGCCCTCCTATGCGCCGACCAGCGCCTTCATCCGCGCCACGGCGCCGGCTGAACCCGGGGCGGAAGGGGAGGCTCCGTCGCCCCGTGCGGAACGCCGGCGCAAGCGTCGCCTCATCGGCCTGATTGCGTTCTACGTGATCCTGGTAGCGCTGCTGCCGTGCCTCTATTTTGCCGGCCTCTATTTCACCCAGGAGACGCGGGTGGAAGGTCAGATCGTCCCGCCGCCCGGCATGCTGCTGAGCAACGAGGCCTGGATCGTCACCGACTTCCGCGACCTGGCCAACGGCATTGCCAGCGACCTGGCCAGCGATCGTCAGATCGTCCTGCAGGACATGCAGGAGAAGCTTGGCCACGTGCAGCGCGCGCAGGCCGACGTGGCCGCGCGGGAGGGCCGCATTCGCCTGCTCAAGGACCAGATTCAGGCGGACAACGACGAGGAAATGGCGCTAGTTAAACAGGCACGCGATGCGGCGCAGCAGATCTGGGATGGCCCGGGCGCGCAACTCGAGGCGGATTATCAATCGCGGCTCGACGGGCTCAGCCGCGCGATCTCCGACCGCGCCAAGGCCAATCATCTCAACTACGCACCCGATCCGAATTATTATTCGCCCGAAGTCTGGGCCAACGCCTACCGGCTCTCGCTTTACCAGGTACCGGCGGGCGTCGACCCAGTGAAGGAACGCGCGTGGCTCGATGCCCAGATGAAGGCCTGGCACACCTTCACCAAGGCGATGGACCAGAAGCAGAACGAGCTGCGCGATCAGGCCACGCAGCTCAGGTTCTCCCCCTCGTCCAAGGTGGCCGACCTGAAGGGCCAGGTGGACGAACTGCAGCAGCGCATCGACGGCACGCTGGCCGAGGAGGAGCCGCTTAAGGCGGAGCTGGAGCAGGCCCAAACGGATCTCCGCGGGGTGCAGCAGAAGGAAGCCGAGCTTGACGGGACGCCTTACCAGAAGCTCGACGCGCTACCGGACCAGAACATCATCAAGCGCCTCCCGCTACGCCCCAACGGCCGGTTCAGCTGGCGCGAGCTGGAGAAGGAAAGCACCTACGGCGCGGGTGAAAAGGAGCATGTTTTCTGGATTTTTGCCCGCGCCATCCGCGCGGACGGCCGGCAGTACTGGTCGCTGCATCGCTTCACTGTCGACAAGAACTCGACGACGGAGCTGATGATTGAGCCGGGCAGCTTCGTCTCGACCCGTGCCATCCTCCGGCCCGATCTCTCGCCGGACGAGCAGGCGCAGTAGGCGCACGGCGGGCAGGGAAATTCCGTGGCGCATCGGCCTCCCTCCTGGCGCTGGACACGCTTCATCGCGCGCGACCGGGAGCCGCAGTGGTCCGGGCAGCTCGAAGCGTCCGGCGAGTTGAACTGGCTCATCATCGACCAGCCCGGGCGGAAGCGGCTGCGGCTGGAGGCCTATTTCCAGCGGGAAAAAGACGCGCGGCTATTTGGCGAGAGCCGCGGCGGGCGCGTGGAACGCTTCACGCCGCAGGCGCCGCCGCCATCGCGGCCGGTGCGTGTCAGTGCGCGCCTTGAAATTGGGCATGACGAAAAAGCGGCACGGACGGCGGGCTGCCTGATCATTCCCTACGGCATGGCCTTCGGCAGTGGCGAGCATGCCACCACGCTCATGCTGCTGCGGGCGCTGGCCCGCGCGCACGACTGGGCCGGCGTGTCGATCCTCGATCTTGGCACCGGCAGCGGCGTGCTCGCTCTGACCGCCCGGAAGCTGGGCGCGACGGCCATCACGGCCAGCGATTTTGATCCGGAGGCCATTCGCACGGCGCGGTGCAACGAGCTCCTGAATTTCCCGTCGCGCCGCATCCGGTGGGAAGTGGCGGACGCGAAGCAACTGCCTTCCCGGCCGCGCTACGATTTGATCCTGGCGAATCTTTTCAGCGGCATCCTGATCGAGGCCGCCCCGCGCCTGGCTCGGGCACTTGCTACAAACGGCCAGCTTTGGCTCAGCGGGGTGCTGCGGTCGCAGCAGGCGGAGGTCGCTGCCGCTTGTCGTGCTGTCGGCTTGCGCCCCATTGCCACGACCACGCGCGGCAAATGGGTCATGCAGCAGTGGACAAAAGGTAGCCGTTGACCTCCGTAGACTAATGCGGGTGCGTCTCACTTTGCGCCCGTCGCCCGACGTCAACGGAACCTGGCAGAACCCGGCACTGTCAGACAAACTCGCCTAGCTGAGCGACGGCGGGTGAATGAACACCACCCAGACGAAGTAGCCCATGCCGGCGAGCGCAAAGACGAGCAGGAGCGCGTTGACCAACGGCCAGCGCGAACGCTCCGCGCCCCGCACCTTCTTCTTGATCGGCGAGGCATTCGTGAAATCGGCCGGCAGACCCTTTGTGGCGCATTCGGCGAGGTTGACCCGCTCGGACAAACTCGGCATGGGGCGTCCGGGCGGCGCGTGCTCGGAATCGTAGAGCAGCTCGATGTTGCCAAAGCGCACCATGTCATTGCGGCGCAGCTTCTGGGACGTGATCTTCTCGCCGTTGACGCGCGTGCCGTTGGTGGACTCAAGGTCCTTGAGCACGTAATCCTGCTCATCGAGCGTGAGCACGGCGTGATGGCCGGACACACTGGCGTGCGCCAACGGAATCTTGTTGTCGTCAAGCCGGCCCACCGTGAGCTCCGGTCCGCTCAGCTCAAAGGAGGTCCCGGCGAATTCGGGCGATTGTGCAACCAAACGGGGCATGATGGTGAAAGCTACGAATTCTTGCCGCCGCGATCAATCATATTACCAAATTCGCGGAAAAAGTAATCGGCATCGTGCGGCCCCGGCGCGGCTTCGGGATGATACTGAACCGAGAAAACCGGCGCATCGCGGTGCCGCAGGCCCTCGCTGGTTTGATCATTTAGGTTGATCTGCGTGGTCTCCACCTCGCCGGCGGGCAGTGATTTGAGGTCCACGGCGAAACCGTGATTCTGCGAGGTGATGCTGATCCGACCCGTGGTCAGGTCCTTGACCGGCTGATTGCCACCGCGATGGCCGAACTTGAGCTTATAGGTCGAGCCGCCGAGCGCGTAGCCCAGGATCTGGTGCCCGAGGCAAATGCCAAAGATGGGCTTTTTGCCAATGAGCGAGCGAACCGTCTTATGCGCGTAGTCGATCACCGCCGGGTCCCCGGGGCCGTTGGAAAGGAAGATGCCGTCGGGATTCGACGCCAGCGCCTCGTCCGCGGTGGTGGTGGCTGGAACCACGCGCACGCCGAAACCATGCTGGCGGAGACGGCGCAGGATATTCCGCTTGAGCCCGAAATCGAACGCCACGATCCGGTGCTTCACCGGCGGCAGCGGCGCGTAGTAATCCTCGCCGGTGAGGGGAGGTGAGCCTGGCGCGCGCTTGCCTTGAATCAACGTCCACTTGCGCGAAAGCGTGCTGTCCGGGTCCCACTCGTACGGCTCCGGCGTGGTAACTTCCCTGACGAAATCGCGCTCGAGGTAGCTCCACTTTTTTGCCAGGTCGACAGCCGCGGCGTCGGAAATCTTCTCCGTCGTCATCACGCCGCGCAGGGAGCCCTGGGTGCGCAGGCGCAATGTGAGCGAGCGCGTGTCGATGCCCGACATGCCCGGGATGTTGTAGCGGCGAAGGTAGGCATCGAGCGTTTCCTCGCTGCGCCAGCTGCTGGTGACGGGCGAAATCTCCCGCACGATCAACCCGGCCACGTGGGGCGCGGTGGACTCGACGTCGACCGCATTGATGCCGGTGTTGCCGATGAGCGGGTAGGTCATCGTGACGATCTGCCCGCGATAGGACGCGTCGGTCAGGATTTCCTGGTACCCTGTCATCGAGGTGTTGAAGCAAACCTCGCCGTTGGCGGTCATCGGCGCACCGAACGACTGTCCGCGCCAGACGCTGCCGTCTTCAAGCGCAAGGAGGGCCGGGATCATGGTCGGATGAATATCGCGGCTTCGCGTCGAAGCTCAAGCCGTTTGCTGCGGGAAAGTGACGTTGAAATAAGCGTCGCGCCCCAGGCGGAGCACAGCTTAGATTTCCAACATGGCCGGTTCTTATTTTCTCACCACGGCGATCGATTACGTGAACAGCGCGCCGCACTTGGGCCATGCCTATGAGAAGGTGCTGGCCGACTTCTTCGCGCGTCATCAGCGCAGCTTGGACAGGGAGGTGCTTTTCCTCACCGGTGTGGACGAACACGGGCAAAAGGTGCAGCAATCCGCCCAACGCGAAAATGTCGAGCCGCAGGCGTTCACCGACCGGATGAGCGAGCGCTTTCGCGAGCTGCACGCCAGCCTGGGCGTGCAATCGTCGGCATTCGTGCGCACCACCAATCCGCAGCACAAGCAGGTCGTGCGCGAGTGGCTGCAGAAGCTCTTCGATCGAGGCGAAATCGTTTTCCAGGAGCATGAGGGTTACTACAGCGTGCGCCAGGAACAGTTCGTCACGGAGAAGGACAAGGTGGACGGCCGCTGGCCGGAAATCTTCGGCGAGGTCGTGCACACGAAGGAGCCGAACTATTACTTCAAGCTCGAGCCGTACCGAGCGCGCTTGCTGGCGCACCTGGAGGCGAATCCCGATTTCATCGTTCCGGCTTTTCGCCGCAAGGAATTGCTCGGTGCGCTGGAGCAACCGCTGGCGGACCTGTGCATCTCGCGGCCCAAGAGCCGGCTGGCCTGGGGCATTCCGCTGCCGTTCAACGAGGACTACGTTACCTACGTCTGGTTCGACGCATTGGTGAACTACTACTCCTTCGCCGCGCCGAATGGAAAGCAGGTCTGGCCGCCGGATCTGCAAATCATTGGCAAGGACATCCTCATCCCGGCGCACGGCGTCTATTGGCCGATCATGCTTCTCGCGCTCGGGCTGGAGCTACCGCGGCATCTGCTCGTGCACGGCTTCTGGACCAACAGCGGCGCGAAGATCAGCAAGTCGGATGCGAAGTCGCTTGTTGATCCGGTGCCCTATGTCGGGAAGTACGGGCCGGACGCGCTGCGCTATTTTGTCCTGCGCGAGATGGTGCTGGGCCAGGATGCCGATTTCTCTGACGAGCGCTTTGAGGTTCGTTACACCTCCGAGCTAGCCAAGGGCCTGGGTAACCTGACCAATCGCACACTTTCCATGATTGGACGTTATCGCGATGGCGTGATTCCTTCCTACGACGGCTTTCACCTCACGGAGGCGGAGAACGACCTGCGTTCCGACGCGGTGGTGGAGGAGTACAAGGAAGCGGTGGCCGCCTTTGCACCGCATCTTGCGTTGCAGGCCGCTTGGAAATTTGCCCAGCGGGCGGACAAGTACGTCGAGGAAACGGCGCCCTTCCGCCTGGCGAAGGACCCGGCGCAGGCCAAGCGTCTCGACGTAGTGCTCGCGCACCTGGCGGAGAGCGTCCGGCGGCTCACCGTTCTGGTCCAGGCCGCGCTGCCGTTCACGGCCATCAAGATGCGCGCGCAGATGAACCTGCCGCTCACGCCCGCCCGGCTGGAGGAAGCGCGGTTCGGCACGTCTCTCCGCAATCATGCCATTGGTAAGCCGTTGCCGCTCTTCCCCCCGTTGGAGGAAAAGAAGGAGCCCGCGTCCGCGGCATGAACGTTACCGACGTTGCCCCGGTCCGCACGGACCAACCCGGGTCCATCCTGGCCTTGGAATGCCTGTTTCTCCTGGTGGCGCTCTTCTGCTTCATCCGCGTTTCCAGCTATGCCATGCGGCAGGCGCGGCAGGGCACGCTGATGGACAGCCCGCGCTCACCGCTGCCTTTCCCCGTGCTGCCGGCCGCGGGAGTCCTTTTTACGTTCTGCGTGCTCGGCCTCGTCTTTCTCCAGTCGCCGCTTTACTACGTGCTGGTACCGGCGGGCATCTGGGTATTTCTCGCTGCGGA
>CAJCIA010000186.1 GCA_903970275.1 Betaproteobacteria bacterium
CGGCGTTGGCGGCGGTGCGGGGGTGGAAGGCGGTGCAGTTTCCCACGCCGGTCTACCTGGCAGGGCAGGCGACGATTGGCACGGCGCTGGGCGGCGGGTTCTCACCGCAGACGCTTGGGGTGTTGCCGCAGCATCTCGGCATCTTCACGTTCGCCGTCGTGTTCATCCTGCTCGCGAGCCTGGGCAACGGCTGGCTGCTGGCGCGCTACACGCGGCTGGATGCGCCAACCGCTTTCCTCGGCACCATGCCGGGCGGCGCGGGCATCATGGCGGCGATGAGCGACAGCCTGCATGCGGACACGCGCCTGGTCACGGCGGTGCAGTACGCGCGGCTGCTCGTCATCCTGGCGTCGCTCGCCTGCTTCGGGCCGCTGCTCAGGATGGTGGCGCACCCGGTGGCGGGGCCTCCGGTGGCCGCCTTTACGCCGAGCACATTTGTGCCGTGGAAATTCGGTTTACTCGTGCTCATTGCCTTCGCGGGCTGGGCGGCGGGCCGATGGTCCCGCATTCCGGCGGGGACCTTCCTGGTTCCCACGCTGCTGTACTTTGGCTTGCGGCTGGCGGGCGTCGTGCCTGGCACCTGGCCGTGGCCGATCTTTGCGGCGGCTTATCTTATCATGGGCTTGCAGATCGGCGGGCGGTTTCATCCCTCCACGGTGACCATGATCCGGGACGTCATCCTGCCGGTGCTGGGTACGACGCTGTTGCTCCTCGGAGCCTCGGTGGCGCTGGCCTTCATCGTCATGCGCGAGATGAAACTCGATTTCGTGAGCGCCTATCTGGCCGCCACCCCGGGCGGCCTCGACTCCGTGGCCGCGGTAGCGGCGGAATTGCATATCGACACCACGATCGTGGTGACCATGCACCTGGTTCGTTTCCTCTGCGTGCTGATCGCAGGGCCATGGCTGGTGCGGGGCGGCGTGCGCTGGTTTCCAGCGCGCGACCGGCGTACCGTCGCGGCATGAACTGGTTTTTCTGGGCGCTGCTCTCCGCCTTTTTTGCCGCACTTACCGCGCTGCTGGCCAAGCTGGGCGTGGCGCACGTGAACTCGAACCTGGCCACGGCCATCCGCACGAGCGTGATTCTCGTCTTCACCTGGGGCATCGCGCTGGCGACGGGAGGCGCGCCGGAGCTGGCCGGGCTCGCGCCGCGCACGTGGCTACTGCTGACAGCCTCGGGCGTCGCCACGGGTTTGTCGTGGCTCTGTTATTTCCGCGCGCTGCAGCTCGGTAACGTGGCGCAGGTCGCACCGGTGGATAAGCTGAGCGTTGCGCTGGCCGTCGTGCTGGCCGTGCTTTTCCTGGGCGAGAAAGTCACCCTGCAGGAAGGCGTGGGCGTTGGGCTCATCGTCCTCGGCGTGGTGGTGATGGTCGTCAAATTTTAACGCCGCGTCACTTTGACGTCGGCGCTCTTGGGCTATCCTTAAAGACCATGAAAACTTCCCTGAAGCCGGACGCTCAAGCCAGCGGCACGTTTACCATTGGCGGCGACCTGAAAGTCAACCGGCTGGGCTTCGGCGCCATGCGCATCACAGGCAAGGGTGTGTGGGGCGATCCGAAAGATCCCGAGGAAGCGCGGCGCGTTCTTGTCCGCGCCGTGGAGCTCGGCATCAACTTCATCGACACGGCGGATTCCTATGGCCCGGAAACCAGCGAGCTGCTGATTGCCGAGGCGCTCAAGCCCTACAAGAAGGGGCTCGTCATCGCGACGAAGGGCGGGCTGACGCGTCCCGGGCCGGACGTCTGGGAGCCAGTCGGCCGTGCGCCGTACCTGCAGCAATGCGTCGAGCTGAGCCTGCGCCGCCTGCAGGTCGACCGCATCGACCTGTGGCAGTTACATCGCATCGACTCGCGCACGCCGCTGGAGGAAACGCTGGGCGCGCTGAAGAAGCTGCAGAAGGACGGGAAGATCCGGCACATTGGCCTTTCGGAAGTGACCGTGGCTGAGATCAAGAAGGCGCGGAAGATCGTCGACGTGGTGAGCGTGCAGAATCTTTACAACCTGAGCGACCGCAAGCACGAGGACGTGGTCGATTATTGCGAGCAGGAGGAGCTGGCGTTCATCCCGTGGTTTCCGATGGCGGCGGGCGACCTGGCGAAGCCGGGCGGCGTGCTGGACCGCGCGGCCAAGAATCACGGCGCGACGGTGAGCCAGCTGGCGCTCGCCTGGCTGCTGCATCGCTCGCCGGTGATCCTGCCCATTCCGGGCACAAGCTCGGTGAAGCATCTCGAGGAGAACACGGCGGCAGCTTCGCTGAAGCTGGACGAGGCGGAGTGGAAGGAAATTGAGAAGGCGGCGAGGTGACTGGGTGCGCGGAGTTGCGCTGCTCTGCATAGATCGGCGTTTGTACGATAGGCGTTGGGTGCTTTAGGGGGCTGGGAGCAAGGGTGGTCGCGCTCCTGGCAGCCGACGAGATGTCGGCTTAAGCAAATTTGGAAAAGCTAGTGCCGCCTCGCCGGCAGGGACGTCCAGTTACCGTGCTCGTCTTGCTGCTCAAGATTTACTTAAAAAGCTGGGCACTGAGCATTGTGCCGAGGCGAGACTCGCGATTTTACGCCATGGAGGGGAAGCGGCGTTTCTCCACTTGCCCGACGAGGTCAGCCAGATGCGCGGCGAGTTTCGGTCGCGGGCAGGGGGCGGAAACAATCGTCCGCACATCGTTACGGAGGAATTGCTCACGTGCCTCGTCGTCGCCGGGCTCGCCGTAGACCAACACGGGGATGGGTGAGGCGCAGCGGAAGGAGCGCATCCACTCGACGAAGTCGGGGCCGGCGACCTGCGGCAGATCGGGGGAGACGATGAGGAGTTCCGGCAGTCCCTTGTTCATGACGTGGCGGGCCGCCGCGGCGCCGTCAGCCACGCGAATCAGCCGCCAGTCGCAGGCGACGTCGTCGAAGACGTCGCGAAAGCTCGCCACTGCCTCGTCGTCATGGTGCGCGAGCAGGGCCACGAGTGGGTTGAGGACATGTTCACCGCGCGCGCGGGGCATGGCGTCCGGATCGTCGGTGCGTCTACGCATGGAGGTCCTCCCGGTGTTCCCAATCCTGAATTGCTTCCACGGCCACGACCAATCGCACGAGTTCCGCGCGGGTCAACTGCTCACGAGCGTGGGAGAGCAGACGCGGCAGCAGCGTGCTTTCGCCGGGAGAGGGCTGGGCCAGGAGTTCGGCCAGCGCCAGCGCCATCCGCTCCTTGGCCGTGTAGACGCCGGAGACAGGCCAGGTGTCCAGTTCATCCAGGCGATTGGTGGCCTCGCCCGCGAGCTCGAGCTTCGCGCGATAATGGCTTTCGCCGAGCTGGCAACCGTGAATCTGGGAGACGCGCAACCGGATCAGGTCAAGCAGGGGCACATCTTCGCGGCCGGCTGGGCGCCGAGGCGTGCGCAAGGGCAGGGAGGAAGTGGAAAATTTCATGCGGGTTGCCATTTGCGAAAGTTTGATCCTAATTAAAACCAAGGCGGATGGGTATCAGGGCGGAGCGTTTTTCGATGCCGCTAATGCACGAACCGCATGTAGGCAATGCGCTTAGTGATCGGGGAATAACGCGGTTGGGCGGGGGCGCTACTTTCTGCGCAGCGGCCGCACGATGGACGAGACAGAGAACATCCAATTGAATTGGTCGCGATGCCGTTCCATCGACGGATAGGCCGGGTTGTAGCTCGAGAGCGTGATCAGATTTTTGTCCAGCTGCACGTGCATGATCTTGCAGAGCACGCCCTCATCTTTGAGGTTGGCCACCACCACGTCGCCATTGGTCGGGGCGATGCTGGGCAGCAGAATGGCGATGTCGCCGTCGCAAAAATTGGGCTCCATCGAGTCGCCGCGCAGCCGCACGCCAAAGGCGCGCTGGTCCACCACGTCGCTGGGCACCACCTCGTCCCAGTCGGCGGGAATCTCGCCGTACTCGGTGGCCTGGCCTGCCTGGGCCCAGGAGAGCACGGGAAGTTGCCGCAGGTTGTAAGCGGCGCCCACATTGGGGGCAGCTTGCGGAGCAGTGGCTTTCTCCACGATCTGAAACCGGCTGCGCAGCCGGCTGCCGGGCTTGCGGCCGCCTTCAATTTGCGAGAGATACGCGCGGTCGATCCCAAGCTTTTCCGCCGCATCCGCCTGGGTCAAATCCTGGCTGGCGCGCCACTGGCGGAGTCGTTCGGCAAACTCGTGGTCGGTCTCGGGTGAGGTCAGCTTCATGGGGGCTTTCCTAGGCCGCTTCAGCTTGGACACGAAATGATCAAAAGTCAACGAAATTCGACTTATTCACAAGCAGGCCGGTTTACTTTGTGTTCCAATATGATTACAAACGGTGCAGTATCGTCGAAATCTGATGGGATCGCGGAGGTAGGGCGTCCATAGTAAACCTTATGAAGACCCTTGTTTTTGGCCTGCTTGGCCTGGCCTTGCTCGCCCCATTGGCCGTTTCGGCGAAGCCTTATCACTTCACGACCGTGCGCTGGATCGTCAATACCCGCAACAACATCGACGTGGATGATCACTATGTGACCCTGGTTGGACATGTCACGCGCCGGATCAGCGACGAGGAATATTGGTTTGCCGACAACACCGGCCAGATTCGCCTCGATAGCGAGAATTTTGATCTGCCCATCGGCCGCACGATCGTGCTGGGCGGGCGCATCGACCAGGCTTACCTCGGCTTTGGCCACATCGAGGTTGATGTGCGCACGTGGCATTACTACGTGCCGCTGCATCGCACGGCGCCGGTGATGGGCCATCCTGTGGTGCGGACGACGACGACCGTGAAAACGGTGACGGAGCCCGCGCCGGTCACGATTCCGGCACCGAGCCCGGTGCTTTCGCCGCCCGCCGCATCGGTGACGAACACGCCCACGCTGGCCCCGCCAACGGAGTCTGCCCCGGTGCCGTCGAACAGCGGCACGACCTCGGGCCCGACAAATCACTAGGGATTTATGGTAGCGGCGACGCTCTGTTCAGATCTTGGTCACGTCGAGCCAAGCGCGTCGTCGGCCAGGCCGGGAACCCTCCGAAGGTAGCCGCCGACCTCCGGGCGACGGAGCGCAGATGACCGAAGGCCTTCCGTGGCAGCACGAGCGATCATTTCTACGGAAGAAGCGCGTTCCATGACCGCCGACGCACGTCCTGCGCGTCCTAACTGCACGACGGATAGACCGCCGCTTGCTCTGTAGAAAGATCAGGAACGCCGGCTGCCTGGTTTCTCTGGGTTCTTCTCGGCCCCAAGTGGTGCCGACCAAAGCTCTGCTCGCTAACGACGACTCAAGTCGTCGTTGCCGCATCGGACCGATTCAGACAACCTTCGGACGGTTTCCGCCTGAAACTTGCCAGGAATTAGATTTCCGAAACGGGAGTTTCTACAGAGCAAGCGCTGCTATAACTTGAATCGGGCAACGGTTCAGTGCGCGGGACCGCGCCAGATTCCGGCCACGAACAGAAGGAGCGTCGCGCCGAGCAGGATTGCGGGGCGCGCATCGCGGGTCCCGCGCTGCGTTGTTGCGGCGGAAAACGTCAGCGTCAGCAGCGCACTGATCACGAACCACGCGGCGTAATTTTGCAGCGGCACGGCGCCGGTGGCCTGCCAGGCCCAGTATCCTTTCACGCGCACGGCGAAGGGTTCCAGCACGGCGTCGTAAAAGGTCGCGATCAGCCCCACGGCGGCCGCTTCGCCGGAGCGCGGCAGGTGCGGTGCCGCGGCGCGCACGAGAAGAAGGGCGTTGGTCAGCACCACGTGCCAAGCGAGGGGAATCGTGAGCGGCACGACGCCGATTTCCGGGCCGAACCGGTCGGTGTAGGCGTAGCGGCCGAAAGGAAAGCCGGTGAGCGCGCCGCAGGTTTCCACCGCCAGGGAAAGCGCGATGACCCAAAGCGCCCACCGTCGCGCTTCGGCCGGGCCCCAATGTCGCGCCGCGAGCAGGTGGGTGTTGGCAAACGCCAGGACGATGAGGGCAGGATCGCCAATGGCCACGCAGAACTCGACGAAGTGTCGCAGCGCGTCGGGGAGGTTCCAGCCCGCGACCGTCGCCAGACCGATGCGTCCCAGCGTGAAGGCTAGTCCGCAGGCGCACCAAAAGAGGAATGCGCCGAGGGCGACTTTTTCCAGCCGGGTCCCGCGCATCAGGCGTGCTCCCGCATGATCATCTCGGCCACCATCCGGCCGCTCAACAGCACGAGCGGAATGCCGCCGCCCGGATGCGTCGTCCCGCCGACGAAGTAGACGTCGCGGCGCTCCGGAGCGCGGAGCGGCGGGCGCAGAAGCGAGGCGCGCACGGAATGCGAGGCCCAGCCGTAGAGCGCACCGCGAAAAGCCAGGTCGCGCTGCGCGAAGTCGGTTGGGGTGAAGATATGCTCCGATTCGATGCGGCCCGTAAGATCGACGCCGAACTCCGCCAGTCGCGCCAGAACCCGCTCGCGGCAGGCCCATGTTTCTGCGCGGGTCCATGGATCAAGCGGATTGCGCGCCGGCACGTTCACGAGCACAAAGTAATTGTCATGGCCGGGCGGCGCATGGGCCGCATCATGCCGCGTACTGATCGAGATGTAGATCGTGGGCTCGCCTGGCGCCACGCGCTGCTCGTGGATTTCCGCGAACTCGCGCGGGTAATCGTCCGAGAAAAAGATGTTGTGATGATCCAGCCGTTCGTCGCGGCCGCGCACGCCGAGGAAGAGAATGAAGCCGGAGGTGGACAGCGGCGGCGCGACCAGCTTTTCCAGCGCGCCGAGCGGCACGGGTAGCAAACCCGCCCGTGCGGCCAGCGCATCCTGGTTGCAGACGAGCAGGTCGGCGCGCGTGGTTGCCCCGCTTTCCGCCGTGGCCACGCCGTCGCGCCAGGTGGCCGCAGTGGTGTTGAAGTGGAAGGTCACGCCCAGCTTCTCCGCCAAGCGGGCCAGCGCGCGGCTGATCTTCGGCAGGCCGCCGCGCACGTACCAGCCGCCGAATTCTGCCTCCACGAAGGGGATGATGTTGAACGTGGCGGGCGTGCGGTAGGGGGACGAGCCGTTGTAGGTGGCGAAGCGCAGGAAAATCTGCCGCAGGTGCGGATTGCGGATGCGACGCTCCACCTCCTGCGCGAGCGTGCGCATCGTCGCCACCTTGCCCAGGTGCCGCAGCTTCGCCCAATTCGCCGGCGCGAAGGCGCGCCAGAATTCCGAGGGCGGCCGGTTGAGGTACGCCTCGCCGGAAAGCGCGTGGATGCCGCGTGCGTACTCGAGGAAGCGCGCGACGTCCGGTTGTGCCCAGAAGGCGGCGTCCTCGTCGATCACCGTCCGGTCCGTCCAAAAGTAGCGGCAGCACGAGTCCAGCCGCTCGAGCGTGAGATGGTCTTCGATCCGCTCGCCGGCGTCGGCGAAAAGCTCCCGCAGCACCTGCGGCATGGTCAGAAGCGAGGGCCCGGTGCCCCAGGAATAACCGTCGCGGCGCAGCTCGCGCAGCTTGCCGCCGGGCGCCTCGTTGCGTTCCCAGACTTCCACCGCGTGGCCCGCGCGCGCCAGGCGGATGGCGGCCGCCAGCCCGCCGAGGCCCGCGCCGATGACGAGTATCCTTTTCATCGCGTGCCCTCGACAAACGCGTCGCGGGCGGTAGTTCTATTCGCATGAAAGCAGCCGCCCGCCGCTTGGCGAACTTCTTCGCGGGGTCGCACGCGTGAAGCGCTTGCTCGCCCGCCTCGACGAGGCGCGGGCGCTGGCGGTGGATATCGCCAGCTTCGGATTCGTCAACGTCATGCAGGCGCGGCACAAGCTGCCGGCGGATTTCCGGGAACGGTGGGATGTCTTCACCGCCGAATGGGCGGCCCGGCCGGTGGAGGAGTTCTACACCATTCCGCCCGGCTTTGTTCCGCCGGAGCTGCCGGATCATGGGCGGTTGCGGTTCGACAGCCCCTACCCGAGCGATTATCCGGAAAACAACAGGGCGGCCTTCGACTTCTTTCCCTGCGCGCAGGGCTGGACGGCGCCGACCATGCTCCTCGCGCACGGACTGATGTCGGTGAGCGACCTGGGCTATCGCCTGTGGGCGCGACGGCTGAACGCGCGCGGCTGGAACGCCGTTTTCATCCATTTGCCCTTTCACTATTCGCGGCGGCTGCCGGGCCATTTTCATGGCGAGCTTTCGGTGGGCGGCGAGCTGCTGCGCACGGCGGCGGGGTTGCGCCAATCAGTGGTGGAATGCCGCATCGTGCTGCAGCAGCTCGCGCGCAAGGGCGGCGGGCTTTTCGGCGGCTGGGGCACCAGCTACGGCGGTTGGATCATGGCGCTGCTCGGCTGCTTCGAGCCGCTCCTGCAACG
>CAJCIA010000187.1 GCA_903970275.1 Betaproteobacteria bacterium
GCCGCAGCCACCACCGCCGCGTCATCCGCTGGCGCTTCGCTTCAAAAACGCGTGCGGGCACCACGGTCCATGCTTCCGCCGGCAGCACCGGGCCGGGCCGCGACTCCTGCCGCACCGGCAGCCGGAAATGAGCGCCCACGCGTTCCACCTCCGCGGGCGGAGCCTCGAACCACAGCACGACACTCTTCACCGGCCCGATGATCTCCTGCATCTGCAGCGCGGAGAGCACGCAGGTGAGGTCCTGCAACACGCGGGCCGTCAGCGTCGCGTCAGGCAGCGCTTGAAAGTAGGCCAGGCGCTGGTCGCGCGTGACGGCGGCCACCAGGCGATCGTGCTCGCGCCAAAGCACGAGCGCATCCGGCGGAAGCTCCACGCAGCGGGCCGAGACCTCGAAGCGGGGAAACGCCTCCGTCTCCAGCTCCTCCGGCAGCGTGGGCGGCAGGATGCCCACCAGCACCAGCGTCCGCGCCGGCTCCTGCGCCACGATGGACCAGTCGAAGACCGCCTCGGCTCCGCGGGGCTGCAAGCCGCGCGCCTCGAGCTGCAGGACGATCATGGCGCGGAATTTCTTCGGGTCGATTTCCAGCAGCCATAAGGGCAGCGCCACCACCTGCGCCACGGGCAGTGCGAGCACCGCGTTGCGCCCGGCGCCGCTGGCCGCGGGCGTCGCGCTGGCCTGGAGGCATTGCGCGCCCGGGCCCGTCGTCCATGTTTCCCACGGCTCCGCCTCCGTGGCGCCGGGAAGGAGCACGGTGCGCTGGTCTTTGGGAGCGCGGGTCAACGTTTGGACCATACGACGAGCTGGGGAGGGCTTACGGACATGCGCGTGACGGCGGTGATCTTGACTCGGACAGCGCCCGCGTGGCCAATGCTTTCGATCCGCCGCGTATTGCCGCCGAAGACGATCTCGTTGGCCAGGGCCTTCATCTGGTCGGCGCTCAAGCCAAGCGCGGCCTGCAGCGTGGCGGGAGTCAGCGGCACGTCATCGGGCGTGCCGGGCAGCTTGTCGCGGCCGTCGCGCATGTCGACGATCTGCTGGACCCGCTCGGGATCCAGGCCGAAGACCGCGGCGATGCTTTCCGCCGAGGCCTGGCTCACATCAAGCGGGCCATCGCTCCAGATCGTGAAGCTGTCGCGCCAGTCCGGCTTGACCGCGGCGATGGCATCGACGCCCATGACCTGCGCGACCTCGTCCCACGAGCGGAACGGTTCGTGGCTCGGCCGCTGCGTCAGGCCGGCACTGGCGTAGGCCGCCGACTTGGCGCCGTTCAGCGAGGCCTGGTCGCCCGGCGTGACCCAGTCATACAGGCAGGCCGCGGCGTGCTGCGCCTCATCCATCTTCATGCCCCAATGGGTGAAGAGCGACACGAGCACATCCTGGTGATGGGTAATGAGCAGAAAGTTGAGGTTGAGTCGCGCGCCCTCGCTGGAGATGGTCACCTCGAAGCCGCTGCCGGGCGCCGTTTCCTGCGTCAGGACCGGATCGTCGCGCAGCAACTGTGGTTCCTCGCCGACGGCCACGCCGCTCGATGCCGCTGCTTCGGCCAGCAGCGCGGATTGCTCATGCGCCGCATGCTCCACCGACAGCTCCACAATCTCCACCACGCCGAACACGGCCAGGCTGAGCAGGAGCAGGCACCAAAAGACGAGGATCAGCGCCGATCCCGCCCGGCCGCGACGATGACGATGCCGGTTCATGGCGAGGTCGCGGGCGCGGCCACGGCCGGGGCGGCGGTGCCGGAGTCGGGCAGTTGCACGGGTGGAATCCAGAAATCGTCGACCACGGGATCGGCCTTCCCGGCCAGCTGAAACGTCAGCTCCGCGAACAGCGGCTTGCCGCTGGAGACATCGTCCCAGACCAGCGCGCTCGGCTGGCGAAAGCGCCAGTCGGCCGCCTTCAGGTCGCGGACGATGACGCGCCAGTTGAGCGAGGAATCGTCGGCCATGACCAGGTTCTGGAACTTGGCCAGGTCCTGCGCGTCAAGGCCGGTCCCAGTCAATCCCGCGAAGCCCGTCTCCTGAACACTCACCGGGCTCACGCAATACCGCAGCAGGTAATTCCCATTCGCCTGCGGCTGCAGATCCAGCGCACGCAGCTGCGCACCCTCGCCCCAGATAACGCCCGAGACGTGGAATGGCTGGTGCTCGCGATGGTAGGAAAGCAGCGTGCCCTGCGCCGGCAACTCGAGCAGCGACTCCCGCAGCCACGCGCTCAGTGCGTCCGCCGAGTCGGACCGGTTCTGGTCGTCCTGCAGCGTGCTGGTGCCCTCCAGCGTCGCGCCGAAGATGCTGAATATCGCGCCCGCCAGCATGAGAAAGACACAGAGCGTGATGATCATCTCGATCAGCGTGAAGCCGCCGCGGCGGTGGCACCGGAAGCGCGGCTTCATGGCTGGTAAACCAGTTGCGAGACCGATTGCGTTTCGACCGCCTTCCCTTCTTTCCACGTCGCCGTGATGGTCGCAAGATACAGGCCGAGCAGCGGCTGCTTGCGCTGGTCCGTCATCGGCGCGGGCTCGACGTCCAGATGATAGGTCGTGCCGCTGCCGTCGTCCGGCAGCGTGCTCGCGCCGGGGTTCAGCGGACCGGCGTGAAGGAGCGCGAGCTGGTTGCGCAATCCGCGCGCTGCCTTGTCCGCCACGTTGCGGTCCTCGGCCGCGTCGAACGAATGATCGAGCGCGATGATGAGCCCGAGCGAGACGACGGCAAAGATGCTCAGTGCGATGATGACCTCGAAGAGCACCATGCCGCCGCGCGCCGGCCGCCGCTGAAAGCGAGAAGCGTTCATGGCAGATAGTCGGCCTCATCCTCCACGTCGCCGGTCAGCGCATTGAAGCCCAGCTCGATGTAGGACGCCCCGCGCTCGAAGCGCACGCGCGGCAGCGGACAAAGCCCGTTCGGCTCGAAGGTCCAGCTCACCGCCGGCAGCGCATCCCACGTGTGCTCCTTTGTGGCGTCGGGAAATTTCAGGGCGTTGGCCAGCGTCTGCTCCGTGCCTGAGGCGTCGTCAGGCGCGCTGCTGGGCGGCGGGGTGGTCGCGGATTCGTCGCCGGCCGCGGCCCCGGGCGCGAGCACCAGGTCCTTGCCGTTCAAGCTCAGGATATACGGCCGCTGCTCCTCGTTGCTGCGGATCATGGCCGTCTTGACCAACAGCGAAAAACCGTGCGAGTCATCGCGCAGCGCGCGCTCGTTGAAGGCCGAGCTCAGCGCCGGCATGGCTGTGGCCGCCAGCAGCGCGATTAATAAAAGGACAATGCACATCTCCAGCAACGTGAAGCCGCGGCGCGGGGCGCGCTTCACTCGGCGGGCGATGGGCGCATTCATCTCATTTGCCGGTGTCGGCCTTTTTCCAGTTGCCGATGTCGTCATCGGTATCCGGCTGGCCGTCCGGGCCCATGGAAAAAATGTCGTACCGGTCGGGGTTGTGCTTGCCCGGATTGCGGTACTGGTAGGAATGGCCCCACGGGTCCTTCGTCTCCTCGTCCATCATCGCCTTCCAGCGGTCCGGGATGGGCTCGGCCGTCGGCTTTTCCCACAGCGCCTTAAGCCCCTGCTCGGTCGTGGGCAGCGACCCGGTTTCCAGCTGGTAGCTGGCCAGCGCCTCCTTGAGGGTGAGAATATCGCTCTGCGCTTTTTGCCCCTGCGCCACGTCGTTTACGCCAGTCAGGTTGTAGATCACCATGCCCATGAGCAGGCCGATGATCGACAGCACGATCAGCATTTCCATGAGGGTGAAGCCGCGGACGGAGGATTTTTTCTGTTTCACAAAAGGATGAGGTTAAGCGCCAGGCCCCGGAGCGATCACGGCATGGTCGACGCGGGAGCGGCGGGAGCCGGCGCCGGGATCGTTCCGTTCGGCGCGGCCGAGTTCCCCAGCGAGCCCGCGGGATAATCGAGCTGCAGGTTCAGGTCCTTCAGCGCAAGCGGCGCCGAGGCAGGCGGGTTGGCCGCCGGAGTCGCGGGAGAAGGACCATCCGGCTCCGTGGAAAACTCGAGCACGTTGTCGCCCGTCGTGAACGCCGTCACCGGCACAAAAAAAGTCCCCTCGCGCCAGCCGACGTACGGCGCGTCGACCGCGTAGCCCGGATCGGCCAGTTCCGGCGTTGCCGGATGAACCACTCCCGCGCGCGCGTTGTTGATCCACACGACCAGATGCTGGCCCCACGGCAGGCCCGATTCCTTCAGCGAAAGCCGCGCCCGCGCCGGCGTGCCATCGGTGTGGACGGTGAAATCGACGCCCTGCTCGATCCGCACCGGCACGTCGGTGATGGGCACGTTGACAATCTGATCCTTCCAGGCCGGATCGACCGCCAGGGCCGGCGCGCCCGCCAGCTCCGCCGAGGGCTGCGTCCGCCCATCCGCCGAGGTGACGAGCACGTCCGTAATCGTGGGCGAGGCCAGGCCGGTCGCATTCTCCAGCCATTCCAGCTTGATGCGCGAGATGCCCAGCGCGCTGTCGCCGGTCTGGAAATGAAGCGTGCCGCCCTGTTGCAGCGTGTCCGCCGGCACCAGCAGGCTGCGCTGGTTGCTCATGCCGATACCCTCGTAAAAATTGTCGCACAAGACCGACGACGTGCTGACTTCGCCTGGACCCGGCAGGTCGCTCCCTGTCGCCGGCAGCGATGGCCCCGCCGCCCAGCTGATGCGCAGAAAACCGCCTGCCTTCTCCTCGTAAAACACCGTCACCAACAGCGAGGCGCCTGCATCCGGCGGCGTGATCGGCAGGTCCAGCGTGGCGAAGGTTCCCGCCGGCGTGGCGGGATGTCCCAACCACAGCGGAGTGGCTTGGTTCGCGCCAAACGGCAGGTCGAGCGTGAACTCCGCCGGCGTATCCAGCGCCCGCGCCGCGATGCTCGCGATGACGAGAACTACCCCGGTCAGGAGATGGCGAAAGTGGGCAGTCATGGCAGCGGGCGGGAAGCCTAGCAGGGATATCTCAGAAAATCGGTAACAATTTGGTGACGTGAACAGGCCGCCTAATGGTGAACCTGCATCCCATGCACGGCCTGGAAGATCCCGGAAAGCATCGACCAGGCGATCAGCGCCACCATCCCGCCCAGCGCCGAAATGATCAGGATCGGGATCAGGGTCATGATCCGCTCCACGCTGGCGCGGATCTGCTTGTCGAAACGCTCGCCCACCTTGGAGAGCGTTGAGCCCAGGTCGCCCGTCTGTTCGCCCACCTTGATCAAGTCCCGCAAGGCCGGCGGGAAATGCCCCACCGTCTTCATCGCGCGCGAAAACGAGGCGCCCTCGCCCACCAGGTCGGTGATCCGCACCACCAGCCCCCGGTAAAACTGGTTGCCCGCCGCCCGGCTCATCAGCTTGAGCGAGGTGAGCAGCGGCAGCCCGTTCTGCAGCAGGTTCGCCAGCGTCTGGCAGAACTGCGCATAGAAGAACGCGCTCAGCAGCGGCCCAAAGAGCGGCAGCTTCAGCTTCGCCTCGTCCCACCACAACCGGCCACGCGGCTGGTTGATCAGGTAGAGGAAAAGGACGCTCATCAGTGCGACGCCGGCGAGGACGAAGAGCCCGTCGTGCTGCGCGTACTTGCTTAGGCTCATCAACACGTAGGTCGACCACGGGATCGCCGTGCCCGTCTTCACCAGCAGCGTGATCATCTTCGGGATGAGCACCGTCATGAACACCACCATGGCCAGCGCGCCAAAGGCGACGAGAAACGCCGGGTAAATCAGCGCCAGCGTGATCCGCCCGCGCAGGTCCTGCATGGCGATGAGATGCTGCGATTGCCGCCGCAGGAGGGGCGCCATCGCGCCGCTCACCTCACCAGCCGCGACGAGATTGCAGTAAAGCTCACCGAAGCTCGGCGAGGTCGCCTTCAGCGCATCGGAAAAACTCACGCCGTCCCGCACCCTCGCCCGCAGCCGCGCGGCCACCACCTTGATCGGCGACTGCGCCTCGCGATTTTCCATCAGGTGCAGCGCCGGCTCGAGCTGCAGGCCCGAGTGCAAAAAGTCGGAAAGCTCGTCCGTGAAAAGGATGAGCTGCGCGGAGGATAGCCGCAGCGGCCCGGTGGTTTCGCGGGCCGCGGACGGCGTGGATTTCCGGGCCGCCACCGGTCCATCCGCGCGCGCGTCGAGCGAGAGCGGTTGGATGTTGTCGCGCGTCAGCCGCCGCAGCGCCTCGCCCCGCGTGGACGCCTCAATCTCGCCGGAAAGCCGCTCGCCCCGCGCGCCCGTGCCCTGATAGGTGAAGACAGCCATGGCTACTCATCCAGCAAATCAACATCCGCCGAGGTCACGCGCACCACTTCCTCGATCGTGGTCACACCGGCAATGACGCGGTTCCAGCCATCCTGCCGCAGCGGCACCATGCCCTCGTGCAGCGCGCGGGCCCGCAGCACCTCCGCCGACTTGTTCTGCGCGATCATCTCCTGCAGCACGGGCGAGATCAGGCAAATCTCGAAGAGCGCGGCGCGGCCTTGATAGCCAGTGTGCCGGCACTGCTCGCACCCGACCGCCTGCCGAATCTTGTCCGCGTGCGCCACGGGGAAACCCACCTGCTTGAGAAATTCCGGCGAGTGCGTCATCGGCTTGCTGCACGAGGGACACAGCACCCGCACCAGCCGCTGCGCCAGGAAGGCGCGCACCGACGACGAAACGAGAAACGGCTGCACGCCCATGTCGATCAGGCGCGTGATGCCGCCGATGGCGTCGTTGGTGTGCAGGGTGCTGAAGACCAGGTGGCCGGTGAGCGCCGCGCGGATGGCGATTTCCGCCGTCTCGAAGTCGCGCATTTCCCCGACCATGATCACGTTCGGATCGCCGCGCAAAATGCTGCGCAGCGCCACGGCAAAGGTCAGCTCGATCTCCGGCTTGATCGCGATCTGCATCACGCCCGGCAGCTTGTGCTCCACCGGATCTTCCACCGTCACGATGCGCCGCTCCATCGTGTTGAGCATCGAAAGGAACGTATAAAGCGACGTGCTCTTTCCGCAGCCCGTTGGTCCGGTCAGCAGGATGATCCCGTTGGGCTGCGCGATCAGCTCGCGGATCTTCCGCTCCGCGTCCGCCGTCAGGCCCAACAGCCCGAAATCGAACCGGTTGCGCGCCAGCAGCCGCAGGCTGATGCTCTCGCCGCTCACCGTCGGGATGGTCGCCACGCGCACGTCGATCGGATGTCCCTGCATCTCCAGGTTGATGCGGCCATCCTGCGGGATGCGCCGTTCCGCGATGTCGAGATGCGCCATGATCTTGATGCGCGAAAGCACGCTGGCCTGCAGCATCTTGATCTTCGGCGGCACCGGCACCTCGTGCAGCACGCCGTCGATCCGATAGCGGATGCGCAGGTCGTCCTCCAGCGGCTCGACATGGATGTCGGTCGCACGCTGGTCCAGCGCCTCGCGCATGATCTGGTTGACGAAGCTCACCACCGACGCGTCGGCATCGTCCTCGTCCAGCACGTTCACTTCCTGCTTCAGGTCCAGCGCCGCATCGTCCACGTCGCGGCCTTCCAGAATCTCGTCGAAGGTCGCCGCGCCCACGCCGTAACCGGTCCGCAGCGCCACCAGGATGTTGCGCCGCGACGCGATGCACCACGTGATCGGCTCGCCCAGCGCATGCGCGATGACCTGCCGCGCCGTAAGGTTGAACGGATCGTAGGTGAGCATATACAGCCCGTGCTCCTCGAACCGCACCGGATAAACCTGGTGACGCAACGCCAGCCGCGCGGGAAAGCGCGTGCGCAGCGCCTCATCCATCGGCGGCAGCGGCGCGTCCCACCATGGCAGCCGGTACGACGCCGCGACCTCCTTGAGGAACGCGTTCTCGTTGACCAGCTGCTTTTCCAGCAGCGCGCCAATCGTCTGCGAGCCGGACGTTGCCTCCACCGTCTCCAGTACCTGCCCCTCCTCGCCGGTACGGGCCGTCAGCGCCAAGCGCCGAAGATCGACAGCGGGAGACATCGCAAAACCTTAGCGCGGGATGCTGCCCGCTCCCAGCCTTTTCCCTCGATCATCGTGGAAAGTCCCCACAGTCGGTAGCCGTCGACCTCCGGGCGACGGAGTCATGCCACCGAAAAGTCTTCTCCCCACCGAACAGCTTGCCCCAACAACAACCCCGCGCATACTACCTCCGACCGAATCGCGGAGTTAGCTTAGCGGTAGAGCAGGTCCTTTACACGGACAAGGTCGGGGGTTCGATCCCCTCACTCCGCACGTGCAGTTTGCGCGATCGCCTGCGGGCAGTCTGGCATGTAGCTCGGCAGCGGGGTCCTCCGCCAAAAGGCTTGTCCTCGCAAGCTTCTCATAGGAAGTCAGATAGAACTACATTACAGCACTGGCACGCCTGAAGCTAAGTCGGGTTAGAGACAAATTATCTCCAACCAAAGGAACACCATGCCAGAAACCATCAGCAGGACAGAAGACAAGCAGATCATCGCCGGGGCCTTTTCCAATCGCGAAGACGCCGACCGCGCCATTGCCGCGTTTCGGAACCTCGGCATTCCCGACGCCAATCTTCAGGTAGTCGTCCAGCTCGACGAGACTCAGTCCAAGGACGCCTACACCAGCGCCATGGTGGGCCGCGGTTTTGCTCAATCGCAGGCCGAGTTCTACGACCGCGCCATTCGTGAGGGCAAGACCCTCGTTGCGGTGCACAACGTCATCCAGCCCAAGCCGGTCATCGACGTCTTCGACCAGTTCCGCTCGGACTTCAACCCGAATGGTACGCGCAACGTCCGTCAGGATGTTTTCGGGATGACGGCTGGCGCGGCCGTTGCCGCCACGGCGCTCGGCACGGCCGGTGCGGTCGTGGCTGGCCCTATTGGCGCAGCCGCAGGCGTGGCCGCCGGTACAGCCATCGGAGGCGCGCTAGGCGCCGCCGCCGGCAAAGCCGTCGAGCACTCGAAATAACGCACAAGGCGACGCCGGCGCCTCCTAGGTAGCCGGCGTCGGCCCGACGCCGGTGCGCGTCACCAAAGCCAATCAAGGCGTAAGATCGTCCCCACGCGCATCGCCATTTCCGACTTGTCCGCCCACGCTCCCCCTTGCGCCCCCTCCCTCCCTCGCTAGCTTGCGGGATGAGCGATTCCTCCGTCTGGCGCGAAACCTTTACCCAACTTTTCCAAGCCTCGGTATCGAAGTACCAAGCGGGTCACCAGAAAGCAGCCGGTCTGGCGAATGCGCAAGGCAAGACGTCCCTCGATTCCATCGGCTACACCGAGCAGGAGTTCTTCGACTTCGTGGAGGATTTCGCCAAAGGCGGCGTCCCCACCCTCGACACCGCGCTGGAAATCGCTTCCGTCCGGCGCGACTACTTCCTCAACGAGCAGCACGGCCAGCGCTCCACGCACGAAATCGACATGGCCATGCTCCCCTCCAAGGACGCGGAGGTCGCGGGCATCGGCTGGTTGCCGCGACTCATCTCCAAGGCCCAGGCCAAGCTCCGCGGCGAGATGCCGCCCGATCTCATGTATGGCTGCGGCGGTGATCGCAAATTTTTCCGCACCAATTCGATCGATCCCGCGGAATTCCTCCGCCAAGTCTGGCAGGCCGGCGGCAACACGCAGGCCGTGGTCGATTGGGTTGCCCAAACGCGCCACGTGGTGGAATAAGGGAGATACTTCTCGCTGTTCTTTGCGGTCGAGACGGGAATTAACGGAAGTAACCAAAATGACGGACGATCCTCACCTCGCCTCCGCCCCAATTCCGTAAATTCCGTTAATTCCGTCAAAATCCCATGCCCCCCCGCATCAAGATCTGCGGCATCACCCAGCTCGACGACGCCCGCGCGGCCGTCGATGCCGGTGCCGACGCGCTCGGCTTCATCCTCTACGAGAAGAGCCGCCGCTTCATCCCCATCGAGCGCGCCATCGAGATCGTCGAGCAGCTCCCGCCCTTCGTGACCACCGTGGCCGTCACTGTCGACGCCGTCCGCGAGTTCACCAACCTCGGCTATCGCAAGCTCCTCAAGCAATTCAACGTCGCGCAACTGCACGGCCACGAGTCCCCCGCTCACTGCCGCGCCGTCGCGAAATACCTGCCCGTGATCAAGGCGCTGCCCGCCGACACACGC
>CAJCIA010000188.1 GCA_903970275.1 Betaproteobacteria bacterium
TCAGCGGCTGGATGATGCTGGCCGTGCCGTCGCTCGCGAGGATGTCGCCCCACGCCTCGAGGTAGTGCGATTCCGGCACATGCCACTGGCAGCGCGCGCCGGTCTCGTCGTCGTAGAGGCCGAGATGGATCGCATGCGGCACGCGGTCCAGCGCCTCGGCAAATCCTGTTTCCGGCGGAAGATCGTAGACGGGATTCGGTCCCGCGATAAGCAGCGTGGTGGCCGCGCCCTGCTTCACCGCCGCCATGAAATCCGCCAGCGCCACGCCACGAACGCCAGCCTCGCCATAGCTCACCGTCTCGCCGAGGTTGCCCAGCGCCTGGTTCATCTGAAAGGCAAGCGCGTGGACAATCTCCGGCTGGTAATCCCCTGCCATCACCACGCTGGTCCCGCGATGCTGCCGCAGGTCCGCCGCCAGTTGCTGAATCTCCGGCGGTAAATTTCCGCCCGCGCCCCCCAGCACCGCCCCGGCCAACGCCTTGGCGAAAGCCACGATCTCCGACGGCTTGCGGCGCCAACGTTGATCGGCCTTGGCGCCGGTGATGCTCGGCGCCGACTCGACGACGTAGAGCCGGTTGAAATCGACGGCCGGATCGCGTCGGCGCGCGCTGAACGCCTTGGTGTGAATCAGGTTGGCCGGACCCTGCCCGAGAAAATCGGCATCCAGCGAAACGATGACGTCCGCGCGCCGCAGATCGTAGCTCGGCTCGGCGGCGTTCCCCGACGTCGCGCGCGCGCGCACCGGCGCGGCCGGTTCGAATTCGCACCACGTCAGCTTGGGGAAGCGCGCCTGCAGGCGCTGCAGCTGATCGAGAAAACTCGGCGAGGTCATCCGGCCCGTCATCACGAAAAGCCCCGCGCCCTGATCCCTCTCATGCTCCTGCACGCGCGAACCGACGTACTCGGTAAATCCGTCCCACGTCTGGTCCTCAGTCTTCTGCCGGATGACCTGCGAGCGGTCGGGATCGTACAGCCCAAGAATCGATGCCTGCATGAAGACATCGGTCGCGCCGATGCTGGCGGGATGATCGGGATTGCCCTCGATCTTGGTCGGGCGGCCCATCTCGGAGCGCACGATCACGCCCTTGCCATAGCCCCGATGCGGAAAAGTCGTGGCGTAGAAAAGCGGCCGGCCGGGAATGATCTCCTCCGGCCGCCGCACGTAGGGCACGATCTTTTCCTGCGGCTGGCGGCTGCACCCGCTCAGCCCCGCCAGAGCCAGCGCGGCCCCCATGATCTGCAGGAAGCGGCGCCGGTCGATGGTCGAATCCCACTCGCTGGCCCGTTCCGGAAACTCGCGGTGCAGCCACGGCAGGAAATCGGGATGTTGCGACCACTCCTCCAGGCTGCGCCAGAAACGCGGCCCACCCTGGCCGAGCTCGATCTGGTCTGGAAGCGAGTGTTTCATCATGGCGGTCAGCGGTGACAGGTGGAGCAATCGGTGAGGTGATCCTTTTGGATGTTGCGCTCGTGGTAGAACTTCTCGCCCTCCTCGGGATCCTTGGCGGGGACCCAATCCATCTTCTCCACCTGGTTCAATGGCCGCAGCGCGTTTTCCGGATGCCGATGGCACGAGAGGCACCACTGCATCTCCATGTCGATCGACTTCCACGTGATCGGCATCTCATCGATGCGGCCGTGGCAACTGGAGCAGCCCACGCCCTTGTCCACGTGGATGGAATGATCGAAGTAAACGAAGCCCGGCGTCTCGTTGACCCGGTTCCACTTGAGCGGCTCGTTCGACGCATAGCTGCCGCGCACCGGCGCGAGCATCGGCGCGTTCTTCCAGATCTGGGAATGGCAGGTCATGCACGTCTGCGTATCCGGCATGCCGGCGTTGGCGGAGGTGGTGACCGAGGTGTGGCAAAACCGGCAATCCAGCCTCAGGTCGCGCACGTGATGCCGATGGCTGAACTGCACCGGCTGATCGATCGTCACCCCCACGTTGGTCCAATAGGGCGATCGATTCAGCAAATAAAACGCATACGCCCCGCCGACAAGGCACGTGACCACGCCCAGGATGACGAACTTCGCCGCGAGATCAACTGAGGGCGGGAAGAGCTGGGCCATGTGTGTTTCCTAGCGGTGCGCAGCCGGGAGATGCAGCGGTTGCTCGGCGCGAATGCCGATTTCCGCTGGTGCCGCAACCGTTCCTGTCCGGTGGGCCGTCATTTTCACAATTTCAATCATACGCAGTTCGTGCCCGTCGCGAAGATCGAAACGAACGGGCATGCCTTGCAGATCATGGGCCATCCGGCTTCATGAAACGCGCTCTGCGTTTTCGGTGTCAGTGAATTGGCACGTTCCTGCCGGAGCAAGCTCGCGCTCGGGCACCTTGCATGATCCCCTTGCTTTTCAACGCGATTCCGCAAGCAATCGTCCTGGTCCGGGAGCAACCACATCATGGTCCGCACTGCGCAACTTTTCCGCTGGGGCCCGCTTAATCACGTAGCCTCACGACTACCTCTCATGATTTATCGAAGCCTCCTTCTCGCCGCGATCCTTGCCACCCAGTCAGGTAGGGCGCCTGGCGCGGACGCGGCCGACCAGGGCGCGCCCGGCGAGATCTTCCCGCCCAAGCCGACGGCCAAGCAGGCGATCCATTGGAAGGACGGCTACTTCTCCATCAACGGCAAGCCGACGTTCATCAGCTCCGGGTCCATCCACTACGCGCGCGTGCCCCGCGAACTGTGGCGCGACCGCATCTGGCGCCTAAAGATGATGGGCTTCAACACGGTCCAGTCCTACATCTTCTGGGACGCCTCGGAGGTCAAGGAAGGCCAGTGGGATTTCAGCGACAACAACGATCTCGGCGCCTGGCTCTCGCTGCTCAAGGAGATGAGGATGTTCGCCCTGGCGCGCGTCGGCCCCTACTCGTGCGCCGAGTGGGAACTGGGCGGCTATCCCGCCTGGCTGACGGTCAAGCCCGGGATGACGGAGCGGGAAATGGGTCCGTCGGTGGCCTACTCCGATCCGCACCTCGACAAGGTGGAGAAGATCGTCGCGGCTCATCAGGTTAATCACGGCGGCAGCGTCATCCTTGTGCAGCTCGAGAACGAGCATTCCCAAGGCTGGGGCACTCAGGTGATCGATCCTTACCTCAAGTACCTGGATGACCAGGCTACGCGCAACGGCATTGAGGTGCCGACGTTCAATTCCGGCCTGCACCATAGCGCTGATCCCTCCGGCGAGGTGCCGTTCCCCGTCGATCCTTCCCCCTGGTACAGCACTGAGTTCTGGACCGGCTGGATTGGCAAATACGGCGACATGAACGCAAACGCGCTCGATCAGAAGATTCGCGGTACCTGGAAAATCATCGCCTTCGGCGGGGCGGGCTACAACTACTACATGGCGCACGGCGGAACGAATTTCGGTTACTCCGGCAGCGGCGAGCAGCCCGGCGTGTCCTACGATTACTCCGCGCCCATTGGCGAGGCGGGCCAGTTCCACAACCTCTACTTCCCCGCGCGCCGCGCCGCCTATTTCGCCCAGAGCTTCACACCGCTGCTCACGGGCAGCCACGACGATCCGACGCTCGCCGCCTGCGATCAGCCGGAGCTTCGCGTCACCGCGCGGACCAATCCCACGGGCGGTAGCTTCATCATGCTCGACCATTTCCTGCGCAAAGGCGGGCCCGCCCCGGTCGCCGCCATCGTGCCGGATGCCAATGCGTACCATGCGCCCAAGGCCGATCCCAACGTCCCGCTGGAAGCGCACGTCACGGTCGCCGGCGTGACCCTGCCGCACCAGGGCAGCTTCAAGGTCGGCACAGTCGAGCCGCGCACGCTGCTGGTCAACGTGCCGTGGACGGACAACGCTTCCTTCGAGTCGATCTGCACCAACGTGCTGGCGCGGCAGACCGTCGGCCCGACCGATTATTGGATCTGTTACGGCGCGGCCGGCGAGTCCGGCGAGGTGACGCTCAAGCTGAAGAAGGCGGGCGCAGGTCCGAGCCAGTTCGACTTCACTTACCCCGTCGGCGGTGCCGTTTCGCAAATCAACCTCGATTCAGGTGACGGCCAGCATGCCGTGCTTCTGGTGATGAACACCGAGATGACCAATCGTACCTGGCTGGCGCATGACAAGATCTACGTCGGTCCGTCGTTTGTGCTAGAGGATGGGAGTGTGGAATTTCCGCCCGAAGGCGGCAAGGCGACCGTATACGCGGCGTCGGGGAAGTCGGAGATCACGCAGGGCCCTGTGATCGTGCCCGATCTCCCTGCCTTGTCGGACTGGTCCTGGCGCGACGCTGCCCCCGAACGCGCTGCAAAGATCAAGATCGCGAAGTGGATCTCGTCCCAAGGTCCGCAGCCCATGGAGACCTACGACAGCTTCCAGAACCGCTACGGCTGGTACCGCTCGACTTTTCAGACGGACAAGGCGGGACCGTTGACGCTGCACTTCGGCGGCCAGTCCGGCACGTTCGTCCCTTACCTCAACGGCCAGCCCGGCACGCCGACCACTCTGACCTACGGCACCTCCGGCTTCCTTCACTTTCCTGACGCCAAGGCCGGCACCAACACGCTCGCCATTCTCGTCAAGGCGTCCCCGCGCCCGAAGACCATGTACCACGATATCGTCGGCCTGCGGACCGCGCGCGGACTTTGGGGCGGTGTTTCCGCCGACGCGGCTGCCACTCCGCTCAAGGTCACATGGAAGAAATGGGACAAGCCCACCACGGACGGGGATGCCGCCGTCCTGGCCAGATCCGGTTTCGATGACGCGGGTTGGCCGACGGTTGATCCCTCTGCTTTTGCCCTCAACACCACGCGCGGCTCGTCCTGGTATCGCGGCACCTTCCATGTCACGGCGGACCAGGTCGATTCCATGCTCGAGTCGCCCCACTTCGATCCGCCAAAGCCGGCCACGCCGCAAAAATCAGCGCCCCAGCCCGCCAAGACCATCGTCTACCTGAACGGGCAGTTGCTCAACGACCACGTCCAAGACGTGTCGAAGCTTCTCGTCCGGGGCAGGAACACCGTGCTGGTGGAAATCCAAAGCCGGCTCGGCGGCGACCTGGGCCAGCTGGGTCTCGCGCTCTGGCATAACTCGTCTCTCGCGCACACCACGTGGTATTTCCACGGCGGCCTCGATGATCTGGATGAGACGGCGATCATCGCGCGCGTGACCGACTGGAGCGATTTTCTCGCCCACCACCCGTGGCAGCCGGCCGCGACGGCGGCCAGCGGGCAGCCCGCCTTCTGGAAATGCACCTTCGTCTGGCACAAGACGGCGGATGCGTTCCAGACCATCGGGCTCGACACCGCCGGGCTGAAGGCGGGAAGCGTCTGGCTCAATGGGCACAACCTCGGCGAGTCGCCGCAGATTTATCCGCTCTATATGCCCGAGTGCTGGCTGAAGAAGGGCGCCAATGATCTCGTCGTCTTCGATCTCTACGGCAACAAGCCAGACCAGTTAAAGCTCACGCGCTACGAGGCGTTTTCCGTTAAGGGCGCCCCCGCGCTCTCCGACGCGCGGTAGTCTACGGTAGCGGCGGTCTAGGACCGCCGTGCAGTGAACGCGCGCAGGATTTCCGTCGGCGGTCGCAGACC